>JAFEGB010000123.1 GCA_018240295.1 Pseudomonadota bacterium
CATCGACGCCCGGTACGGCGTTTACGCCGACCTACACATCGAAACCCGCCACGCTCGCGCCTCCCAACGCCTGCGCTGGATCGAACCCGGCAGCTTCAGAATGGGCTCGCCGGATAATGAACCAGGGCGTTATGACAACGAAGGTCCGCAGCACCCGGTGACGCTGACGCGCGGCTTCTGGCTGGCAGACACGGCGTGTACGCAGGCGCTGTGGCAGGCGGTGACGGGCGGGAATCCGAGTCGGTTCGAGGACGATCCGCAAAACCCGGTTGAACGGGTCAGTTGGAATGACGTGCAGATATTCCTGCGGGCGCTGGAAGGCTTGTTGCCCGGCGCCGAAGCCTGCCTGCCAAACGAAGCGCAGTGGGAATACGCCTGCCGGGCGGGCACGGACACGCCGTTCAGTTTTGGCGCGCAGATCACGTCGGCGCAGGTCAATTACGACGGCAATTTTCCGTATGCCGGCGGCAGCAAGGGCGAATACCGAGGACGCACGGTGCCGGTGAAATCGCTGCCGGCGAACGACTGGGGCCTGTACGAGATGCACGGCAACGTCTGGGAATGGTGTGCGGATGGTCTGCGGACCTACGACGAAGCGCCGCAACAGGACCCGGAGGGTCCTGCTGGTAGTGCGCAGCGCGCCGTGCGCGGCGGCTCCTGGATCGGCGTCGCCGGGGGCGCGCGCTCGGCGTGCCGCGGCGCGGGCGGCCCGGGCGTTGCCGGCGGCTTCCTCGACGGCCTGGGTTTTCGTCTGTGCCTGAGGTCCTCAGGTCAGGTGTGGCCCGGAGGGCCGTCGGGGGCGAGGCGCCCGGAGGGCGACTTGCCACCGGCCCCGGTGCGGGACGCGCCGGGGGCTTCGCGCGCGCAGCGCGCGACGGATTTTTTTTCGCGACCGGGCAAATCAGGCGGTAAAAGGAAGAAATGAGCCTGCAATACCACTTCTTTTCGATTCCGGCGCTGCATCCGCAGCAAGCGCAGGACGAGCTGAACCGCTTCTGTGCCGCGCACCGCGTCGTGACCGTCGAACGCCAGTTCATTGCCGCCGGCACCGATTCGCACTGGGCGCTGTGCGTCGCGGTCGCCAGTGGCCCCGGCAAGCTGCCCGATGCGCTGAAAGCGGCAGAGCGCCGCGCGGGCACGGGCGATGCCGGCGCCGGCGCGCGCGTCGATTACAAGCAGGTGCTCGGCGAAGCGGACTTCGCGCTCTATGCCGAATTGCGGCAGTGGCGCAAGGCGGCCGCCGAGCAGGCCGGCGTGCCGGTGTACGCGGTGTTCACCAACGAGCAACTGGCCGAAACCGTCACGCGCGGCGTCGGCACGCTCGCCGAACTCGGCGCCATCGACGGCATCGGCCCGGCGCGGCTGGAACGCTACGGGCAGGAACTGCTCGCCTGCGTGCAGGCGGCGCGGCTGGCGCACGCCGGCAGCCCCGAACATGCAGCGTGACGCCATCGGTCTCGAAGCCCTCGCCGCCCGCGACAACCTGATGCTGGCGGTCTGGAAGGCGGCGCGCGGCAAGCGTGAGCGGCCGGCGGTGGCGCGTTATCTGGACGGGCTCGACGCCCGGCTCGACGAACTGGCGACGAGCATCGTCGAACAGCGTGCACCGCTCGGCCACGCCCGCCGCTTCACGATCCACGACCCGAAGCGCCGCACGATCACCGCCGCCTGCTTCGCCGACCGCGTGCTGCACCACGCCATCCTGAATCTCGCGGAACCGCGCTTCGAACGCATGCTGGTCGCCAGCAGCTTCGCGTGCCGACCCGGCAAAGGCGTGCACGCGGCCGTGCAGCAGGTGCAGCGACAGTTGCGGCGCTGGCCGTGGTTCGTGCAGGTGGACGTGGACGGCTACTTCCCGAGCATCGACCACGAAATCCTCAAGTCGCTGCTGGCGCGCCGCTTCAAGGGGGCGGACTTTCTGGCGCTGCTCGCGCGCATCGTCGCGGCCGGCAGCGACACGCCCGGCCGCGGGCTGCCGATCGGTGCGCTGACTTCGCAGCACTTCGCCAATGCCTATCTCGACGCCGCCGACCGCTTCCTGCTCGAACGACCCGGGACACGCGCGCATGTGCGCTACATGGACGACATCGTCTGGTGGTGCGACAGCCGCGCCGAGGCGGCGGACGGACTCGACGCGCTGCGCGAGTTTCTATGGAACGAGCGCCGGCTGCGGCTGAAACCGACGGCACACATCGGTCGCAGCACGCAGGGGCTCGCGTACTGCGACTTTCGCGTACGCCCCGGCGTGATCCTCGCCAGCCGCCGCAAGCTCGCGCGCTATCGCTGCGGGCTGATGCGCGTGCAGCGCGCCCGGGCGGCGGGACTGGCCGACGCGGCCCAGGTGCAGCGGGCCTGCGACGGCCTGCTCGCGACGCTGGCCGGCGCCGAGACCCTCGGCTTCCGCCGCCGGCTGCTGCACGCGCAAGGCGACGGCGAGGCGGCGGACCGCTACGCTCGCGCCCCGGGTGGCCGGTCGGCATGAAAACGGCGAGCGCAGCGCGCCGTGCGCGGCGGCTCCTGGATCAACGACGCCAGGAACGCGCGCTCGGCGTACCGCAACGCGAACGACCCGGGCAATGCCGACGACATCATCGACAACCCGGGTTTTCGTCTGTGCCTGAGCTCGAGGCGACGCACCGCGTGGACGCGCCGTGCGCCCTGGACCAGACCGCGCCTCCCGCCGTGCGCTACCGGATCACACCGATCACACGTAAATGCATGGTTTTTCTCCCCCTCTCCCCAACCCCTCTCCCACGAGGGGCGAGGGGCTGAAAAGCAAAGCGTTCCGGGGCGATCGGTATCACACCGGGGCCACGGCGAACCGCAAGGCGCCCGGGGTGCCGGTAGTCGTCGCGCGCAAGGCGCGGCGCCGAACGCTCCCCGGGCCGCCGCCTTTCCACGCCGGGCATGGGTATCTACACAAATCGGCAATTCCCGCAGGCAACGTGTCTCGGCACCGCGACTTCGGTCTCCCCTCTCCCCTTGCGGGAGAGGGGCCGGGGGAGAGGGGTGGACGCCGGCAGTAGCGCCAGCCGCTGGCCCCCTCTCCCCAACCCCTCCCCCGCGAGGGGGGAGGGGCTTGTTTGTCCAGGCCTTGCCTTGCTGTCGTTCTGATCCACCAGCTCTGTCCGGACGAGTCCGGAACCTGTTGCTGCAAGTTGTGCAGCGCAACGCGTGCGCATGAATGCGCACCCTACACGGCTGACGCGCATGGAAGCGCGCAGCGAAGCGCAGATGACGCGCATGGACGGATG
Source organism: Pseudomonadota bacterium (assembly GCA_018240295.1). Taxonomy (GTDB): domain Bacteria; phylum Pseudomonadota; class Gammaproteobacteria; order Competibacterales; family Competibacteraceae; genus Plasticicumulans. Next base: position 3,255 of record JAFEGB010000123.1, read on the forward strand.
CCTGCCGGGCAGCGAGCGATGCCTGAAATGCGTACCGTACCCGGCCGACCACGCGGCTTCCGCCCCGGCGCGTCCCGCGCCGGGGCGGCGAAACGCAGCGCCCCCGGGCGCTGCGTTTCAACGGCGCCATCCGGCGCCGGCCTTGCTCCGCAAGGCAGAACAGCCTTGAGCGTCCCGCTACCGGGCTTGGGACCTCAGGCACAGACGAAAACCCAGGGGGACGAGGAAGGCGACGGCACTGCCCGGGACGAGCGCGCGGCGGAACGCCGAGCGCGCGTCCCCGGCGACGTTGAACCAGGAGCCGCCGCGCACGGCGCGCTGCGCCCTACCAGCAGGACCCTCCGGGTCCTGCTGCGGCGCTTCGTCGTAGGTCCGCTGACCATCCGCACACCATTCCCAGACGTTGCCGTGCATCTCGTACAACCCCCAGTC
>JAFEGB010000124.1 GCA_018240295.1 Pseudomonadota bacterium
CCGCCGCGAAGGCATCGGCGTCGTGATCGAACAGCGCCTGCCCGAGTGCGAGCCGCGGCGTGCGCGTGCCGTCGAGCACCTGCGCGTGACGCGCGAGCAGCACCTGCACGGCAGCCGGCTCCGGCGGGCTGTCGCCGGTGTACAGGCCGATCAGCCGCATGTGACAGAAGTCGTCCTCGTACTCGCCTTCGGGGATCCAGCCCGGCGGGCAGGCTTCGGCGATGTCGTGAGCCAGCCGCCAGTGGCCGGCGGCGAGCGCATCGAACAGGCCCTCGCCGAAGCTGGTCGCACGCTCGCGCGCCGGCGGCTGCAGCGCGCCCGCGCAGCGCAGCTGGTGCAGCCGCGCCCAGGCACTGCGCACCAGGCACTCGCGGTAGCGCGCCTGTTCACCGCTCGCGAGCAGGATGGCAATGCCGAGCGCCTGATAATTCTCCGATACCCGGCCGAACAGCCCGGGCAGCTCGCCGGCCGGCACGCCGACGGCATAGAGCGTCAGGTCCTCCTCGATCGCGCCGGCGATCAGCGGCCGTGCATCGCGCGGGTCCATGTCAGGCCGCCAGCCCGCGGTAGGCGTCCGGCTCGCCGAAGGCGAGGCCGCTCAGGCCCTCGTTCAGCAGCGCTTCGGCCAGCGCACGGCGCATCAGCAGCAGGCTCGGCTTGAAGCGCGCGCGGAACACCTGCACCCCGGCCGGCACGACCTCGGGGCGCAGCACCAGCCGGTCGCAGGCCGTGAACGGATCGTCGGCGTCGAGCATCCTGCCGGCCCAGCGGGCGTTCGAGGCGTCGAGGTCGATGCAGTCGAGCGTGTACGGCGGATTGACGATCCAGTAGTCGCGCGCCGCGACCCGGCCCTTGTGGTTGAGGATGGCGAGCGGCAGGAATTCGAGCCGCGTCTCGCCGGCGGCTTCGAGCGCAGCGCGCAGCCGCGTCGAGACCGTGCGCGCGTACGGGCAGCGCACGCTGTCGGCAAGCTGCAGGTCCTTCGGCCGGTCCGGGTCCATGCGGCTGACCGAATCGGCCGGCCAGCGGTCGGCGAGCGGCTGGCCGTAGTCGAGCTCGTAGAGGTCTTCATAGGGCTCGGGCCGCAGCAGCGTGCACCAGCCCTCGACGTAGCGGCTGGTCCAGATCACGAACTCGGGCTTGTATTCGGACATGCGTGCCTGCCTCCCCGCACCGGGCTGGCTGTCAATGCAGCTGGAACAGCTGCTTGAGCTTTTCCTTGATGCTGCCGCTCAGGTCATCCCACTTCACCGGCGCACGCGGCGTCGGCGTGCCCGGGTTCATCGAGAACGGGATGTACCAGGTGTCCGGCATGCTCATCTGCTTGTCCCAGCACTTCTTGGTGCCGCCGTGCTCCTTGCCGCGATCGGTCAGGAAGTCGCGCCAGTGATCGCTCGCGTCCTCCATCTTCTTCTTCAGGTCCTCGGGGTCGAGCTCGCAGCTCTTGGCCTGCTTCTGGACCTTGTTCCAGACGTTGTCCTTCAGATAGTCGCTGACGGCATCGGTATAGGCCGGATTGTGCTCGACCTGATGGCAGGGCAGCTTGTCCCAGCCGGCCGGCGCGCGCTTGTCGAGATACACGGGTTTCAGCGGCAGCGAGATGACGTTCTTGGCAGCGTCGATCTTCCAGTCGGTCTCGGCCATGCAGTTGTGCAGCAGCTTGAGCTTGGCGGCCGTCACGTACTTCGAGATCGTCGCGTCCGAGCAGCTGCTGACCGGCACGACGTGATGCACCTGCCGGAAGCGGTTCTTCGCGGTCTGCGTGTAGCCGCTCGCGCAGCTGTCGATGTGGCCGCGCTGCGTGCGGCCGCGCTTGAACTTCCAGCTTTCCGGATCCGGCTTGTGTTTCTTCTTCTTGGCCATCGTGTCGGTCGTGCGTTCAGTCGCCCGCGGGCGGATCGAGGCGCAGCGCCGCGCGCGCGCCGTTGTCGGAAGCCAGCGCCAGCAGCGCGCTGCCCGGCGGCGCGCAGCGGCGGGCGAACTGGTGCAGCGCGAAGGCCGTGCCGACCACGCCGGCCGCCGCGCCGGTTTCGCCGAAGGCGAGCGCCGGCAGCTCCAGCGGCCAGTCGGCGGCCCCGGCGCGCGCGAGCTGCACGCGCACCAGCACCTCGCCCCACTCCTGCGCGCGCGCAGCCTCGCCGTTGAGATCGCCGACGAACCAGCCCGGGCCCGGAGCCGGCGGCAGCGCGCCGATCAGCGCGGCCGCGAGTTCACTGCCATCGGGCGCCGCGGCCTCGGGGTCCCAGGCCCGCGTGCGCCGGCGTTCGAGGCCGCCGAGGCGCGCGAGCGCCTTCCGCCCGCCGCCGGAGCGGCCGGCAGCTTCGAGCAGCACGAACCCGCCGGCCTCGCCAGGCAGGTGACCGACCGGGTTGCCGGCGGTCTTCAGCAGCTCGGCTTCGGCGGCGGCGATCAGGCGCTGCGGCTCGAACGCGCAGTCGAGCGCGCCGACCAGACAGCCCTGCAGCCGCTGCCGGGCGATTGCCTCGGCACCGAGCGCCAGCGCCTCGGCGAACTCGGCATGGTGGCCGTGCACGATGCGGCAGCGCGCCGGCGGCAGGCCGGCGAGGCGCGCCAGCAGCGGCACCAGCCGCGCCGCCTCGGCGCGCCAGCGCTGCGAGGGCGGCGGCAGGTCCTCCTCGGCCTCGGGATCGTGCAGGCGGTCTTCGAGAAAGCCGTCGGACACCAGCAGCACCATCCCGAAGTGCGCGGCCTCGGCGCCGGCGAGCGGGGTGCGGGCGAACAGGTCGGCGAGCGCGTGATGGGCGAGCGCGAGCGTCTTGGCGAAGCCGACGAAACCGCTGGCGACCAGCGGCACGGCGTGGCCGGCGACCGGCTCGCCGCCGAAGACCTCGGCCGCGCTCCACTGCAGCACGTCGAGCGCGCGCAGGCGGTTGAGGCCGGCGCGCGCCGCGGCACAGGCGATGACGGCGTCGAGGCCGAGTGCCGACACCAGGCCGATGCCGGTGATGGCGACGGGAGGCGTGCTCATCGGAGGCTCATCGACAAGGGTTCGACGGCTTCAGAAACTTTCGCCGCAGCACCAGCAGACCACGTCCTCGTCCGACGGCAGCGCGATGATCGGCCCCTGCAGCACCGGGAAGGGCGGCGTGTTCTTGTCGTTGTGCAGCATCAGGTCGAGCGCGCGGCAGACGTTCTTGCCCTCGGCCTGCACGTCGAACGAGAAATTCACGAACTCGGCCTTGCCCTTGATCTTGTTCGACGCGACGCCGAGCAGGCTGCCGGGCTCATCGCCGGTGCTCATGCGGAAGTTCGAATCCTTGACGCAGATCGGATTGCCGTCGGCGGTGACGCTGCTCGCGGTCGAGGCCGAATCGCTCGACTGCGCGATGTTCGGGTACGGGATCGGAATCGGCGGCGCCGGCGGGGCCGGCGTCTTGCAGACATCCGGAAACGCGGTCGTGATGCCGTTGCTGCCGGCATGCACGACCGAAAGCATGTTGACGCCGACGGTCACGGGCATCGCGAAAACCCCGGGTGGGCAAGGAAGCGGTGAAGGATCGGAGGAGGGCCGGTGGAGGTGCGCGGGTGGCGGTCCGCCCGGCCGTCAGTTGATCTGCACCGACGCGCCGCGGATGCGGTGGCTGGCGGCAGCGCGGCTGGTGATGTTGACGCCGCGCACGATGACCTCGCCGTCGCGCGTGAGCACGATGCGCGCCGGCCCGCAGCGCAGTTCGAGTTCGCACGCGGCTTCGAGCACGACACGCTCGCCGTCGAGCGTGACATCGGCCGGCGCGAGCCGCGTGGCGAGGACGCCGAGGATCAGCGGCTGCGCGCCCGAGACATCGAGCCAGACCGCGAGCGGCGCGTGGCCCGGACGCTGGCCGTCGAGCACGTGCGCGAGGAAGCGCGCCGGCTGCGGCGCGCCGTGCGCATTGCCGGGCCAGTCGACCAGCGGCCGGCCTTCGGCGTCGATGCCGCTCCAGAGCCCCTCGGTGCCGCCGCTGCCCGCCGGAACCGGCGCGGGTGCTGCCGGAATCCGCAGCGTGATCTGCTTCATGCTCAGTTCTCCGCGATCTTGCTGCCCTTGATGACCACGTCGCCGCTGCCCTTGATCGTGATCTTCGCGCCCTTGATCAGGATGGTGCCGTCCTTCTTCAGCGTCAGCTCGGCCGAGCCGGTCTTCAGCGCGATCTCGTCATCGGCGACCAGCTGGATGCGCTTGGCCTGCAGCGAGTAGTCCTTCTTGACGGTTTCCTTGCAGTTCTCGCCGACCTCGGTGGTCAGGTTCTTGCCGATCTTGTTGGTCTGGTCCTTGTCGATGGTCTCGGTGACGGCGCCGCCGACCTCGATCGAGCGGTTGCCGCCGATCGTCACCGAATGCGCCCCGCCGACCACGTCGGTCTTCTGCAGGCCGACCTCCTCGCTCATCGCCGCGCCGACGGCGATGTTCAGCAGGCCGCCGACGGTCAGCTCCATCGCCGCGCCGACGGTTTCGGAATAATTGATGCCGACGGTCTCGGTCAGGTTCGAGGCGACCGAGACCTCCATGTTCATGTCGATGCGCTCGACATGGTTGCCGACGATGTGCACGGTCTTGTGCCGGTCGACGGTCTCGGACTTGTCGCGCCCGACCACCAGCGTGCGGTCGCGCCCGGTGGTCTCGGAGCGGTCGTGGCCGACCGACAGGGTCTGGTCGTTCTCGACCTCGTGCAGTTCGTCCTTCTCGGCGTGGATGAACAGCTGCTCGGAGCCCTTGAGATCCTCCATGCGGATCTCGTTGCAGTTCGCCGTCGAGCCGCCCTTGCTGGAGCGGCTGCGCCAGCCGCTCTGCGTGGCGTTGGCCGGCAGCGCGAACGGCACCGGCTGCTCGCCGTTGTAGACGCGGCCGGTGATCAGCGGCCGGTCCGGATCGCCTTCGAGGAAGTCGACGACGACCTCCTGGCCGATGCGCGGAATCATCATCCCGCCCCAGCCCTTGCCGGCCCAGACCTGCGCGACGCGGATCCAGCACGAGCTGTGCTCGTCCTGGCCGTCGTAGCGGTCCCAGTGGAAGTGCACCTTCACGCGCCCGTACTTGTCCGTGAAGATTTCCTCGCCGGCCGGACCGACGACGATCGCGGTCTGCGGCCCGAGCACCTGTGCCGGCGGCGTCAGCGGCTCGCTGCGAAACGGCAGCTGGTTGTCCTGCGCGGCGATGTCGAGTTCGAAGTCGAGTTTCCCGGCGTTCGGGCCGCTGTGGTAGGCGTCCTGCGTCAGCCGGTATTCGGCCGACGTGATCAGCAGCTCGATGTTGAGCTTGTCGTTCGGGCAGCCGCTCAGCGTGAACAGCGCACCGCACGACAGGCCGCGGGCATCGCCGGTGAAGCGGCATTCGGCGGCGCGCGTGCGCAGGGCTTCGAGCTGCGTGCGCGCGTAGTGCTCGCCGGGGCTGGTCTGCGTGTAGGCGCCGGGGTAGTCGTAGCGCTTGTAGCCGGCGGCCGGACCGCTCGCGCTCGAGGCGGCCAGCAGCTGCGCCGACGGGCGCTCGAAGTCGAAGTCGTTCAGCGTCAGCGCCGAGGTCTGCACGCTCAGCGCCTGCGACCACGCCCACAGGTGATCGCGCGGCCGGCGCCCGAGCTGGTCGGGCGGGAAGTACGGCACTTCCTCGTAGCCGGGCTGCGCGGCGAGGCTGGCGTTGTCATCGACGAGCACCAGCACATGGCGCCCGTCCTCGTGGCGGAAGTAATAGAAGATGCCTTCCTTCTCCAGCAGGCGGCTGACGAAGTCGAAATCGGTCTCGCGGTACTGCACGCAGTATTCGCGCGGCGCGTAGCTGCCGTTGAGCTTCAGTTCGTAGTCGGCAAAGCCGAGGTTCTCGAACACCTGCTTGACGATGTCCGGCACGCTCTTCGCCTGGAAGATGCGGCAGTCCGAGCAGTGCGTCAGCAGCCAGAACCACGGCCGCAGCCGCACGCGGTAGGTGGCGATGCGCCCGTCGCTGCCGCTCTGCCCGAAGCTCGCGACGATGCCGTGGAACCAGCGCGAGCCGTCGCCGGACGGCAGTTCGAGCTCGACGCCGAGCGGCTTGCCGAGCAGCCCGGCCGGGTCGATCGCGAAGTCCTCGGAGGCGAGTTCGAGTTCGTATTCGAACAGGCGCCCGAGCCGCTCGCGGCCGTGCAGCCGGCGCAGCAGCAGCTTGTCGGTACCGAGGCTGCAGCTGACCGTGACCGGTCGGTTCGCCTGCGTGATCGGCATCGGGGGTCTCCGGGGATGCGTTCAGTCCGCGCAAGCATAGCCGGGCGCCGCCGGCCGGCGTGCAAGCACGACCAGGCCCTCGACCGGCGCGCCGCGCTCGCGACGCAGCACGACCGGCTGGCTGCGCAGCTGCCCGAAGCCGGCCCCGGCGAGCACGCGCAGCGGATAGGCCGGCGCGTGGCTGTAGCGACCGCAGGCATTGAGCCGGTGATCAAGGGCTTCGGTGTGGGTTTCGAGCGTGAACGCCAGCCAGCCGCCCGGGCGCAGCGCGGCGGCGGCGGCGGCGGCAAAGTCCGCGAGCGGCCCGAAGTAACAGAGTGTGTCGGCGGCGACCAGCAGGTCGAACGCGCCGGGGTGCGCATCGAGCCAGGCACACAGTTCGGCGGTTTCGAGGGCGTCGTACAGCGCCAGCGCCGCCGCCTGTTCGAGCATCTTCGGTGACAGGTCGACGCCGCTCAGCTGCCGTGCATACGGGCGCAGCAGCGGGCCGCACAGGCCGGTGCCGCAGCCGGCATCGAGCACGTCGAGCGCGGCGGCCGGGGCGTCGAGCACCAGCGCCAGCGCATCGGCGAGGCGCTCGGGCGCGTGGTAATCGAGCGTCCCGCGCAGGTGCGCGTCGAAATGGCCGGCGTACTGGTCGAACAGCCCGCGCACGACGGCATCGCTGCAGCGCGCCGGCGCCGGTGCGCCGCCGCAGGCGGCAAGGCGCAGTTCGGCGAGCGGATGGCCGGGTTCGAGCGCGAGCCAGGCGCGGTAGGCCGCGGCTGCCTCGTCGAGCCGGCCGAGGCGCGACAGCGCATGGCCGAGCGCGCGCGTGGCACCGAGGTGCTGCGGATCAAGCGCGAGCGCCGCGCGGTGATGCACGGCCGCGGCCTCGTATTCGTGACAGCGTTCAAGCAGCGTCGCCAGCCGGTGGTGATCGGCCGCCGAGCTGGCTTCGAGTTCGAGCGCGTGCCGGTAGGCCTCGATCGCCTCGTGCCGCCGGCCGGCGGCATGCAGCACGACGCCGAGGTTGTTCCACGCGGCGACCAGCGCCGGCTCGGCGGCGAGGGCGGCGCGGTATTCGCGCTCGGCCTCGTCGAGCCGGCCGAGGGTCTGCAGCACGTTGCCGTGGTTGCTGCGCAGGCCCGCGTGGCCGGGGGCGACCGCGACGGCGCGGGCGAGCCATTCAAGCGCCGCGTCCTCGTGCCCGCGCTGGAATTCGAGCAGACCGAGGAAGTGCAGCGCATCGGGCTGATCCGGCAGTACGGCGAGGATCTGCCGGTAGACCGGCTCCGCCGCATCGAGCCGGCCCTCGCGCTGCCAGCCGACCGCGAGTGCGAGCGCCTGTTCGAGCGTGACGGCTTCGGTCGGGGGGTCTTCACCGCTGTCCGGGCACATGGCGGATTCTCCTGCAGGCGCTTGCGTGCCGGCGAGCGTAGCAGCCGCGACCGGCGTGCCGGGCCCGGGGGCAAGCACGGCTTATGCACGGTCAACCCGCGCCCATACCGCCATCGGCTTGCCGCTGTCCGGGGCAGGCGACCATAGTTGGCGCCCGCCCGCCGACCCCGCCGCACCGACATGCATCCGCCCGCCCTGCGCATCCGCCAGCTCGTCAAGACCTACCGCAGCGGCGTCACCGCGCTGCACGGCATCGACCTCGACGTGCCGGACGGCGACTTCTTCGCGCTGCTCGGCCCGAACGGCGCCGGCAAGTCGACGACGATCGGCATCGTCAGCTCGCTGGTCAACAAGACCGCCGGCCGCGTCGAGATCTTCGGCCACGACCTCGAAGCCCAGGCCTGGGCGGCGAAGCGGCTGATCGGACTGGTGCCGCAGGAATTCAACTTCAACCAGTTCGAGCCGGTCATCGAGATCGTCGTCAACCAGGCCGGCTATTACGGCATCCCGCGCCACGTCGCCCGCCCGCGCGCCGAGGAACTGCTCGAACGGCTCGGGCTCGCGGCCAAGGCGCGCGACATGGCGCGCGAGCTCTCCGGCGGCATGAAGCGGCGGCTGATGATCGCGCGCGCGCTGATCCACGCCCCGCGCCTGCTGATCCTCGATGAACCGACCGCCGGCGTCGACATCGAGCTGCGCCGCTCGATGTGGGAGTTCCTGCGCGAGACCAACGCCGCCGGCACGACCATCATCCTGACCACGCACTACCTCGAAGAGGCCGAGAGCCTCTGTCGCAACATCGCGATCATCGACCGCGGCCGGCTGGTCGAGCACACCGACATGAAGTCGCTGCTCGCGCGCCTGCACACCGAAACCTTCGTGCTGAACCTCGCCGCGCCGCTCGTCGCACTGCCGCTGCTGCCCGGCTACGTGCTCGATCGCGTCGACGACACGACGCTGGAGGTCGAGGTCAGCAAGGAGACCGGCATGAACGCGCTGTTTGCCGGCCTGGCCGCACACGGCATCGAGGTGCTGAGCCTGCGCAACAAGTCGAACCGGCTCGAAGAGCTGTTCATCCGTCTCGTCGAGAGCGGCGCCGAGGCCCGCGCCGCCGGAACCCCCGCATGAAACCGACCCCGCCCGACATCCTCGCCCCGGCGCTCGGCGCCGGCGAAGCGCCGCCGTCCGAGTTCGCCGGCTGGTGGACCGCGTTCGTGACGCTGCTGATCAAGGAGGTCCTGCGCTTCGCGCGCATCTGGATCCAGACCATCCTGCCGCCGGCCGTGACCACGGCGCTGTACTTCGTGATCTTCGGCAAGCTGCTCGGCGCGCAGCTGCCGCCGATGGACGGCATCGGCTACCCGCAGTACATCGCGCCCGGCCTGATCATGCTGGCGATCATCACCAACAGCTATGCGAATGTGGTTTCGAGCTTCTACGGCTCGAAGTTCCAGCACAACATCGAGGAACTGCTGGTCGCGCCGATGCCGAACTGGCTGATCCTCGCCGGCTTCGTCGGCGGCGGCGTGCTGCGCGGGCTGGCGGTCGGGGTGGTCGTGACGATGATCGCGCTGACCTTCACCGACCTGCACGTCACGCACTGGGGCGTGACCGTCGGCGTCGTGTTCCTGACCGCGGTGCTGTTCTCGCTGGCCGGGCTGATCAACGGCATCTACGCGAACAGCTTCGATGACATCGCGATCGTGCCGACCTTCGTGCTGACGCCGCTGACCTATCTCGGCGGCATCTTCTATTCGATCAACCTGCTGCCGGACTTCTGGCAGAACGTGTCGCTGGTCAACCCGATCCTGTACATGGTCAACGCCTTCCGCTACGGCATCCTCGGCGTGTCCGACATCGGCATGCTGCAGGCCTTCTCGCTGATCGGCGCCTTCGTGCTCGGGCTCGGCGCCTTCGCGCTGTGGCTGCTGAAACGCGGGGTCGGCATCCGCAACTGAAGCCCCGCCCGCCGCCTCCGGCCGGGCTCAGTCACCGATGAAGGGATTGGCATTGCCCTGCAGCGCGCGGATGCGGCGGTTGCGTTCGCGCTCGAAGCTGTCCGGCGGGTCCTGCCGGTTCCAGGCCTCGTAGAGCTTGCGGTCCTGATCGGAGAGCCGGAAACCGTAGGTCTGCGCCATGTACAGCATCGTGCGCGCGATGTCGCCGCGGATGCGCGCCGGCGGCTCGACGCGCCGCTCCCCGGCGTCGATCTCGAAGTCGCAGCGGCCGTAGGCGCGCTGCTCGCCGGCGAGCATGCCCCAGTTGTAGTCCTGGCGATCGCCGTTGACCTCGCCGACCACCGGATACAGGTTGTGCAGGTCGTTGTGCGCGGCGCGGAACACCGGATCGACCTTCTCGCAGCACTCGCGCCCGCCGAGACGCCGGCCGCCGGCCGTCGTGCATTCGGCGAACTCGCGCGGCTCACGCCAGCACTGGCGGAAGTTGCCGAACTGCGCGGCCGGGAACACGTGCTCGATCTCGATGCGCGTCGCGCGGCTGGCATTGCTGCGCGCCTCCAGCCCGCAGCCGGCGGCATCGACCTGCTTGTCGGCATCGAAGCGGCAGCCGCAGTAGAAATCCACGCGCCGGTCGCGGTAGACCTCGCCGAGCAGCTGGCGTTTGGCGGTCTCGAAGCTCTTCGGCGTCGCCGGCAGGTTCGAGGGCACCGGATCGGCAGCCCTGGCACGGGCCTGCGCGTCCTCGCGATCACAGCCGGCGAGCAGCAGCAGGCCGGCGAGCAGCAGGCAGAGAACACGAAGCATGCCGGGCTGACCGGCATCGGGGCGCAGGGATCGGGCGGTCATGGGCGGGGCTGTGCAGGACATCGGCATCCGTGCCGGGATCGGATCGGAACCGCGGCAGGGGCCGGGAGCCACAGATGCGAAAGGCGCCGCAGGCGCCCTTCGGGGTGAAGCAGACGGGGAGCGTCCGGCCTACAGCGCTTCGCTGCCGGTCTCGCCGGTACGGATGCGGATCGCCTGTTCGAGGTTGAACACGAACAGCTTGCCGTCGCCGATCTTGCCGGTGTTGGCGGCGCGCGCGATCGCGTCGATGACGCGCTCGACATTCGACTGCTCGCAGGCGATCTCGACCTTCACCTTGGGCAGGAAGTCGACGACATACTCGGCGCCGCGGTACAGCTCGGTATGACCTTTCTGCCGGCCGAAGCCCTTGACCTCGGTGACGGTGATGCCCTGGATGCCGATCTCGGCCAGCGCTTCACGCACGTCGTCGAGCTTGAACGGCTTGATGATCGCGGAAACGAGCTTCATGGGGGGCTGTCCTCGGGGTGGTGCGCCAGATGGGGATGGCCGGACTATAAACCAAAAACAAGGCCGCGCATGTCCGGGCTCCGGACATGCGCGGCGGCAGATGGCCGGCCGGGCGCAAGGCCCGGCAGCGGCTGACAGCAGGCCGGCGGCGGCTTACAGGATGTAGCCGCGCTCCTCGTGCAGCGAGATGTCGAGACCCTGGGTCTCTTCTTCCTCGGTGACGCGGATGCCGACGATCGCGTCGACGACCTTCAGCGAGATGAAGCTGATCAGCGAGCTGTAGACGACCGTCACCAGCGCGCCCTTGGTCTGGATCCACAGCTGATCGGCGATCGAGACGCCCTCGGCCAGACCCTTGCCGCCGAAGGCTGCATCGGCGAACAGGCCGGTCAGGATCGCACCGATGATGCCGCCGACGGCGTGCACGCCGAACACGTCGAGCGAGTCGTCGTAGCCCATCGCGCGCTTGAGCTTGGTCGAGGCCAGGAAGCAGACCAGACCGGAGATCAGGCCGAGCAGCAGCGCACCCATCGGGCCGGCGGTGCCGGAGGCCGGGGTCACGGCGACGAGGCCGGCGACGGCGCCGGAGGCGATGCCGAGCACCGACGGCTTACCGTGCGCGATCCACTCGGCGAACATCCAGGCCAGCGCGGCGGCGGCGGTGGCGACCTGCGTGGTCAGCATGGCCATGCCGGCCGAACCGTCGGCAGCCACGGCCGAACCGGCGTTGAAGCCGAACCAGCCGACCCACAGCATCGAGGCGCCGATCAGCGTGTAGCCGAGGTTGTGCGGGGGCATCGCGGTGACCGGGAAGCCCTTGCGCCGGCCGATCACGAGGCAGGCAATGAAACCGGCCAGACCGGCGTTGATGTGCACGACGGTGCCGCCGGCGAAGTCGAGCACGCCCCAGTCCCACATCAGCGCGCCGTCACCCGACCAGACCATGTGCGCGATCGGCAGGTAGGACAGCGTGAACCACAGCACGATGTACAGCAGCAGCGCCGAGAACTTCATGCGCTCGGCGAAGGCGCCGACGATCAGCGCCGGGGTGATGATCGCGAAGGTCATCTGGAAGGTCGCGAACACCGACTCCGGGATGGTCAGCGTCAGGCTGTCGCGGCCGACGCCGGCCATGAAGGCCTTGCCGAGTCCGCCGATGAACGAGTACAGGTTGACCTCGCCCTTGACCATGCCGGTCGTGTCGAAGGCGACCGAGTAGCCGTAGACGACCCACAGCAGCGTCACCAGCGCGGTGATCGCGAAGCACTGCATCATCACCGACAGCACGTTCTTCGAACGCACCATGCCGGCGTAGAACAGCGCCAGACCGGGAATGGTCATGAACAGCACGAGCGCCGTCGAGGTCAGCATCCAGGCGGTGTTGCCGGCATCGAGCGTCGGCGCGGCGGCGGGGGCGGCGGCTTCCTGGGCCAGCGCCAGCGCCGGCAGCAACAGCAGGCCAAGGGCGCCGAGGCCCTTGATCAGGGGGTTATTCGTCATTGTCGGGAAACTCCTGCAAGGATGAGTCCGGGGTGCGCGCGGTCCGGCCGCGCTGTCGTGATGGGATCAGAGCGCGGCGGCACCGGCCTCGCCGGTGCGGATACGGATCGCCTGTTCGAGGTCGTAGACGAAGATCTTGCCGTCGCCGATCTTGCCGGTGTTGGCGGCCTTGGTGACGGCGTCGACGACGCGCTCGACCAGCGGATCATCGATCGCGATCTCGAGCTTCACCTTCGGCAGGAAGTCCACGACGTACTCGGCGCCGCGATAGAGTTCGGTGTGGCCCTTCTGGCGACCAAAGCCCTTGACCTCGGTGACGGTGATGCCCTGCACGCCGATCTCGGACAGCGCTTCACGCACGTCGTCGAGCTTGAACGGCTTGATGATGGCAGTGACCAGTTTCATGTAGGGAGCTCCTGATGGCCCGCGGTTCGATCTGATTCGCCGTGCGCAGCGACCGGTGACGTCTCGGCCCGCTGCTGCGATGCCCCGGCCGGCGGTATGCTGCTTTGCGGCGTGAAGCACAGGACATGCCATTGGCCGGCCACGCCGATGTTTCAGACGTTTGAAGCCGTGGGCGCACCAAAGCCGCGCGCATGCTCGCACCACCAGGGAATGGTGCGCCATATCAGGGCACCATATTGGTGCACGCACCCCGTTCCCGCCGGCCGGATACCCTGACCGGACCCAACCACCCCCGAGGACTCCCGCCATGCTCGACCCGAAAGTCATCGACGAATTTGCCCGTCGCATCGCCGAGAGCGTGCCGCCGGGTCTGCGCACGCTGCAGCAGGACATGGAAAAGAATTTCCGCGCCGCGATGCAGGCGGCGTTCGCGCGCATGGATCTGGTCACGCGCGAGGAATTCGACGTGCAGACGCAGGTGCTGACGCGCACGCGGGCACGGCTCGAAGCCCTGGAGCGGCGCGTGGCGGATCTGGAGGCACGGTTGCCCGCGGACGGTGCAGAGTCCGCCACCGCGCCCGGGCCGGCAGCCTCGGACCTCTGAAGCCGTCCGCCCGCAGCGGCCCGCACGCATACCGTGCAGGCCGCCGCGGGCGTGGACGATCACAGGGCGGCGCGGATGCGTCCGGCGAGTCCGGCCAGCACCGCCGGATCGGCCTGGTCACGGCCGTGCAGGCCGGGGCGGGCGCCGGGATAGCAGGGCACGACGTGCACGTGGTAGTGGAACACCGTCTGTCCGGCCTCGGCGCCGTTGAACTGGCGGATCTGGAAACCGGCCGGTCCGAGCCCGCGCATCATCGCCGCCGCCAGCCGCCGGACGCTGCGGTGCACGGCGGTGAGCGCATCGTCGGGCATCTCCAGCAGGTTGGCGGCGTGCAGCTTCGGGATCACCAGCGCGTGACCCTCGCTGGCCGGGAAGATGTCCATGGAGGCGATCGTGTCCTCGTCCTCGAACACCTGCACGGCGGGAATCTCGCCGCGGACGATGCGGCAGAACAGACAGTTCGGGTCGTGCGTCATCGCGCGCGTCTCCTGATGGCCTGATGGCCTGATGGCCTGATGGCCTGATGGAATGTGGCACCGGTACCGGCGGCCAGCCTAGCGCGCGCTCCGCAGCGCGTCAGCGGCCGCGATCCAGCCGCCGGTAGCCGATCGCCTCGGACAGGTGCGCCGTGGTGATCCCCTCGCTCGCGGCCAGATCGGCGATCGTGCGCGCGACCTTCAGGATGCGGTGATACGCGCGCGGACTGAGGCCGAGGCGCTCCATCGCCGCCTCCAGCAGCCGCTGCTCGGCGTCGCCGAGCCGGCAGTCGCGCGTCAGCTCCCGCGGTTCGAGGCGCGCGTTCGCCTTGCCGGCACGCGCGAGCTGGCGTTCGCGCGCAGCCAGCACGCGCACGCGCACCACGGCGCTCGGCTCCTCGGGAGTCTCGCCGCGCAGCGCCGTGCGCGGCAGGCGCGGCACTTCGAGCTGCAGGTCGATGCGATCGAGCAGCGGGCCGGACACGCGCGCCCGGTAGCGCTTGACCTGCTCGGGCGAGCAGCTGCAGCTGCGCTCGGCGTCACCGAGATAGCCGCAGGGGCAGGGGTTCATCGCCGCGATCAGCTGGAAGCGCGCCGGATAGTCGGCCGAGCGCGCCGCACGCGCGATCGTGATGTGGCCGGATTCCATCGGCTCGCGCAGCACCTCCAGCACGCGCGGGTTGAACTCCGGCAGCTCGTCGAGGAACAGCACGCCGTGGTGCGCGAGCGAGATCTCGCCGGGTCGCGGATTGCCGCCGCCGCCGACCAGCGCCACGCCCGAGGCCGTGTGATGCGGTGCGCGGAACGGCCGCCGCCGCCAGTCCTGCAGCCGGAAGCCCTGCGTGCTGACCGAGGCCACGGCCGCGGTCTCGATGGCCTCGGCCTCGGACATCGGCGGCAGGATGCCCGGCAGGCGCGCCGCCAGCATCGACTTGCCGGTGCCGGGCGGCCCGCAATACAGCAGGTTGTGCGCGCCGGCCGCGGCGATCTCCAGCGCGCGTCTGGCATGCGCCTGCCCGAGCACGTCGGCCAGATCCGGCAGCGCCGGATCGGCCGCCGGCAGACCATCGAGCCGGTGCGGTGCGAGCCGCACATCGCCGCGCAGATGCGCGCAGACCTCCAGCAGATGACGGGCCGGCAGCACGGTCAGGCCCTCGACCAGCGCCGCCTCGTCGGCGTTGTCGGCCGGCAGCAGCAGCGCCCGGCCGGCATCGCGCGCCGCCAGTGCCGCCGGCAGCACGCCACGCACGCCGCGCAGCGCGCCGCCGAGCGCGAGTTCGCCGAGGCATTCGAGGGTGGCGAGCGGCTCGCCCGGCAGCTGGCCGCTGGCGGCGAGGATGCCGAGCGCGATCGGCAGGTCGAAGCGCCCGCCTTCCTTCGGCAGATCGGCCGGAGCGAGGTTCACGGTGATGCGCCGCTGCGGATATTCGTGGCGCGAGTTCAGGATCGCGCCGCGCACGCGGTCCTTGCTCTCCTTCACGGCCGCCTCCGGCAGGCCGACGATCGCCAGCCCCGGCAGGCCGTTCGACAGGTGGACCTCGACCGCGACCGGCGGCGCGTCGATGCCGAGCTGGGCGCGGCAGTGGGCGAGAGCGAGCGACATGCGGCGGGGCCTCCGTGCGGCGGCGAAATCCCTGATTCCGGCAGCATAGCCAGCCGTGGCCACACGGCCGCAGCCCCCGACATGAACGATTTTTAATCAGGGAATCTGTGCTTTTCGATCGAAAAAAATGACGCCTGCGGAACTACCCGCGAAATGCCCCGGTCTTTACCGCCGTCGGGACACGACGGGAATGCTTTCCCGCCCGACGGATCCCCAAACCGGCAAATTCAGGTTCGACCGTCGGCATTTCGCCGAGCGGGAACGGATTTGCCCTCAGGAGGAAACGACCATGAATGAAGACATCATCAAGGGCAAGTGGAAGCAGCTCAAGGGTTCGCTCAAGGCCAAGTGGGGCGATCTGACCGATGACGATCTCGACATCGCCGAAGGTAACAGCGACTACCTCGCCGGCCGCATTCAGGAACGTTACGGCCGCACCAAGGATGAAGCCAAGCGCGAAGTCGACGAATACACGCGCACGCTGTAATTCCTTCGTGATTCGCCCGGTGCCGGAAACGGCACCCGCCCGTCCTGATGCGGGCCCTTGATTCTCTGCCCATACCAAAACCGGATGCGCAACCGGTGGTACGCATCGTGCCACCGGTGCGCCCGGCCCCCCGGGAGTGGAACATCATGCGTAATGCTCACAGTGCCCTGTACAGCGCCGTTCTGGCCGGCATCCTGGCCATCGGCATCGGTTCCGCCGCACAGGCGGCGATGAGCGAGGCCCAGTACGATGCCGCCGTCAAGGCCGCCGATGCGCGCCTCAAGACCGACAAGGAAAGGTGTTCGACGATGTCCGGCAATGCCGAGGATGTCTGCAAGGCCCAGGCCGAAGCCGAACACACGCGCGTCACCGAACAGGCCAAGGCGGAAATGAAGGGCACCAGCAAGGCCCGTCTCGAAGCCGCCGAAGAAGTCGCTGAAGCCAATTACAAGGTTGCCAAGGAACGCTGTGATGATTTCTCCGGCGATCCGAAGGACATCTGCCTGAAGGAAGCCAAGGCCACCTACGAAAAGCAGAAGGCCGACATCACCGTGCTCGAAAAGGGCAATACGGCCGATGCCCGCAAGGATGCCAGGGAAACCAAGCGTGACGCCGATTTCGAAGTCGCCAAGGCCAAGTGCGACCAGTTCAGCGGCGACGTCAAGGACAAGTGCGTGAAGGATGCGAAGGCGACCTACAAGGTCGAATGAATCAGACCGCATCGCGATCCGGATTTCCCCGCCGGACCGATCCGTACTGATCGTACTGATCTGTACCGAGTTGCACCGATACGGACGCCACGCGCCGGCTGCGGCTGGATAGCGTGGCGTCCGTATCGGTTTGAGCGGTATTCGTGGCAATCCGATGACATTCGTCTGCGGACGCCGACGGGTACGCCCACGTGCCGCAGCGCGCTCTTCTTGTAACGGCGTGCAACCGCCCGATGAAATCCGCCGCGGGCGCCGCCATCTACGCTTGCAGCGACGCGTCGCCTGTCGTGCCGCGCGCCCGGCCGCCGTCCGGCGGTCGTCCACCTGCCCAGGTACCCGAACGATGGACGAACGACTGAAGACCAACCTGCGCCGCCAGAGCTTCTGGCAGCGCGCCGCCTACATGCTGGTGTTCGCGGTGATCCTCGGCTTCGCCGGCAGCCTCGCGGCGCTGCTCGCGCTGTTCCAGCTCGGCGCGCTGCTGCTGACCGGCGAGCCGAACGCGCGGCTGCGCCCGGTTGCCGACGGCCTGACGCGCTACCTGCTCCAGCTCTGGCGCTACCAGACCTTCCTGACCGAGACGCCGCCGTTCCCGTTCGCGGAGTGGCCGGTCAGCGACGCCGGCGCGCGCGAGCACATCGTGCTGCCGCACGGCTGATGCGGGTGCAAGTTCCGGCCGGGCCGCCGCGCGCCTCGCGTGCCGCGGCCCGGTCGCATTCCGCCGGGACTTCGCCGGCATTGCACCGATCTCCGGTGGCGTTGAAGCGCGGGGGGCCGCGATGGCGCTGACGCAGGGCTTCAAGGACACGATGACGGCCGCGGTCGCCGACCCGGCCGCCGCCGACTACGACACGGCACTGAAGGCCGAGATCGACGCCTACGTCGCCCGCTTCAAGGGCACGCCGGACTTCCCGGACCCGCTCGACTGGCGGCTGTTCAAGGCGCAGCTGCTGATCGAGAGCGGCGGCCCGCAGGGCAAGGTCTGGAAGGGCCGGGTCATGCAGATCGGCAACAAGGGCGATCCGGGCCTGTCGGTGGTGAAGGCTGCGGCCGAGGGCCGCATCGCCGATGCCGAAGGGGCTGACCTCGTGCTGTCGGCCGATCTCAAGTCGGCCATGAAGGACCCGAAGCAGTCGACCGACCAGCCGGTGCTGAACCTGCGCATCGGGCTCTGCTACCTGTTCGCGCGCATGATCAAAAACATCCGCGACGAGGACATCATCGACACCTCGCGCCCGCCCGAGACCTACAAGGTGCTCAAGGGCGATTCGTGGTGGAAGATCGCCCGCCACTTCCGCATCAAGGTCAAGGACCTGCAGGACCTCAACAGCAGCGCCGTCACCAGGGGCCTGTTCCCGGGCATGGAACTGCACGTGCGCTGGGGCAAGCACGTGCGCGAGCTGACCGGCTGGCGCACCTTCGACTACGCGACGATTGCCGATCGCTACAACGGCGGCGGCGATGCCGATTACGCCGACAAGCTCGAATTCGTGCACAAGCTGCTGCTCGCAGCGCCGAAACCGGCGCCGACACCGGGCGCGCCGAAGAAGTGAAATCGATCCTGCCCGGACGCCTGAGGTGAATGTGCAGCGCCGTTCTTCCGGTCCCGCCCCCCGCTGCCGCAATCGGCGAGCGGCCTTGAACCCCGATCCGGAATCCGGCACCCGGCTGCGCGCCGGCCTCGCCGCCGCGCTGCTGACGCTGGCGCTGCCGGCCGCCGCCGCCGATCTCGCCGATGCCATCACCGCCGCCGCCGCCGCGCTGCAGCCGCTCGCCGGCGATGCGCTGGCCGTGCCGGTCTGCACGCTGACGCTCGCCGGCCGGGCGATGCCGCTGCTGCAGCTCACGGAGCGCGCCGCCGATGGCAAACCGCAGCGCCGCTCGCTGCTGCTCGATGACACGCTCGCGCTGCGCGGCCGGCTCGATCACGGCAGCGGTGCCGTGCAGCGCTGCAGCGGCGATCGGCTGGTGATCCGCGGCAGCGTCGAGATCGACGGCCGCACGCTTGACGGCCCGGTGCTGCGCATCACGGCCGACGCGCAGGTGCAGGCCGATGCCACCGACCCGAACCAGCTCTCGATCACCGGCCGCGAACCGCCGGCGAGCGGCCGGCCGGCGGCCGTCGTGCAGGCTGCGCGCGCGCAGGGCTTCGATGCACTGCGCCGCGCCGCCGTCGCGCCCAGAGGCCAGACGCTGGCGGCGTGGCAGCCGGTCTGCGTGCTCGAAGCCGGCGGCGTGCGCGTGCCGGTGCTCGGCTGGCTGGCGCTGACGCTGCCGAAGGCCGCCGCCGGCGATTACGTGCCGCCGGCGCGCGGCAGCAGCGGCCTGCTGCTGACCGACGCGAACGGCGCGCCGCTGGCGCAGCTCGACGTGCCGCCCGGCGCCGTCACCGCCTGCCACGGCGCCGTGCTGCAGCTCGCGCAGCCGGTGTATGGCGGCGACTGCAAGGCGCGCGGCTGGCGCTGCAGCGGGGAGGAAGGCGATACGGTCGAGCTGCTGCCGCAGCAGCGGGCGTTTGCGCTGGGGCGGAGCGGGGGCTGAGGCGCTGCCGGGGGCGGTGTTCTCAGTGCGCCGGGCAAGCCGGTGCGGTCAGCGGTTCGACGCTCAGCCGCACGCC
>JAFEGB010000125.1 GCA_018240295.1 Pseudomonadota bacterium
GCAGGAAGCGCGACTCGCTGATCCAGCGCCGGTGCTCGACCAGATCCTGATGCAGGATCGCGATCTGTCCGGCCGGCCCGCCGAAGCTGATGCAGCCGAGGCGCAGCCAGTAGCGCAGCGCCTCGGCGAAGCCGGGGGCTGACGGCGGTGCGCTGGCGGTTTCGGGCGTTACGCCCAAGGTCGTGTCGGGTGCGATCATCGTTCCTCCGATTCCTGGAAATGGCGGTACAGCCAGTCGAATACGGGCAGGGTCGCGGCCAGCAGCGCATCGTCGTCGGCGATGGCTGCGCAGGCGCCGGCCAGCAGCGCGGCGAGGCCCGCTGCCTCGGCCACCGGCACGCCGCCGGTATCGAGCGCATGTACCAGCGTGCCGAGGCGCAGCAGCGCGACATCGGCGTCGAGGCCGAAGCTCGCGAGCAGGGTTTCATAACTGACGCCGCCGCCGACGTGCGTGAACTGCGCACCGTCGAAGTCGTAGCCGAGCGCATCGGCCGGGCAGGCGGCGGGATCGGCCAGCCACAGGAAGCGTGGCGCGGCGTCGATATGGCGCGCGATCAGCCAGGCCGATGCCAGCCGGTCCACCCAGGGCCGGCAGCGCGTTGCCCAGCAGCGCTGCTGGTATGCGGCCCGCTCCAGCCGCCGGACGCAGGCCCCCTCGACCGCCTGCGGCTCGTCGCCGGCCAGCCGCCGTGCGCAGTCGGCCAGCGCCCGCTGCACCTGCGCCCGGGCTTCGCCGGGAAAGAAGTCGATCGCCGCGAGCTGCGCGCACTGCCGCTGCAACATGCGCAGGCGCCGCTCCCGCAGCGGCGCGGCCAGCCCCGGTGCCTCGGCACGCAAGGCCGATACCGCGCCGAGCAGTTCGCCGAACTCGGCGTCGCGGGCGAACAGGCGCCGGAAGCGGTCAGCCTGCTGCGCATCGCAGGCCAGCAGTTGCACCCGCTCGGCCGAGCCGCCGGCCGCCGCGATCTCGGACGCCAGCCCGTCGAGCCGGGCCTCGTGCACCGCGCCTGCCGGCAACACGTACAGCCCGTCCCGCAGCAGCGCCGCCCCCAGCGCCCGGAGCGCGCGCCAGACCCGGGTGCGCACTGAAGGCTGCTGGCCGGGCAGCGTCAGCAGCAGTCCGGCCAGCGCGCAGTCCCCGGGTTCGACGGCAGTGGATTCCGATACATTCATGAAACAACCATAACATCCTGCATCATCCATAACATGAAAAATTCACTGTCATTGCCCGGTATCAGGTCGTATCAGGACTGTGACGCCTTGCCCCGGTTGCCGCACGCTCCGGCCGCCCGGACCGTCGGCTCCGGCGCTTCGTCTGGCACTTGCGATTGGCAATGAATTTGCTGTGTGTTCGGACCCGGCGCACCTGCCTGCTGCCTGCGGAAAGCTGCGCGCCACGCACGCACCACGACCACCGGGAGCACCCATGCAGGATACCACCGCCGTCGTCCCGGCCATCGGTGCCGCGCTGCTGTTCGGCCTGAGCACGCCGGCCGCGCGGGCGCTGCTCGATAACTGTCACCCGACCCTGCTCGCGGGGCTGCTGTATCTCGGTGCCGGCCTCGGTCTGATGCTGCTGCGCCGGCTGGCACCGGCGCACAGCCACGAAACCCCGCTGACACGGACCGCGCTGCCGGGGCTTGCGAGTGCGATCGGCTTCGGCGGCGTGCTCGGACCGCTGCTGCTGATGTGGGGCCTGAGCCGCACGCCGGCTTCGAGCGCGGCGCTGCTGCTCGGGCTCGAAGGTGTGTTCACGGCGCTGCTGGCCTGGGGCCTGTGGCGCGAGGCCACCGATCGGCGGCTGATGCTCGGCATGGCGCTGATCGTGCTCGCCAGCGCCTGCCTGACCTGGCGCGGGCAGATCGAGTCCGGCCAGTGGTGGCCGTCACTGGCGATCGGCGCCGCCTGCCTTTGCTGGGGGCTCGACAACAACCTGACGCGCGGTATCGCCCAGCACGACGCCCGCCAGATCGCCGCGCTGAAAGGGCTGTGCGCCGGCAGCGTCAATCTGGCGCTCGGTCTCGGACTCGGCGCGACGCTGCCACCGTGGCCGCAGGCGCTGGCCGCGTTCGGCGTCGGCTTTCTCGGCTACGGCCTGAGCCTCGTGCTGTTCGTGCGCGCCCTCGCCAGCCTCGGCACCGCGCGCACCGGCGCGTGGTTCTCGATCGCGCCCTTCGTCGGCGCCGCCGGCGGACTGCTGCTCGGCGAGCCGGCCGGACCGCTGTTCTGGCTGGCGCTGGGGCTGATGGCGGCCGGGCTGTGGCTGCACCTGAGCGAGCGCCACGCCCACGAGCACGCGCATCCGGCGCTCGCGCACGCGCACCGGCACGTCCACGACGATCACCACCACCATGAGCACGACTTCCCGTGGGATGGCCGCGAGCCGCACGCACACCCGCATGTGCATGCGCCGCTCGTGCACAGCCACCCGCACTTCCCCGACCTGCACCACCGGCACCGGCACGGACCGGGCCGCACGGAGGTATCCCCGCGTGACTGCTGAACACCCGCCGACCCGACGAATACTGTCCGCAGGCTGGCTGCTGCTGGCTCTGGTCGCGGCCGGCGCCGCTCCGGCCTTCGCCCACGGCATCGCCGGCGGCGATCAGGCCTATCTGACCCAGGCCGGCGGCGTGCGCATCGCGCCGTTCGTGTACCTCGGTGCCAAGCACATGGCGACCGGCTACGACCACCTGCTGTTTCTGGTCGGCGTGATCTTCTTCCTGTACCGGATGCGCGACGTGGCCGTGTACGTAACGCTGTTCGCGCTCGGCCACAGCCTGACGCTGCTCGGCGGCGTGCTCGGCGGTGTGCACGTCAATCCGTGGCTGATCGACGCCGTGATCGGCCTGTCCGTGGTCTACAAGGCGCTCGACAACCTCGCCGCCTGGCGGGTCTGGCTCGGGCGCCAGCCGGACACGAAGCTCGCCGTGTTCGGCTTCGGCCTCTGCCACGGCTTCGGACTGGCGGCGAAGCTGCAGGATTTCGCGCTGCCGGCCGAGGGACTGGTCGTCAACATCCTTGCCTTCAACGTCGGCGTCGAGATCGGGCAGGTGCTCGCGCTCGGCACGATCCTGATCGCGATGGATTTCTGGCGCCGCCATCACGCCTTCGCCCGTCAGGCGCTGGCCGCCAACGTGCTGCTGATGGCGGCTGGCTTCACGCTGACCGGCTATCAGATCGCCGGCTATTTCCTGAACCGCTGAGGCGCGCGCCATGCACGAACTGCACGACATTTCCGACCTCGATCCGGACGGCCTGCCGTCGAAGCGCACGCTGCTGCGTGCCACCGCCACCGGTGCAGGACTCGCTGCGCTGCTGCTCGTGTTCGCGGTGCTGCCGGCCGAATTCGGCATCGACCCGACCGGGCTCGGCCGGCGGCTGGGGCTGACGGCGCTGCACGCTGCCGGCAGCACGGCCCCGGCGCCGGTGGCCTCGACACCGGCGCCGGCCCCGGACACCCGCGCTCCGGTGCACCGGCTCCCTGGCGAACTGCGCAGCGACACGCTGACCGTACCGCTGGCACCGCACCGCGGCGCCGAGATCAAGGCGATCATGAGCGCCGGCCAGAGCTTCGTGTTCCACTGGCAGGCCGAAGGCGGACCGGTACACGTCGACATGCACGGCGACCTGCCGGATGCGAAGGCCGACGAGTTCACCAGCTACTGGCTCGACGATGCCCTCGCTGCGGCCGGCGGCAGCTTCACCGCGCCGTTCACCGGCCGTCACGGCTGGTACTGGGAAAACCGCAGCGACCGGCCGGTGACGATCCGGCTGCAGGTGAGCGGCTTCTACGAGCGGCTATACATGCCCTGAATGCTCAGACCAGCGCCAGCACCAGCGCCAGCACCGGCGCCGACAGCAGCGTCGACAGCACGATGCTGCCCGAGGCGAGCGCCTCGTCGCCGCCGAGCTGGCGCGCGAGCACGTAGGAAGCCGACGCGGTCGGCGTCGACAGCAGGATCAGCGCCGAGCGCAGCTGCTCCGGCGCGAGTCCGAGCAGCCAGCCGAAGCCGAAGCCGAGCAGCGGCAGCAGCGCGGTCTTGATCAGCGCCGCCCCGAACACCGGCCGCAGCCGGCTGCCGATGTGCGCACCGATCAGCGAGCCGCCGATGCCGAGCAGCGCCAGCGGCAGCGCCATGCGCCCGAGCGCATCGAGGCTGCGCTCCAGACTCGGCGGCAGTCCGGCCCCGCTGGCCGCGAGCGCGAGGCCGATGACGCAGGCGAGCAGTTGCGGATTGGTCGCGAGGCTGCGCCAGAGCCCGGCGCGGCCGGCGCCGGGCGTGCTGCGGCTGGCTTCGAGCACCAGCACCGCGGCGATGCTGTAGAGCAGGATCACCGGCGCCGAGGCGATCAGCGCGGCGCTGCGCACCTCCGGGTGGCCGGGCGAGGCGTAGACGATCACCGGCAGGCTGATGAAGTACAGGTTGCCGCGAAACGCCGCCTGCACGAAGGTGCCGCGCGCGGCGCGCCCGGCCCCGCAGGCCCCGGCGCAATACCAGGCCAGCACGCCGCCGATCACGGTCGCGACCAGCACGGTCGTGAACAGCCCGGCCGCTGCCAGCGGCTGGAAGGGGCCGGTGGCGATGTCGTGCACGGTCAGGCAGGGCAGGCCGATCCAGTAGGTGAGCCGGTTGAGGCCGGTCAGCGTCGTCAGCGACAGGAAGCCGCTGCGCCGCAGCGCGGCGCCGAGCGCGATCAGCAGGAAGACCGGCGCCAGCGAATCGAAGATCGGCCAGAGGCTCATGACGGGCGCTCCCGGTACGACGCAAGGCGCTGCGCCGGCCCCGGGCGCGGCGACGCCGGCCCCAGTGTGACCCGGCGCATGCGCGCAGCGGGAACGGGCGGGCGGCGAAAGCCCCCGGCCGGAAACCGCGGAGGTACGCGCCGACGGCATCCCGTCCGTCGGCGCACACCGGCTGCTGCACCGGCCCCGCGCTCATCGGGCCGCGCTGCCGCCCGCGGTGCGGCGCACGCAGCCCGGGGAAGCTCAGGCTTCGCCGGCCTCCAGCCAGCGCTCGGCATCGAGCGCGGCCATGCAGCCGGTGCCGGCCGAGGTCACGGCCTGGCGGTAGATGTGATCAGCCACGTCGCCGGCGGCGAACACGCCGGGGATGCTGGTCTGCGTGGCGTTGCCGGCCAGACCGGACTGCACGACCAGATAGCCGTTGTGCATCTCCAGCTGGCCGCTGAACAGGTCGGTGTTCGGCTTGTGGCCGATGGCGATGAACACGCCATCGACGCCGATGTCACGCGTCGAGCCGTCGGTCGTGCTCTTCAGGCGCGCGCCGGTGACGCCGCCGGCGTCACCGAGCACCTCATCGAGCGTGGCACTGGTCGCGAGCGTGATCTTGCCGGCCTCGACCTTCTCGTGCAGGTGATCGATCAGGATCGCCTCGGCGCGGAACTTGTCGCGGCGGTGGATCAGCGTCACGTGCGAGGCGATGTTGGCCAGGTACAGCGCCTCCTCGACCGCGGTGTTGCCGCCGCCGACCACGGCAACCGGCTTGTTGCGGTAGAAGAAGCCGTCGCAGGTCGCGCAGGCCGACACGCCCTTGCCCATGAAGGCTTCCTCGGACGGCAGGCCGAGGTACTGGGCGCTGGCGCCGGTGGCGATGATCAGCGCATCACAGGTGTAGGTGCCGGAATCGCCGATCAGCGTGAACGGCCGCTCGCCGAGCTTCGCGGTATGGATGTGATCGAACACGATCTCGGTGTTGAAGCGCTCGGCGTGGCGCTGCATGCGCTCCATCAGCGCCGGCCCCATCAGGCCCTCGACATCGCCGGGCCAGTTGTCGACCTCGGTCGTCGTCGTCAGCTGGCCGCCCATCTGCAGGCCGGTGATCAGCACGGGCTTGAGGTTGGCGCGCGCCGCATAGACGGCGGCCGTGTAGCCGGCCGGTCCGGAACCGAGGATCAGCAGGCGGGAATGGCGGGTTTCGCTCATCGCGGGGGAACTCCGGGGATTCAGTTCGGGATCGGGCGCGGACGCTGCGGCGCCCGCTCCGTCGGATACGGCCTGCTCAAGGGTGTCGAGGCGACAGCGCACACGCCCCGGCATGCGCTCTCGGCTCGACACCGGCGGGGGGACACGCCCCCTGCCGGTGCGGCGTGCGACCTTACAGGGCCGTGGCTTCCTCGGCCAGATAGGCGGCGACGCCATCGGCGGTCGGCTTCATGCCCTTGTCGCCCTTGTTCCAGCCGGCCGGGCAGACTTCGCCGTATTCCTCGGTGAACTGCAGCGCCTCGACCAGACGCACCATCTCGTCGACGTTGCGCCCGAGCGGCAGGTTGTTGACCTGCTGGGCCTGCACGACGCCATCCTTGTCGATCAGGAAGGAGCCGCGCAGCGCGACGCCGGCGCCCGGGTGCTCGACGCCGTAGGCGCGGCAGATGTCGTGCTTGACGTCGGCGACCAGCGTGAACGGCACGCGGCCGATGCCGCCCTTCTCGACCGGCGTCTCGCGCCACGCGAAGTGCGTGAACTGCGAGTCGATCGACACGCCGACCACCTCGACGCCGAGTTCCTTGAACTTCGCGACACGGTTGCCGTGGGCGATGATCTCGGACGGGCAGACGAAGGTGAAATCGAGCGGGTAGAAGAACAGCACCACGTACTTGCCGCGCAGGCTGGAGAGCGAGAAGTCCTCGACGATGCTGCCGTCGGCGAGCACGGCAGCGGCGGTGAAGTCCGGGGCTTCGCGGGTGACGAGTACGCTCATGAATGGATCTCCTTGGCTGGCCTTGTAAGGACTACGGAAGTCGTAGACGCGGCGCAGCATAGCCTTGCCGCGAACCGGTAGGGGAATTGAAAATTTCCGATCACGACGATAGCGCGTGCCTATCAGCGCGCTCAACGAATCATCACCTGTAAGGCAGCCGCCGGATTCTATACTCGCGCTTCGCAGCCCCGCTCATGCCCTTTTCCCGCGCCTTCCCCGCGCCTTCGCCCGCCTCCTCCGACGAGTAGCCCATCCATGGAAATCCTGCTGGACCCGCAAACCTGGCTGAGCCTGCTGACGCTGACCGCGCTCGAGATCGTGCTCGGCATCGACAACCTGGTGTTCATCTCGATCCTGTCCTCGCGCCTGCCCGCGCATCAGCAGAGCACGGCCCGGCGCGTCGGTCTGGCGCTGGCCGTGATCACGCGCCTGCTGCTGCTGCTGTCGATCTCGTGGCTGGCCGGCGTCACCGCGCCGCTGTTCTCGGTGTTCGATCACCCGGTGAGCCTGCGCGACCTGATCCTGCTCGGCGGCGGCCTGTTCCTGCTCGCCAAGGGCACGACCGAAATCCACGCCACCGTCGAGGGCGTCGAGGAGGAAATCCGCGAGTCGAAGGCGGTCAGCTTCACGTCGGTGGTCGTGCAGATCATGATCCTCGACATCGTGTTCTCGCTCGACTCGGTGATCACGGCGGTCGGCATGGCCAGCGAGATTTCGGTGATGGCCGCGGCGGTCATCATCGCGGTGCTGGTCATGGTGTTCGCGGCCGACCCGCTGTCGCGCT
Organism: Pseudomonadota bacterium; assembly: GCA_018240295.1. Lineage (GTDB taxonomy): Bacteria > Pseudomonadota > Gammaproteobacteria > Competibacterales > Competibacteraceae > Plasticicumulans. The sequence continues at coordinate 7,507 of JAFEGB010000125.1, forward strand.
TCATCGAGGAGCACGTGTCGGTGAAGATGCTGGCGCTGTCCTTCCTGATCCTGGTCGGCGTCGCGCTGATCGCCGACGGCATGGGCTTCCACATCCCGAAGGGCTACCTGTACTTCGCGATCGCGTTCTCGGTCGGCGTCGAGACGCTGAACATCCTCGCGAAGAAGAAGCGGATGAAGGCGAAGGCCGAAGCGGCGCACTGACGGGGTTCAGAAACCGGATGCCTGCTCTGGCGGGCAGGCATCCGGCCTGAAGCGACCGCTTCAGGAAACCTTGATCTCGACCCGCTTGCCGAGCGCCCGGGCAGCACGGGCAAGCGTGGCGAGGGTCATGCCGGGATCGTTTTCGTCCAGCACCCGGTCGAGCGCCGCCCGGCTCGTCCCCATGCGCTCGGCCATCGCCTTCTTGCTGAGCTTCTGGGCCTTCATGGCTTCCCGGATCTGCCAGGCGACCACGCGCTTGATGGCCAGCGCTCCCGCGCTTTCCAGCAGGCCTTCCTCGGCCAGGAAATCATCGAAATCGCTGCCGATGTGCGGATGATCAGTCACGGTCTGCCCACCTTGAAAACAGCGCCAGACGCTGGCGAGCGGTGTCGAGTTCATCGACCGGAATCCTGCCGGATTTCTTGATGAAGCCATGCAGCAGCACCAGATCGGCCCCATGCACGGTGAACAGCACTCTCGCAATACCGTCGGCGATGTGCGAACGCAGTTCCCAGAGTCCGGGTTCGAGCTTGCGCACCAGCGGCATGCCGAGCGGCCAGCCGTACTGCACGGTCTTGATGTCGGTGCCGATGGCCCTGCGATGCTCGACGGGCAAATCCCGCAACCATTCCCGGACCGGCTCGGTACCGGCCGCGCTGCGAAAGAACCGGACACCGAGCAAGGGCTGCATGGCCGGGAGTGTACATTTTTTGATGCACAAGCAGACATGCCGCCCTCAGCCTCGTCACCCTCCCTCCGGCAGCCCCGTCCCGCTGCTCATCTCCTCGACCCGCCGCGCCAGCCGCGCGATCTGCGCCCAGTCGTGACTGACGATGTCCTGCGCGTGCGCGAGGTGGTTGCGCAGCGATTCGAGGTCGGCGATCACGCGCTTCGCGGCGCTGCGTCCGGGCATGTCGAGGCGGGCGAGTTCGGCCGGGTCCTCGATCAGCAGGCGCAGCTTGTCGCCGAACTGCAGGCAGTCGAGCAGCGTGCAGGCGTGGCCGCGGCGCTGGCGTTCGAGCTGCAGCTGCCTCGCCTTGTCGAGGCGCGCGGCGGACAGCTTCGCCGTCCACTCGCCGCCCGGCCAGCGGGCGCGGATGCGGCCGGTGAAGTCGAGTTCGGCGAGCGTCAGGATGCCGAACAGCCACATGCGCACGACCGGCTTCTGCATGTCGTTGCGCCCGATGACCGCGACCGGCTCGCCGAGCAGCGTCACGAAGGCGTGGTCGTGGCGGGTCAGCACGTGCACGACCTCGGCGAGTCCGGCCTCGCTGGCCACGCATTCGGCGCGCGTCAGCGCCCGCGCGGCCTGCGCGCAGGCGGCCTCGCCGAGCGCATCGAGCGCGGCGCGCTTCACGCTGGCGACGATGCGGCCCTCCTGACGCACGCCGGCCACACCGTGGCCGCCGGCATCGAGACTGGCAGCGACCGCGGCGGCCGGGCGTTCGCCGTCGAAGGACGGCAGCGCCTCGGCGATGTCCTGCGCCGAGAACGCATGCGCGTAGATGCGGCTCTGCCGGCGCAGGCGTTCGGTCTCGGCCGGTGCGGGCGGCGGGCTTGGAGCCGGCGGCGGCGCGTGCTCAAGCCGTTCGAGCTCGGCCTGCGCCCGCTCCAGCGTGCGCCGGGCCTGCTGGCGCAGCTTCGGGTCGGCCTCGACCAGCACGTCGAGCAGCAGCGCCATCTCGGCCGTGAAGGTGCGGGCGAAGGCCGGGTCGTGGCGCACCAGATCGCGGCAGTTGTCGATCAGGTCGGCGAGCTTGATGGTCTGCGCGCGCGCCGAAGCCTGCGCGCTGTGCGCCCGGTCGATGGCGCGGCGCACGGCGCGGTTGCCATCGGCCGGGCGGCTCACGTCGGTCAGCTGCGCGACCAGCGCGGCGACATCGGCGCCGAACTCGCGTTCGAGGTCACCGAGCGTCGCCGGCGTGTCCTCGACCGTATCGTGCAGCCAGGCGGCGGCGACCATCGCCGCATCGCCGCCGTGGCGCAGGATCAGCGCCGCGACCGCCTTCAGGTGCACCTCGTAGGGCTGGCCGGTGTACTTGCGCCGCTGGTCGATGCGCGCGTGCGCCTCGGTGGCGTAGCGGCGGGCGCGGGCGATCAGTTCGTCGGACATGGCGCTGGCGGCTCCGGAAACGGACGAACCCTGCTCATCCGCAGGACGTGGGCCCGGACGGGTCCGGCGCGCCGTAGCCGCCGCCGCCCGGTGTCTCGATCACGAAGGCATCGCCGGGCTGCATCGACACCGTGGCGATGCCGCCGAGCGGCTCGATACGGCCGTCGGCGCGCTCGATGCGGTTGATGCCGCAGGCGCCGGGACCACCGCCGGCCATGCCTTGCGGCGGCACGCGCCGATGATCCGACAGGATCGCCGCCGTCATCGGCGCCCGGAAGCGCAGCCGGCGCACGACGCCGTCGCCGCCGCGCCAGCGCCCGGCGCCGCCCGAGCCGCGGCGGATGCAGAAGTCCTCGACCAGCACCGGATAGCGCCATTCGAGCAGCTCCGGATCGGTCAGGCGCGAGTTGGTCATGTGCGTGTGCACGGCGTCGGTGCCGTCGAAGCCGGGGCCGGCGCCGCTGCCGCCGCAGATCGTCTCGTAGTACTGCAGCTGCTCGTCGCCGAAGGTCAGGTTGTTCATCGTGCCCTGCGCCGCGGCCTGCGTGCCGAGGGCGCCGAACAGCGCATCGACGATTGCCTGCGAGGTCTCGACGTTGCCGGCGACCACCGCCGCCGGCGGGCGCGGCTGCAGCAGCGAGCCTTCGGGAATCAGGATGTCGAGCGGCGCGAGACAGCCCTGATTCAGCGGGATGTCGTCATCGACCAGCGTGCGGAACACGTACAGCACCGCGGCGAGCGTGATCGCCTGCGGGGCGTTGCGGTTGTGCGCGCCCTGAACGCTGGTGCCGCGGAAGTCGATGCGCGCCGTGCGCGCCGCGCGATCCACGTCGATGCGCACGCAGATCACCGAGCCGTCGTCGGTCTCGACGCGGCAGCTGCCGCCTTCGAGCGTCGCCAGCACGCGGCGCACCGCAGCCTCGGCGTTGGCCTGCACGTGGCCCATGTAGGCGCGCACGGCCGGCAGGCCGGTCTGCGCGATCAGCGCGCGCACGGCCGCGGCGGCGGTTTCGTTGGCGGCGAGCTGCGCGCGCAGGTCGGCGAGGTTCTGCTCGGGATTGCGTGCCGGCCACGGTCCGGCGGCGAGGCGCTCGCGGATGTCGGCCTCCAGCAGCTCGCCGTCGGCGACGATGCACTCGCCCGAGAACAGCACGCCCTCCTCGGCGAGCGTCACCGAGTCCGGCGGCATCGAGCCCGGTGTGCGTCCGCCGATGTCGGCGTGATGGCCGCGGTTGGCGACCCAGCACACCGGCCCGCCGTCGTCATCCTCGTCGTCCTCGACGAATACCGGCGCGATGACGGTCAGGTCCGGCAGGTGTGTGCCGCCGCGGTAGGGGTCGTTGAGCGCGTAGGCCATGCCCGGACGCACGCTGGCGGCGTGGCGGCGGATCACGCTCTGCACGCTCGCGGCCATCGAACCCAGATGCACCGGCATGTGCGGGGCGTTGGCGACCAGCCCGCCGCCGGCGTCGAACAGCGCGCACGAGAAATCCAGCCGCTCCTTGATGTTGACCGACACCGCCGTCTGCGCGAGCACGGCGCCGGCCTGCTCGGCGATGGCCATGAAGCGGCGGTTGAAGATTTCGAGGCGCACCGGATCGAGCGCGGTCCCGGCCGCTGCGCGCCCGGCGATGCCGACGTGTTCGAGCAGCAGATGCCCGCGCGCCGTCACCCGCCCCTGCCAGCCCGGCTCGACGACCGTGGTCGCGTGCGGATCGAGCAGGATCGCCGGCCCGGCGACGGCATCGCCGGCGTGCAGCGCCGCCAGCCCGAACACCGGCACCCGCCGCCAGTCGCCGAACCAGGCGCGCACGTGCGCGAGCGGCACCGGTGCCCCCGCGGCATCGGCCGGGCGCGGGCGCTCGGGTTCGACCGGCATGTGCGCGCGCCCGAGCGCCTCGACATCGACGGCCTCGACCGTCAGCGGCCGCCCGGCGAGCGTGAAGCCGAACTGCCGGCGGTGCGCCTCGGCGAAGGCCGCAGCCATCGCTGCCGGCTCGGCGAGCGCGACGCTCAGCGCCGTGTCGGTGCCGCGGTAGCGCAGGCGCACGCGCTGCTCGATCCGGATCGCCGCGGCCGGAATGCCCTGCTCGGCCAGCGCCGTGCGCGCCTGCACGGCCAGTTCGCCGGCGCAGCGGAACAGCGCATCGGCCAGTGCCGCATCGAGCTCGGCCTCGATCGCGCGCTGGCGCAGCACGCGGCAGTCGGCGAGTCCCATGCCGTAGGCCGACAGCACGCCGGCGAGCGGATGGATGAACACCGTGCGCATGCCGAGCGCCTCGGCGACCCGGCAGGCGTGCTGGCCCCCGGCCCCGCCGAAGCAGGCGAGCGCGTAGGCGGCGAGATCATGACCGCGCTCGACCGAGATGCGCCGGATCGCCGCCGCCATGTGCTCGACGGCGATCGCGAGCGCCCCGGCGGCGAGTGCCTCGACCGGCCGGCGCGTGCCGGTGGCCGCCTCGATCTCGCCGGCGAGGCGCTCGAAGCCGGCGGCAACCGCGCCGGTATCGAGCGGCTGGTTCCCGTGCGGCCCGAACAGCGCCGGGAAATGCACCGGCTGCAGCCGCCCGAGCGCGACGTTGCAGTCGGTGACGGTCAGCGGCCCGCCGCGCCGGTAGGCGGCCGGCCCCGGATCGGCGCCGGCCGACTCCGGGCCGACGCGCAGGCGCGTGCCGTCGAAGCGCACGATCGAGCCGCCGCCGGCGGCGACGGTGTGGATCGCCAGCATCGGCACGCGCAGGCGCACGCCGGCGACCGTGGTGTCCCAGACGCGCTCGTATTCGCCGGCGCAGTGCGAGACATCGGTCGAGGTGCCGCCCATGTCGAAGCCGATCACGCAGCCGAAGCCGGCGAGGCGCGCGGTCTCGACCATGCCGACCACGCCGCCGGCGGGGCCGGAGAGCACGGCGTCCTTGCCGCGGAAATGCGCGGCATCGGCGAGGCCACCGTTGGACTGCATGAACTGCAGGCGCACGTCGCCGAGCGCCTCGGCCACCTGACCGACGTAGCGGCGCAGCACCGGCGACAGGTAGGCGTCGGCGACCGTGGTGTCGCCGCGCCCGACCAGCTTCATCAGCGGGCTGACCTCGTGCGACACCGACACCTGCGTGAAGCCGGCGATGCGCGCCAGCGCCGCGGCGCGGCGTTCGTGCCGCGGTTCGCGATAGCCGTGCAGGAACACGATCGCGCAGGCGCGCAGGCCGCGGGCGCGCGCTGCGGCGAAGCCGCGCGCGAGCGCGATCTCGTCGAGCGGCTTCAGCATCGAGCCGTCGGCGGCCAGCCGCTCGTCGGCTTCGAGCACCTCGGCATACAGCGGCGCGGGCAGCACGATGTGGCGCGCGAACAGCTGCGGACGGTTCTGGTAGGCGATGCGCAGCGCATCGGCGTGGCCGCGCGTGATCACCAGCAGCACCGGCTCGCCTCGGCGCTCCAGCAGCGCGTTGGTCGCGACCGTCGTGCCCATCTTCACGACCTCGATCGCCCCGGCCGGCAGCGGCGCACCGGCGGCGAGACCGAGCAGGCGGCGGATGCCCTCGACGGCGGCATCGCGGTAGCGCTCCGGGTGTTCGGACAGCAGCTTGGTGGCGAGCAGCCGGCCATCGGGGCTGCGGGCGACCAGATCGGTGAAGGTGCCACCGCGGTCGATCCAGAACTGCCAGCCGCTCACGGGCGGCGCGCTATGGGCGGGCGGGTTCACGACGGCGGCCTCCGGCTCGGACGGGTGCAGGCCGCGAGGATACCAGTCGCACCGGCGACGATTGCCGCTGTCGCCGCTGCCGGCAGTGCTTCGCGCGTCGCCGCCGCAGCGGCGGCGGACCTCCGGACGGGGCCGCGCGGGCAGCCAGCCCCCTTACTGCGCCGCCTGCGCCTGTGCCTGTGGTGCCGGCACCGGCAGCGCGGCCGGGCCGGTGGCCGGGGTCGCGGCCGGCAGCTCGACCAGGAAGCATGCACCGCCCTCGATGTTCTCGACGCGCAGTTCGCCGCCGAAATCACGGACGATGCCGTAGGACAGCGACAGCCCGAGCCCGGTCCCCTGTCCGACCGGCTTGGTCGTGAAGAAGGGCTCGAAGATGCGCTGCATCAGCGCCTCGGGCACGCCGCCGCCGGTGTCGGTGACGCTGATCTGCATGCGGCCGTCGGCGAGCGGCTGCGCGCTCAGCTCGATGTGATCGGCGCGGCCGGTTTCCGGATGCTGCTCGCGCCGGCTCAGGATCGCGTCGCGGGCGTTCAGGATCAGGTTGATCAGCACCTGTTCGAGCAGGCCGATCTCGGCGCGCACCCAGTACATGCCGGCCGGACAGATCACGTGGCAGGCGATGTTGGCGAGGCGCAGCGGCGCGTTGGTGATCGACAGCGCCCCTTCGCAGGCCTGGGCCGGATCGACCGGGCCGAGCGTGCGTTCGGCGCGGCGGCCGAAGATGCGCATGTGGTCGATGATCGACGCAGCGCGCGCGACGTTGCGGCGGATCTTGTCGAGCTTGTCATCGAGATATGTCTTTTCCGGCGTGCCGCGGCTGGAGCGCAGCAGCACGTTCTCGACGGTCAGCTTGATCGCGTTCAGCGGCTGGTTCAGCTCGTGCGCGAGGCCGGTGGCCATCTCGCCGAGCGTCACCAGCTTCGCTGACTGGTAGATCATCAGCTCGGCGGCGCGCCGCTCGGTGTTGTCGAGGCCGATGCCGACGAGGTTGCGCAGCTCGCCGCCGTCGTCGGTGACCGCCGTGAAGGTCCAGGCCACCGTGCGCCGGATGCCGCCGAGATCGCTGACCTGCGCCTCGAAGCTGCGCGGCAGACCGGTGACCAGCGCCGCGAACTCCTCGCCGGTGGCGGCACGGCTCCAGGCGCGCGCGCCGCTGCCGGCGCCGAAGTAGCGCGCGAACAGCGGGTTGGCGACCTTGATCGTGCCGTCGGCCTCGGCGACGACGACCAGCACGCCGGCGGTCTGCAGGATCGAGCTGAGGAACTGGCGCTCGCGGCGCTCGACCACGGTCTCGCGCGCCAGACGCTCGGCCTCGGTGCGGTTGCGCAGGAAGTTGCGCAGCACGCCGCCGAGCAGCACCAGCGTCACCAGCAGGAAGCCGTACAGGCCGCCGACCGAGGCCACGTAGCCGGTGTAGCCGGCCATCACGTCGCCGAGGCCGAGGCCGACGACGACGAGCAGCGGGAAGTCACGGACCTTGCGGTAGCTGACGATGCGCTCGATGCCGTCGACGCCGCTCGGCGCGCGGTAGGTGCCGGCCGGTGCGCTCTGGTAGCTGCGCATCAGCTCGCCGCCGGAGATGTCCTTGCCGATGGTCTGGTCCATGTCGATCGAGCGCGCGCGCAGGATGCCGTCGGTGCCGGCCAGCGAGATGACGCCGCGCTCGCCGACGTCGACCGACTGATAGAAGCTGTTCAGGTACAGCGGATCGAAGGACACGACCGCGACGCCGCGGAACTCGCCGTCGCTGTCCTCGATGCGCCGCGTGTACTGGATCGAGGCCTTGCCGCTGGCGCGTCCGACCAGCGGCTTGCTGACGTAGGTCGGTGTCGCGTCGGGCTGCAGGTAATGGCGGAAATGCGCGCGGTCCGAAAGATTGATGCCGAGCGACTGCGTGCCGACGCTGGAACCGGCGAGGATGCCGTGCTCGTCGATGATCGCGTGCTGCACGGCGGCATCCTCGATGCGCAGCAGCCCGCGCAGCGCCTCGGTCAGCTCATCCTTGTCCGGGTAGCGGAAGTAGTACTCGGCGAGGAAGCGGCTCTGCTGGTCGAGCGAGCGGAAGGTCCGGTAGATGTGCTCCTCGAAGGCACGCGCCAGGTTCTGGCTGTCGCGCTCGGCCCCGTCCATGCGCCGCTGGTAGTCGGTCTTCAGCGCCACGCCGGCGAGCAGGCCGGCGATCAGCAGCACCAGGAACGCGCCGGCGAAGTACAGCGTCAGCAGGCGGCGGTCCTGCATGCGACGGATCATGGTCATGACGGCGTTCCCCGCGGCAGATGGCCGGTCGCGGCGACCGCGGCGTCGAGCGCGGCCAGATCGAGCGGCTTGTGCAGCAACTGCACGCCGATGCGGCGTGCGTGTTCGATTTCGGGTTCACCGGCGTGGCCGGTGACGATGATGAAGTCCGGCGCCGGCGGGCGCGCGAGCCGCGCCTCGATCAGCCCGAAGGCCTCGCCGTCGACCAGCTTCAGGTCGGTGACCACCAGCCGGATGTCGTCGCGCCCGGCGAGCAGGCGCTCGGCCTCGGCGAGGCGCCCGGCGCACAGGCAGTCCCAGCCCTGCCATTCGAACCATTCCTGGATCTCGGCGAGGATGTCGGGTTCGTCATCGATCAGCAGCAGCATGTTCGGTGCTCCTTGCGGGCGTTGCGGGCGCGCTCAGGCACGCTTCGGCACGCGCGGGGTCAGCGTCTGCGAGCGCAGCATCAGCGCCGCCAGATCGGCCGGCACCGGCGGCGAGAACCAGTAGCCCTGGCCGGCGCGGCAGCCGAAACCGAGCAGGCGTTCGAGCGCCGCGGCATCCTCGATGCCCTCGGCGATCACCGCGAGGCCGAGCCGGCGCCCGAGGGCGATGACGGTCTCGCAGATCGCGAGGTTCTCCGGCGTCGGCGCCAGCACGAAGCTGCGATCGAGCTTGATCGCTTCGAAGTTCAGGCCGTTGAGCCGCGACAGTGCCGCCTCGCCGGTGCCGTAGTCGTCGAGGTAGAAGCGCAGGCCGGCCAGGTGCAGCGCGCGCAGGCCGTCGAGGTACGGTTCGCGCTGCGGGCCGGGGCCGTCCTCGGTGATCTCGATGCGCAGCGTCCCCGGTGCCGGCAGGCGCACGGCCTGACGGGCGATCGCGCAGTAGCGATCGAACTCGCCGGGCGCGAGGTGGGCGCAGCCGAGGTTGACGCTCATCGTCAGGTCGCGCCGGCCGGTCTCGCGCTGCCAGCGGGCGAGCTGGGTCGCGGCCGTGACCAGCGACCAGGCATCGACCTGTCCGGCGAGGCCGCTGCGCTGCAGCGCCGGCAGGAAGCCGGCCGGTGCCACCAGCCCGCGGCGCGGACTCTGCCAGCGCAGCAGCGCCTCGAAGCCGAGCAGCCGGCCGTTCTCCAGCTCGACGATCGGCTGGTACCAGAGCTCAAGCTCGTCGCGCAGCCGCGCCTGTCGCAGCTCGCTCTCGATCTCCAGATCGGCGAGCGCCTGCGCGCCGAGCGCCTCGGTGTGGAACACCAGCCCGGTGCCGCCCGCCAGCGTGCGCGCCTGCACCAGCGCCTGCTCGGCACGCGCGAGCGCGGCCTCGGGCGCCGTGGCCTTGCAGTCGGCGACGCCGGCGCGCAGCCGCGCCTGCAGTTCGAGGCCGTCGGCGCGGATCGGCGCATCGAGGCTGGTGACCAGGCGCGCGTACAGCGCCTCGATTTCGGCCGGGGTGGCACGCGCCGTGGTCAGCAGGAAGCGGCCGCCGGCCAGCGGCTGCAGGCGATCGGCATCGTTCAGCACCGCGCGCAGGCGTTCGCCGGCCAGATCGAGCACGTCCATGAACTGCCGGGTCGGCAGCGCCGCGGCCAGCCGCTCCAGGCTGCCGAGTTCGAGCACGGCCAGAAAGCGCGGCAGGAACGGCACCGGCAGCTCCGGCAGCGCGCCGCCGGCGGCCCCGGCAGGGCGCTCGTCCTCGCCGCGGCCGGCGGCCGGTGCCAGCACCGGCGCCGACATCCGGGCGTTGTGCCGGCGTGCGCACAGCGCGGCGAGCTGTTCGAGCAGCCGGGCCGGATCGAAGGGCTTGCGGAAGAAGTCACACACGCCCAGACGCATCGCCGCGATCGCATCGTCGAGATCGCCGTGGCCGGTGATCACGACGTAATCGAGCCGCTGCGGATAGGTCTGCTGCAGTTCGCCGATCAGCGTCAGGCCGTCGATGTCGGGCATGCGCAGGTCGCAGAGCGCGATGCCGATGCCGGGCTGCGCGGCGAGGAAATGCCGGGCGGCGGCCGCATCGTGGGCGACGTGACAGCGGTAACCGCTTTCCTCCAGCAGCTCGGCCAGCTCGACCAGCGCATCGACATCGTCATCGACGAGCAGCAGTTCCTCTGCCTCTGCGGCATGGGCGGCGGGAGCAGGCATACGGAGCCTCCGTGGACGAAAATCACTCCGGCGGGACCGCCGGGCGCGCAAGGGCGGTATCTTGCCGGCTGGCACGGCACACGACCGTGAACGACGTTACACGCGCACCGGTCGTTGCAGACTATTACAGTTGCAGCCCCGGCCCCTGCCGGCCGGCGGGGATACTGCGCAGCCACCACCACCGCGCCCGCGCCGCCGGCACCTTTGTCCTTCCGGCACCGTCAATCGAGGATTCCGCCCGGTGAAGCAAGACTCAGCGCCGCAGGTTCCGGCCGTGCTGGTCGTCGACGACGAACCCGAAGCGCTGCAGGAGCTGCTCGAATTCCTGGACCTGAACGGTTACCGCTGCCACGGCGCCACCGGCGTCGACGACGCCCTCGCGACGTTCGCGGCGGATGCAGGAATCGGCATCGTCATCACCGACCTGAACCTCGCCATCGGCAACGGCAACGAACTGGTCGGCCGCCTCGGGCTCGATTTCGGCGGCACGCGCGCCTTCGAGGCCATCCTGGTCAGCGGCTATGCCGGCAAGGAGGACGTGATCGAGGCGCTGCGCCGCGGCGCGATCGACTTCCTGAACAAGCCGCTGTCCGGCGACGAGCTGCTGGACGCCGTGCGCCGTGCCGCCGTGCGCCTGGCGCGGCGCAGCCCCGGTGGCGAGCGGCTGGAGGCGCGGCTCGACGAGATGATGGATACGGTGCTGCGCCTCGGCGAGGAAGTCAGCGGCCTGCGCCGGCGGCTCGAAGCCGCACCACCGGAAGCGGCGCCGGCCACGACCGCAGCCGTGCTGTCCGACAGCGAGCCGCTGCCCGAACTGACGCCGCGCATGTGGGAGGTGCTCGCGCACGTCGGCGCCGGCAAGACCAACTACGTGATCGCCTGCGACCTCGGCCTGACCGAGAACACCGTCAAGCTCTACGTCTCGCAGATCCTCGGCAAGACCCGCGTCAGCAACCGCACGCAGCTCGCGCTGCGCGCCGCCGCCTGGCTCGCCGCCGCTGAGGCCCGCGGCCTGCTGCCGGTGCGTCCGGAGCCGCCGGCGGGCTGAACCCGCGCGGCCGCAACAACGAAAAGGGGCTGCGGCGGCACCGCAGCCCCTTGTCCGTACTGACCTGCAATCGTCATCGAAGGCGGCCAGAATGTGTGGTGGGCCGTGTAGGACTCGAACCTACAACCAATTGATTAAGAGTCAACTGCTCTACCAATTGAGCTAACGGCCCGGCGAGGCGCGCATTAGACCGGAACGGCCGGCCGAAGTAAACCCCTGGCTGCGCCTGCGGCACGACGCTTGCACCGGTCTGAAACCCCGGGCGCAGACCTTACCAAAGTATCACCCCACGCCGGCCCGGCTTCTGATTCACTGAACTACCGTTGTGGTCCCCGAGGCCAGACCTGCTGCTGCAGAGCGGCCCCGGAAGCACCCGCACCGGGAGGATATTCCCGGAATGTTGCCGCGGATGTTCAAAGAATTGCAGTAACGCCCCGCATCACGGCGGAGCAGCCTGCACCATGACAAGGCGTCGCAGAACGCCCTCACCACCACAGAGGAGTCGCCCCATGCTGACCGAGCAGGAATGTCTGGACCTGTGCGAGCTGTCCGAGGAAGAGATTCAGGCGATCGCCGAACATGAGCATGTTCCCGAAGTCATCGCCGCCGAACTCGGCCAGTGTCTGGTGCAGACACACGCCGGACAGTGGCTGATCCGGCGCTACATCATGGAGGACATCGCCCACGCCCAGGTCATGGGCCGGGTGGGGCGGGTCGCCGAGCTGAACGGCGTGCTCGAACGCTTCGAGGCCAATCACCCGACCTACGACCTGCGTCCGAAGCCGCCGAGAAAGCTGCCGCAGCCGTACCGCCCGCACTGAGCCACCTGTCTTCCCCACCGACGCCGCGCCGGCCCCAGGCTGGCGCGGCGTCGTGCCGTCCGTAGCGCGCCGGACGCACCAGCAGGAGGCGACACCGGCGCGGGCGCTGCACCGTTGCGAGGCCAGTCATCCGCCTGCGTGCCGGCCAGCGCCGGCAGCCGCCGCGGAAGCTCCCGGCGGCGCCGGGGGAACCTTCAGGTGCCGGCGCGCTCGCGCCGTGCCAGCCAGTCGAGCAGCGCATCGAGCGGCATCGCCCGCGCATACAGCCAGCCCTGCGCGTAATGGCAGCCGTGCATGCGCAGCCAGCCGGCCTGCGCCTCGGTCTCCACGCCCTCGGCGAGCACGCGCAGGCCCAGGCGCTCGGCGAGCCGGATGATCAGTTCGGCGATCTCGGTGCGCGATTCCCCGCCGTTGCCGAGTTCCTGCACGAAGCTGCGGTCGATCTTGATCAGGTCGGCCGGCAGCCGGCGCAGGTAGGCGAGCGACGAGAAGCCGGTGCCGAAGTCGTCGATGGCGACGGTCAGGCCGCGCGCGCGCAGGCGTTCGAGCGTGTCGGTGACGGCGCCGAAGTTCTGCATCGCGACGGTCTCGGTCAGCTCGATCTCCATCTGCCGCGCCTCGGCGCCGCTGGCGAGCAACTGGCGCTCGATGCTAGCGACGAGGTCGGCGCGCGCCGACTGCACGGCCGAGACGTTGACCGCAACGCGGATGTGGCCGTGACCGGCCGCGGCGAGCCGGGCCGCGGCGGCGCAGGCAAGCTCGATGAAGTGCTCGCCGAGCGGCACGATCAGTCCGGTGGCCTCGGCGAGCGGGATGAAAGCATCGGGCGCGACGCGCGTGCCGTCGGCGCGCTGCCAGCGCGCCAGCGCCTCGACGCCGGTGACGGTGCCGGTCGCGAGGTCGATCTGCGGCTGCAGCTCGATGCCGATCTCGTCGCGCGCGAGCGCCTCGCGCAGCGCCTGCAGCAGCGCGAAGCGCCGGCCGGCAGCGACGGCAATCTCCGGCAGCCAGTCCTGATGCTGGCCGTGGCCGCGCAGCTTGGCCTGCTTCAGCAGCAGCGTGGCGCTCGCCAGCGCCTCCAGCGCGGTGCCGGTGAACTCCGCAAGCGGCAGGCGCGCGGTGCCGACGCTCCAGGCGCCGCCGTCCGCGGCCGACGGCGCACCGTCGGCGAACAGGGCGGCGACGCTTTCGGGATCGAGCCGTTCGACCGGACCGAGCGCGCCGAACACGTCGCCGCCGAGGCGCGCGAGCAGCACGGTCGGGTCGAAGCCGTCGCGCAGGCGCTCGCCGATGCGCTTGAGCAGGGCGTCGCCGTAGGCCGGGCCGAGCGTCAGGTTGACGCCGGAGAAGTTGTCGATGTCGATCAGCAGCAGCGCGGTGTGGTGGCGGGCGGCGCTGCCGAGCGCGCTTTCCAGCGCGCGCAGCAGCGCGTTGCGGTTCGGCAGGCCGAGCAGCTGGTCGCGGTAGGCGAGATCGTCGAGGCGGCTGAACAGCGCGACGTTGTGCAGGCCGCTGCCGATGTTCAGCGCGAACACGCGCAGCAGTTCCTGTTCGGTGTCATCGAGCGAGCGCTCGATCTCGACCCAGGCCGCGTATTCGGCCCCGGCCAGCTCGGCCGGGAAGTACAGCACCATGCAGTCGGCGAGCACCAGCGTGCGCCGCTCCTGCAGGCAGTGGCGGATCGCCTCGCGCACGCCGGCCGGCTCCAGGGCTTCGAGCGGACGGTCGACGCTGCGCGCGTAGCGCCCGGCGGCCCCGATCACGCGGCCGTCGTCGCGCGCGCGACGCACGCAGACCACGCCTTCGGGCGGCACGCCGAGCACCGAGGCGATCTCGGCGATCGTGCGCGCCGAGAAGTCGCGCAGGCTGCGCGCGCCGACCAGCACGTTGCTGGCCTCGACGATCATCTGCAGGCCGCGCCGGGCGCGCGCCACGGTGCGCAGCTGCTCCCAGGCGCGCACACCGGCGGTCAGCAGCGTGTGCAGGCGTTCGACGCCGAGTTCGGACTTGGTCCAGTAGTCATTGATGTCGTAGCGCTCCATGACCTCGTGCACCGGCGCCAGCCCCGGCTGCCCGGTCACGAGCACGATGCGCAGCTCCGCGTTGCCGAGCACCTCGCGCACCGCGCGCGCCAGCCGCAGGCCGGCGTCGTCGGTTTCCATGACCACGTCGAGCAGCATCACCGCGATGTCGCGCTCGCCGGCGAGCAGGCGCGCGGCCTCGGCGTGGCCGTAGGCCTGCAGCAGCTCGATGCGCCGGCCGAGCACGCGCATGCCGGACAGCGCGAAGGCGGTCGAGCGCTGGAAGTCGCGGTCATCGTCGACGGCGAGCACGCGCCAGCGCTGCGGGCTCGCAATCCGCTCCGGCCCGGCCTCCGGCCCTTCGGGCAGGAACAGCAGATCGTCGTCATCGGCTGCCGGGACGCCGGCCGCTCCGGTGCTGCCATGGAAGTCTTGCGCGCTCATCGTCCGTCTCCGCTGACCGGCCGCCCGCATGCGCCGGTCTTCCCTGACGTGTGCCGGGTCACGGACCCGGACGAGGGCGCAGCATAAACGTTTGCCGGCCATTCATGTTGCACCGCACCACAAGCTTTGCGCCTCATGCGGCTCACAGCCCCAGCTCGGGCCACAGGCTGTCGACGCGCGCGCGGATCGCGTCGTCCATGCGGATCGGGGTGCCCCACTCGCGCGTGGTTTCGCCGGGCCACTTGTGGGTGGCATCGAAGCCGATCTTCGAACCGAGTCCCGAGACCGGCGACGCGAAATCCAGATAGTCGATCGGCGTGTTTTCGATCGTCACCGTGTCGCGCGCCGGGTCCATGCGCGTGGTCATCGCCCAGATCACGTCCTCCCAGCGGCGGGCATCGATGTCCTCGTCGGTGACGATCACGAACTTCGTGTACATGAACTGGCGCAGGAAGCTCCAGACGCCGAGCATCACGCGCTTGGCGTGGCCCGGGTACTGCTTGCGGATGGTCACGACCGCCAGCCGGTACGAGCAGCCCTCGGGCGGCAGATAGAAGTCGGTGATCTCCGGAAACTGCTTCTGCAGGATCGGCACGAACACCTCGTTCAGCGCCACGCCGAGGATCGCCGGCTCGTCGGGCGGGCGGCCGGTGTAGGTCGAGTGATAGATCGGCTCGCGCCGGTGCGTGATGCGCTCGATCGTGAACACCGGAAAGGTGTCGACCTCGTTGTAGTAGCCGGTGTGATCGCCGAACGGTCCTTCGGGCGCCGTGTCGCCGGGCGCGATGTGGCCTTCGAGCACGAACTCGGCGCTGGCCGGCACCTGCAGGTCGCAGCCGAGGCAGCGCGCGAGTTCGGTCTTCGCCCCGCGCAGCAGGCCGGCGAACGCGTATTCGGACAGGGTATCCGGCACCGGCGTCACGGCCCCGAGGATGGTGGCCGGATCGGCCCCGAGCGCCACCGCCACCGGAAACGGCCGGCCCGGGTGCGCCTGCTGCCATTCGCGGAAGTCGAGCGCGCCGCCGCGGTGCGACAGCCAGCGCATGATCACGCGGTTGCGGCCGATCACCTGCTGGCGGTAGATGCCGAGATTCTGCCGGGCCTTGTGTGGCCCCTTCGTGACCACCAGCCCCCAGGTGATCAGCGGTCCGGCATCGCCGGGCCAGCAGGTCTGTACCGGCAGGCGCGCGAGATCCACCGCCTCGCCTTCGAGCACGCATTCCTGGCACGGCGGGCGCGAGATCTCCTTCGGTGCCATGTCGAGCACCTTGCGGAACACCGGCAGGCTGTTCCAGGCGTCCTTCAGGCCCTTCGGCGGCTCCGGCTCCTTCAGGAACGCGAGCAGCCTGCCGACCTCGCGCAGCGCCGCGACCGACTCCGCGCCCATGCCGAGCGCGACGCGCTCCGGTGTGCCGAACAGGTTCGCCAGCACCGGCACCGAGTGCCCGGCCGGACGCTCGAACAGCAGCGCCGGCCCGCGCGCGCGCAGCACGCGATCGCAGATCTCGGTCATCTCCAGCCGCGGCGACACCGGCACGCGGATGCGCCGCAACTGGCCATCGGCTTCGAGGCGGGCAATGAAGTCACGCAGGTCTTTGTATTTCATCGGGACTCGACGACCTGACGGTCATCCGGACGACGGGGGGAAGCGGCGGCGGGCGTGCCGGCAGCCGCGCGGAGCCGACTCTACACTAGGCCGGTCGCCGGCAGCGTGATCCGCGAAAGCGCCGGTATGACCATTTGACCAGAACAGTGTAAGCTGCGCGGACTCCGCGACCCGGAGCCCATCCCCATAAAAGCCCGCACGGCACCCCCGGCCCGCCCCCCACGCGCGCCGGCAAGCCGGCGCACGACCGGAGGAGAAACAAAGGGTGGACTTCCTGCTGAGACTTTCCCGTGGCATCGACTGGCTCAATGAGCACGTCGGCAAGACCGTGTACTGGCTGATCCTGATCATGGTGATCATCTGCACGGGCAACGCGCTGATGCGCAAGCTGTTCAACATCAGCTCGAACGGCTTCCTCGAAATCCAGTGGTACCTGTTCGCGGCGGTGTTCCTGCTCGGTGCCGCCTACACGCTGCAGCGCAACGAGCACGTGCGCATCGACGTGGTCGTCGGGCGCTTCAGCCTGCGCACGCAGATCATCATCGACATCCTCGGCACGCTGCTCTTCCTGACGCCGCTGTGCCTGCTGATGATCGTGTTCGGCTGGCCGTACTTCCTCGATTCCTGGCACACGCAGGAATACTCGCCGAACCCCGGCGGCCTGATCCTCTGGCCGGTGAAGGTCCTGATCCCGATCGGTTTCGTGCTGCTGCAGCTGCAGGGCCTGTCGCAGCTGATCAAGCAGATCGGCGCGCTGACCGGACACGTCGATCCGCACACGCTGGTCAAGTCGCACCACGGCCACGCGCCCGCCGACGTGCCCGCGCCGCACACCTCGAACTGACGGAGCGCGCCCCCGATGGAAGCCTTCATTGTTGCCAACATGGCGCCGCTGATGTTCGGCGCCCTCGTGATCTTCCTGCTGCTCGGCTATCCGGTCGCGTTCGCGCTGGCGGCCAACGGCATGGTCTTCGGCCTGATCGGCATCGAATACGGACTGCTGAAGCCCGAGCTGCTGCAGGCGCTGCCGCAGCGCGTGTTCGGCATCATGCAGAACGACACGCTGCTCGCGATCCCGTTCTTCACGTTCATGGGCCTGATCCTCGAACGCTCGGGCATGGCCGAGGACCTGCTCGACACCATCGGCCAGCTGTTCGGACCGGTACGCGGCGGTCTCGCCTACGCGGTGATCTTCGTCGGTGCGCTGCTCGCGGCGACCACCGGCGTGGTCGCGGCCTCGGTGATCTCGATGGGCCTGATCTCGCTGCCGATCATGCTGCGCTACGGCTACGACAAGCGACTGGCGACCGGCGTCATCGCCGCTTCCGGCACGCTCGCACAGATCATCCCGCCGTCGCTGGTGCTGATCATCATGGCCGACCAGCTCGGCCGTTCGGTCGGTGACATGTATGCCGGTGCGCTGATTCCGGGCCTGGTGCTGACCGGCATGTACGTCGGCTACGTGTTCCTGACCGCGACCTTCAAGCCGGACGCGGCACCAGCGCTGCCTCCCGAGGCCCGCAGCCTGCGCGGCGCGGCGCTCGGGCGGCGCGTGCTGGTGTCGCTGGTGCCGCCGCTGGTGCTGATCTTCCTCGTGCTCGGCACGATCTTCATCGGCGTCGCGACACCGACCGAAGGCGGCGCGATGGGTGCCTCGGGCGCGATCATCCTGGCGCTGATCAACCGCCGTCTCGACTGGAAGCTCGTGCGTCAGGCGCTCGACCAGACCGCCAAGCTGTCGTGCTTCGTGCTGTTCATCCTGATCGGCTCGACGGTGTTCGGTCTGGTGTTCCGCGCCGTCAACGGCGATCTGTGGGTCGAGCACCTGCTGACGGCGCTGCCGGGCGGCGAGGTCGGCTTCCTGATCGTCGTCAACATCCTGATGTTCGCGCTGGCCTTCTTCCTCGACTTCTTCGAGCTGGCCTTCATCCTCGTGCCGCTGCTCGGCCCGGTCGCCGAGAAGCTCGGCATCGACCTGATCTGGTTCGGCGTGCTGCTCGGCGTCAACATGCAGACGAGCTTCATGCACCCGCCGTTCGGCTTCGCGCTGTTCTACCTGCGCTCGGTCGCGCCGCCCGACATCCGCACCACACACATCTACTGGGGTGCGGTGCCGTTCGTGTGCATCCAGATCATCATGGTGGCGCTGCTGATCGCCTTCCCGGGTCTGGTCAGCGTCGAGAAGCACAAGGTCGACAACAGCGCCCCGGTGCAGATCGAGATGCCGGCCGTCGACTACGGCGCCCCGGCCGGCGACGGTGGCTACGCGCCGCCGAGCTACGACTATCAGCCGGCCCCGCCGCCCGAGCCGGCCAAACCCTGAGCGGCCCGCTCCCCGCTGCCGCCGATCCGGGCGGCAGCGGGGAAAACAGCCGCGAAGACCCAAGAAAAAGCCCCGCCGGATGGCGGGGCTTTTTGCTGCCTGTGCTGCGACTTACAGGCGCTGGCTGTAGACGAAGTTCGCGTAGGTCGCCTCGGCGACGCGGAACCACTGGTACTCGGCCGAACGGAAGGTCTTCCAGGAGTCGTAGAGCTTCTTGAACTGCGGGTTCTTGCCGGCCTCTTCCTCATACAGCTCGTTGGCCGTCTTGAACGCCGCTTCCATGACATCGCGCGGGAACGGGTGCAGCTTGGCGCCGTCGCGCACCAGCCGGCTCAGCGCCGGCGGGTTCTTGGCGTCGTACTTGGCCATCATGTCGATGTTGGCCTCGGCCGCCGCCGCCGTGAACGCCGCCTGGTAGCTCTTCGGCAGCTTGTCCCATTCGCCCTGGTTGACGAAGAAGCTGACGTTCGGCCCGCCTTCCCACCAGCCGGGGAAGTAATAATGCGGCGCGACCTTCACGAAGCCGAGCTTCTCGTCGTCGTACGGCCCGATCCATTCGGCCGCATCGATCGTGCCCTTTTCCAGCGACGGGTAGATGTCGCCACCCGGAATCTGCTGCGGCACGGCGCCGAGGCGCGACATGATCTCGCCGCCGAGGCCGGCAATGCGCATCTTCAGGCCCTTGACGTCGGCCAGTCCCTTGATTTCGTTGCGGAACCATCCGCCCATCTGCGTGCCGGTGTTGCCGCCCGGAAAGCTGATGACGCCGTAGTCCTTCAGGAACTCGCGGTACAGCTCCAGACCGCCGCCGTGATACAGCCAGGCGTTCTGCTGGCGGCAGGTCAGGCCGAACGGCAGCGCGGTGTCGAAGGCGAAGGCTTTGTTCTTGCCGATGAAGTAGTACATCGTCGCGTGGCCGCACTCGACCGTGCCCTGCTGGGCGGCGTCGAGCGTCTGGAAGCCGGGGACGATCTCGCCGCCGGCGAACACGCGGATGTCGAACTTGCCTTCGGTGATCTCGCGCACGCGGTTGGCGAGCACCTCGGCGGCGCCGTAGATCGTGTCGAGGCTCTTCGGGAAGCTCGATGCCAGTCGCCATTTGATCTGCGGTTCGGCGCGCACGATCGCCGGGGCGGCAACGGTCGCGGCGGCGGCCAGACCGGCACCGGCGGTCTTCAGGAAGTCGCGTCTCTCCATTTTCTTCTCCTCGCTTTATCAGGGGGGCTCATGGCCCGGGCCAGTATAGGCAGTGCATCCGGACTGCCAGCGCCAAGCCTGACGGATTCCGGAAACGAAACGGGGCTGCTCACGCAGCCCCGTCGCCCGACTGGTCCGACAATAAGACCAACTCAGTTGGCGGCCGGCAAGACCTTGACTCCCTTCTGCGCGAAGCGCTCGTTGTCGAGGTAGACCTCGACCTGCCACTGCCCGGGCTGCTGCAGGTAGCGGTTGATCTGGAAGCTGCTGACGGTCGAGCGGCTGACGTTGTCGGCCGTGAAGCGCTGGGCATCCGAGAACACCGGCTTGCGCTCGCCGTCGAGCACGCGCACCAGCTGCGTGTGCTCGCCCGGCGCGAGCTGGTTCCACTGCGTGAACACATGGAAGCGCTCCTGATCGAGGCTCAGGGCCTCGACGGCGTTGACCGGCTGCTGGCGATCGTTGAGGCCGGTGGTCAGCACGACGGTCGCGCTGGTGCGGAAGGACGGCGCGGTGGCCGGAGTGCCGCAGGCGCCCGACAGGAGCGCGACGGCCAGGAACAGGATGCGGATTTTCATGACGGCGAAACTCGATGGGGCGGGCGGGGCGGTGACGGCCGGGCCGGCACTATACCGCAGCGTCCGCAGCCGGCCGGCTCAGGTGTCGAAGCTCGCCAGCACCGGCGCGTGGTCGGACGGCCGCTCCAGCCGCCGCGGCCCGGTGTCGATCCGGCAGCCACGGCAGCGCGCCGCGAGCGCCGGCGACAGCAGGATGTGATCGATGCGCAGACCGTGATTGCGGCGGAAGCCGCCGCCGCGGTAATCCCACCACGAGAACGTCTTCGGCGGCTGCTCGAACAGCCGGAACGCATCGCGGAAGCCCGCATCAAGCAGGCCGCGGAAGGCGGCACGCTCGGGCCCGGAGCACAGGATCTGTCCGCGCCAGGCCTCGGGGTCATGCACGTCGCGATCCTCGGGCGCGATGTTGAAGTCCCCGAGCACGACGAGTTCGGGATGCGCGGCACGCTCGGTTTCGAGAAAGGCCGCGAGCTTCGCCAGCCAGTCGAGCTTGTAGGCGTACTTGTCGCTGCCGACCGCCTGACCGTTCGGCACGTACAGGTCGAGCACGCGCACGCCGGCGACCGTGGCCCCGAGCACGCGCCGCTGCGGGTCCGCGAGCCCGGGCAGCTCGGTCACCACCGCGTCTGCCGGCTCGCGCGACAGCAGCGCGACGCCGTTGTAGGTCTTCTGGCCGGCGAAGACGACCTCGTAGCCGGCGGCGCGGATCGCCCCGGCCGGGAAATCGGCGTCCTGCAGCTTGGTTTCCTGCAGCGCCAGCACGTCCGGGCTTTCGGCGGCGAGCCAGTCGAGCACCTGCGGCAGCCGCACCTTCAGCGAGTTGACGTTCCAGGTGGCGATCTTGCGCATCGGCGGCTTCCGGTCGGGGACGGGGGCGCAGCATACAATGGCGCCCTTCCCCCGCCGTCCGTCCGGATGCCGCCCGCATGAGAATTCCCCGCATCCACGTCGCCGGTCCGATCGTCGCCGGCGAGCCGGTCGCGCTCGATGACAGCGCCAGCAACCACGTCGTGCGCGTGCTGCGCCTCGCGCCGGGCGCGCCGCTGCGGCTGTTCGACGGCCGCGGCGGCCAGTGGCGGGCGACGCTGGCGAGCTGCGGCAAGCGCGGCGCCAGCGCGCTCGCCGAAGCGCACGAAGCGCTCGAATGCGAATCGCCGCTCGCCGTCGTGCTCGCGCAGGGCATCGCCCGCGGCGAGCGCATGGATTACGCGCTGCAGAAGGCCGTCGAACTCGGCGTGCAGGCGATCCGGCCGGTGTTCACGGCGCGCTCGAACGTGCAGCTCGACGCCGATCGCCTCGACAAGCGCCTCGCACACTGGCGCGCCGTCATCGTCGCCGCCTGCGAGCAGTGCGGCCGCAACCGCCTGCCGGTGCTGGCCGCGCCGCTGCGCATCGAGGCGCTGCTCGCCGAAACCGCCGCCGGTGACGGCGGCCTGCGGCTGGTGCTCGACCCGCTGGCACAGCACGGCCTGCGTGCGCTCGCGCCGCCTCCAGGACCGGTGACGCTGCTGGTCGGGCCCGAAGGCGGGCTGGCCGAAGCGGAGCTGGCAGCGGCCACGGCGGCCGGCTGGCAGGGCGTGCGGCTCGGTCCGCGCGTGCTGCGCACCGAGACTGCCGGCGTCGCGGCACTGGCCGCACTGGCGGCGCTGTGGGGCGATCTGGGCTAGGTTCGATCGCCAGCACCGGGAACCCCGCGCAGCGCCGCAGACTCCGTCCCCCGGACTGCTGCGCCACGACCGCGCTCCCCCCACACGGGTTCGAACCACATGAGGATGCGAAGAACGATGCAGATCCTGACGACGCTGATCGCGCTGGCCGGCTGTCTGGCCATCGGGGCGCTGGTGCTGAACGGGGTGCGCCTCGGCGAACCGCCCGGCATGGGCCGGCGCCTGCTGACCTACCTGAACAACCACGTCGCCGAGACCCGGCGCGGCCACGATTTCCCGGAGCTGGAACTGCGCTGCTACCGGATGTCGCCGGCGCAGCTGTACGACCGCGTCGAACAGGCGCTGCGGGTCCTGAACTGGGAGATCGTCGAGGCCAGCCCGCAGGCGCAGTCACTGCACGCGACCGTGACCAGCCAGCTGCTGCGCTTCGTCGATGACGTGCACATCGAACTGCGCGTCGCCGCCTGCGGCACCGAGCTGCACATGCGCTCGCAATCGCGCATCGGCCGCGGCGACTTCGGCGCCAACGCCCGCCACGTCATGGAACTGCACCTGACGCTGGACCGGCTGCTGTAGCGCGTCAGGCCAGCACCCAGGCGATCGCCAGCGACAGCAGCACGACCTGCGACAGCTTCAGCCGCAGCCGCTCGTACCAGAGCGGCAGCGCGTCCTGCACGGTCGCGTGACGATCGGCGGCGTACTGCAGCGCGTAGCCGGCGAACAGCAGGCCGAGGCCGGTGCGCGGCGGGATCATCAGTGCCAGCCAGCCGGCCAGCGCCGGCAG
Source organism: Pseudomonadota bacterium (assembly GCA_018240295.1). GTDB lineage: Bacteria > Pseudomonadota > Gammaproteobacteria > Competibacterales > Competibacteraceae > Plasticicumulans. Next base: position 30,388 of record JAFEGB010000125.1, read on the forward strand.
CACGCCCCAGCCGAAGTAGTGCCGGCGGTGATCGAGCGGCTGCTCGCGCAGCGCCAGCCCCCAGTGCACGGCCCCGAGGAAACCGAGGATCACCGCGCCGTAGCCGATCAGCGCTTGCAGCGCGGTGTCGTGCCAGGCCTCGCCGCCAAGGGCGAGCGTGGCGGTTGCGCCGACGAAGGGCAGCAGGCCGACATAGCAGAGCCACTGCGCCGTTTCGGACGCGCGGGCCGGATCCTGCGCGCTGGGGGATGGACCGGCGGATGGACCGGCAGATGGAGTCATGATCGCGGGCTCCTTCAGAGCAGCTTTTCGATCGCTGTGAGCAGTGTGGGGTCTTGCGGGCCGGTCTGCGCAGGAAAACTTGCAACAAGCCGTCCCGAGCGGTCGATCCGGCACTTCCGGAAGCTGCGGCGCGGCGCCTGTCCGGCGGCTGCGCTGAGCGCGCAGCAGAACGGATGCCGGGCGTTGCCGGCCGCGGACGGGGTTCCGGCAGCGACCGGCGGCACGAGCGCCAGCCTCAGGACGAATCAGGAACGGCGCGAGCGCAAACGGCATGGGGGCTCCCCGGAACGTCAGGACGGGCAGGTCTGATTTGGAACGCGTCCGTCGCCGGCGGTTCGCCTGCCTGCCGATCGCTGCATGGCCGGGCGAGGCGGCATGCAGGTATCATCGGCCGCATCGTTCCTGTCTTCAGCCCGAGGATCCGGGGTCATGTCTTCCGTCCACTCCGGCCTGCGCGCCTGCGCGCTCGCCTGCACGCTGCTGCTCGGCGCCTGCGCCCACCAGCCCCAGCTCGCGCCGCTCGATCCCGAAGCGATCGACCGGCTGCCGGCGTACAACCGCTGGATGTTCGGCGTCAACGAGAAGCTGGACGAATACCTGCTCAAGCCGGTCGCGCAGGGCTATCAGGCGGTGACGCCGCAGTTCCTCGACGACGGCATCACCAACATCTTCGGCAACCTCGCCGACCTGCCGATCGGCATCAACAACCTGCTGCAGTTCAAGTTCCGGGAAGCCGCGCAGGACTTCACGCGCATCGTCTTCAACTCGACCTTCGGCCTGCTCGGCTTCTTCGACGTGGCGAGCTACTTCGGCATCCCGAAGCACGACGAGGACTTCGGCCAGACGCTCGCGCACTGGGGCGTCGGCGAGGGCAGCTACTTCGTGCTGCCGCTGCTCGGCCCGAGCACGCTGCGCGACACCGGCGGCCTGGCGGTCGATGCGTTCAACATCGATCCGGTCTGGGAGATCAACCGCATCCCGGTGCGCAACTCGCTGGTGGGGCTGCGCATCGTCGACAAGCGTGCCGACCTGCTGCGCAGCGAGCGCGTCACCGAAGGCGCGCTGCTCGATCGCTACACGCAGATCCGCGATGCCTGGCTGCAGCGCCGCCGCAGCCTGATCTACGACGGCAACGCTCCGCTGGAGCCGCGGCGCCTCGACGCCGACTGAGCGAGCGCTGCGGCGCACGATGCCCCGCCTGATCTCCCGCACCCGCCGTGCGGCGCTGCTCGAAGCCGTGCTGCGCGGCCTCGCGCGGCTGTCGCTGCCGGCCGTGCACCGGCTCGGCGATGCGCTGGGCTGGCTGCTCGCAGCGCTGCCGAACCTGCCGCGCCGGCTCGCGGCGCGCAACCTCGAACTCTGCCTGCCCGAACTCGACGCTGCGGCCCGCGCGCGGCTGCTGCGCGCCAGCCTGCGCGAGACCGCCTGCGGCATGCTCGAACTCGGACCGCTGTGGTGCTGGCCGGCCGAACGCCAGCGCGCGCTGGTACGCGCGAGCCAGGGCGAGGCGGCGTTCGCGGCAGCGGTGGCGGCCGGGCACGGGGTCATCGTGCTGTCGCCGCACCTCGGCGCCTGGGAGGTCAGCGGCCAGTACATTTCCTCGCGCTGGCCGATCACCAGCCTGTACCGGCCCTCGCGCCTCGGCATCGACACGCTGGTGCGCAGCGGCCGCGAGCGGCTCGGCGCGCGGCTGGTGCCGACCGATGCCGGCGGCGTGCGGGCGCTGCTCGCGGCGCTCAGGCGCGGCGAGGTCGCCGGCATCCTGCCGGATCAGGACCCCGGCCGCGGCAACGGCGTGTTCGCACCGTTCTTCGGCGTCAGCGCCAACACGATGACGCTGGTCTCGCGCCTCGCCCAGCGCAGCCGCGCGCCGGTATTCCTCGCCTGCGCCGAACGGCTGCCGCGCGGCGCCGGCTTCTGCGTGCATTTCACGCCGTGCTCGCCGGCGATCGGCCAGGAACCGCTCGCGGAGTCGGTCGCCGCGCTCAACGCCGACGTGGAGGCCGCCGTGCGCCGGCTGCCTGCGCAGTATCTGTGGGCCTACAAGCGCTTCCGGACCCGTCCGGACGGCGAGGCGAAGCTGTACTGATGCCGCCCGCTGCCGCCCGCACTGCCCGGGGTGCTCCGGCCTTCGACCGGCGCTGGCTCGGACCGCGCCACTGGCCGTCCTGGGGCATCGCCGGTCTCGCCTGGCTGCTGCAATGCCTGCCGCAGCGCGCGCGTGACGCCCTGGCGCGGCTCGTGCTGCCGCTGGTCTGGCGGCTGACCGGCAGGCAGCAGCACAACGCCCGCATCAATCTCGGCCTGTGCTTTCCGCAGCAGCCGCCCGAATGGCGCGAGCAGGTGCTGCGCGAGCACATCGCGCTGGCCGTGCGCGTGACGCTCGACTACGGCCTGCTGTGGTTCGGCAGCGCCACGGCGATCGAGCGCGCCGTGCGCTTCCACGGCGAGGAGCACCTCGCTGCGGCCCGCGCCGAAGGCCGGCGCGTGATCCTGCTGGTCGCGCACGCGCTGGCGCTCGATTTCGGCATCTGCGCCTTCGGCATCCGCCACCGCGCGCTCGGGCCGTACAAGGCGCTGGCCGATCCGGTCATCGACTGGCTGATCGCGCGCGCCCGCACGCGCTTCGAAGGTTCGGTGTTCGAACGCGAGGCCGGCATGCGCCCGGTGATCCGCGGCTTTCGGGACGGGCAGATCCTCGTGTATCTGGCCGACGAGGACCTCGGCCCCGACGGTGCGGTGTTCGTGCCGTTCTTCGCCGAGCCGAAGGCGACGCTCGCGACGCTCGGGCGGCTCGCGAAGCTCGGGGACGCGCGCGTGATCCCGTCGGTGACGCGCTGGAACGCCGCCGAAGGCGTCTACGACTGCTTCCACCTGCCGCCGCTCGCGGATTTCCCGAGCGGTGACGCCGAGCGCGACGCGCGCGCGATGAACGCCGCCGTCGAGGCGCTGATCGCCCCCGAGCCGGCGCAGTACATGTGGACGCTGCGCCTGTTCCGCACGCGCCCGAGCGGCCGCGCCAAGCTCTACAAGCAGCGCAAGACCCCGCCCGCCGGCGGCTGAGGACCCTGCCCCATCATGACCGTGCCCCGCCATCCGGCCCGCCAGATCGCCCTCGCCTTCGCCTGCAGCGTCGTGCTGCTCGCCGCCTGCACCGGCCCGACCGGCAGCGAACGGGCGACCGTGACCAGCGATGCCTACCGCCACGCCCGCCCCGGCGAACTGACCGGCAGCGTCAGCTGGCTGCAGCGCCTGCTGCCGCCGCCCGGCGCCGGACTGACGGTCGAACTGATCGAGGCCGGCCCCCGGGCCCGGGTGCTGGCCGAGCAGCGGCTGGCACGACTCGGCGCACCGCCGTGGCGCTTCCGGCTCGAATTCGACCCGGCACGCATCGATCCGGCGCAGCGTTACGTGCTGCGCGCCCGCGTCGACTTCGACGGCCGCACCCGCTTTGCCAACCGTCTCGACTACCCGGTGCTGACTCATGATGCCCCGGCGCACGTCGACGTCATCGTCGATGCAGCGCTGCCATGACCGGAATCACTTGTACTGAACGTGGTTTTGCCTATGCTGCCGGGCCTGACACAGCGAAGGACTGTGTCCCGACCCCGATAGCCGGCGCAGGAAGCGCGCAATACCGAGATTGGACATGTCCTGGTCGCTTTCCTCCGCCCATACGGATTTCCCTGCCTTCGCACCGGCATGGGATGCCCTGAACCGACGGCTGTTCAACGCGCACCCGTTGCTCGACAGCGCATTCATCGCGCCGCTGGTCGAACTGTACGGTCCGGACACGCTGCGCCTCGCCCGCGAGACCGTCGACGGCCAGCTGCGCTCGGCCGCGCTGATCCGGCCGCTGGCCCCCGGTGCCTGGCGCGTGTTCGCGCTCGGCCCGATCCAGATGACTCCGGCGCTGATGGCCCCCGAGGCCGACTGGGACGAACTGCTGCGCAGCCTCCCCGGCATGGCGCTGCTGCTGAACGTCAACCTGCAGGATCCGCAGTACTCGCATCTCGCCCCCTGCCCGCCGGTGCGCCGCGCCTTCGATCACGCCTGCACCATCGGCATCGCACTGGAGGGCGATTTCGACCGCTACTGGCAGGGCCGCTCCCGCCACCTGCGCCAGAACCTCGGCCGCTACCAGCGCCGGTTGCGCGAGGACGGCATGGCCGTCGAATGGCGCCAGTACGCCGAGCCGGACGCGATCGTCGCGGCGGTCGATCGCTACAGCGTGCTGGAAAGCGCCGGCTGGAAAGGCCGCAACGGCACGGCGCTGCATCCGGACAACCTGCAGGGCGAGTTCTTCCGGCGCGTGATGCAGCGCTTCGCGCACCGTGCCAGCGCCAGGGTCTGGGAGCTCTGGATCGACGGGCAGCTCGCCGCTTCCCGGCTGGCGATCGGCACGCCCGACATGCTGGTCATGCTGAAGACCACGTATGACGAGCAACTCGCCCGCTACGCACCGGGCATGCTGCTGCTGCGCCGGGTCATCGAGGAGGAATTCACGGCCGCACGGCACCGGCGCATCGAGTTCTATACCAACGCCACGCCGGCGCAGCACGCCTGGGCGACCGACAGCCGCTGGATCCGTCACTTCGAGGTCTACCGCAACCGCCTGTCGGCGAGCGTCATCGACGGCGTGCGCCTGAGCCGCGCCCATCCGCGCGCGCTGCTCGGCGGCACGGCGGCCGTGGCCGCGCTGGCGGCGTTTTCGGCACTGCTCAACTGAACCCCGGCGCGATCGGCGCGCGGTCCGCAGCAGGGATCGCGCCGTATACTTGCCGCCCTTTTTCCTGCGGCGGCGGACCGATGCAGCCATGAGCCAGACCAATCAGCAGTGGGGCGGACGCTTCACCGAATCCACCGACGCCTTCGTGCAGGCCTTCACCGCCTCGGTGCAGTTCGACCAGCGCATGTACCGCCAGGACATCGCCGGCTCGATCGCGCACGCGACCATGCTCGCCGAGGCCGGCGTGCTGAACGAGGCCGACCGCGCGGCGATCGTCGCCGGACTGGAAGCCATCCGCGCCGAGATCGAGCGCGGCGAGTTCGAATGGTCGATCGCGCTCGAAGATGTGCACATGAACGTCGAGGCGCGCCTGACCGAGCGCATCGGCCTCGCCGGCAAGCGCCTGCACACCGGCCGCTCGCGCAACGATCAGGTCGCCACCGACATCCGCCTGTACCTGCGCGACGCCATCGACGCGATCCTCGCCGAACTCACGCGCCTGCAGCACGGGCTGGTCGAACTCGCCGAGCGCGAGGCCGACACCATCATGCCCGGCTTCACGCACCTGCAGGTCGCGCAGCCGGTCAGCTTCGGCCACCACCTGCTTGCGTGGTTCGAACAGCTCAAGCGCGACAGCGGCCGTTACCGCGACTGCCGCGCACGCCTGAACGAATGCCCGCTCGGCGCCGCGGCACTCGCCGGCACCACCTATCCGATCGACCGCCACCGCACCGCCAGCCTGCTCGGCTTCGCCGGACCGACCGAGAACTCGCTCGATTCGGTCAGCGACCGCGACTTCGCGATCGAATTCTGCTCGGCCTCGGCGCTGCTGATGACCCACCTGTCGCGCTTCAGCGAGGAACTGGTGCTGTGGGCGAGCGCGCAGTTCGGCTTCGTCGACATTCCGGATCGCTTCTGCACCGGCAGCTCGATCATGCCGCAGAAGAAGAACCCCGACGTGCCGGAACTCGTGCGCGGCAAGAGCGGCCGCGTGCATGGCCATCTGGTCGGCCTGCTGACGCTGATGAAGGGTCAGCCGCTCGCGTACAACAAGGACAACCAGGAGGACAAGGAGCCGCTGTTCGACACCGTCGACACCGTGCTCGGCTCGCTGCGCGCCTTCGCCGACATGGTGCCGGCACTCAGGGCCCGCCCCGAGCGCATGCGCGCCGCCGCGCTGCAGGGCTTCGCGACCGCCACCGACCTCGCCGATTACCTCGTGCGCAAGGGCGTGCCGTTTCGCGACGCGCACGAGATCGTCGGCAAGGCCGTGCGCCTCGGCGTCGACACCGGCCGCGACCTCTCGCAGATGCGCCTCGAAGAACTGCGTGCCTTCAGCGACGCGATCGGCGCCGACGTGTTCGACAGCCTGACCCTCGAAGGCTCGCTCGCCGCCCGCAATCACTTCGGCGGCACGGCGCCGGCGCAGGTGCGGGCGGCGGTGCAGCGGGCAAGGAAGTGGCTGGCAGAATAAGCGGCTGATACGACGCGGAGGACGGCGATGCGACATCTGGACAGCCTGACCATCGGCGCCTTCCGCGGTCTGCGCGACGTGAAGCTGGAAGGACTCGGCAGCGTCAACGTGCTGGTCGGGGACAACAATTCCGGCAAGACCTCGGTGCTGGAGGCGCTGGCGCTGTTCGCACGGCCTTTCGATGACAAAACCTGGCTGGCCAGCGCAAGCCTGCGCGAAATTGGCGGCCCCGGCTTCCTTTTGTCCGATGCCGTGAACTGGTTTTTTCCGCATTCTGCAGAGCGAGATGAACACTCGCCTGTACGCCTGTCCGGATTCGCCAGCGGAAAAAAAGAAGCATCCCGCGTCGAAGCCTCCATCCGCCTGGTCAACGCGACCGATCCGGATGTGGCAGGACTGGTAATGCCGAGACGATACGTCGATGTGAGCCGGTTTCTCGATGAAAACAATGCCGAGAATGCGACGCTTGGTTTCTGGGGCAGCAACTGGTCAGTGGACCGGGGCGACCCGGAACCCAAGATGCTCCCGCTCCGTTTGTTATCTTCAGTCGCCCACCGGCTCACGGTATTTCAGACAGTCGAAATCTCCAGTGTCTTGCAGAAAAACGACAAAAAGCCAGTCCTGGATGCATTACAGCTATTTGACCAGGACATCATTGATTTTCTGCTGCTGACGGATGGTGATGGAAAGAATTCACGCCCCTACCTGCGACACCGACGACTTGGCCCGAAATCGCCGGCACCGCTGAGCATTTTTGGTGATGGCTTACGGCGAGCCTTTTCTATTGCGTTGTCGTTGCATTCGGCACGCCATGGTTTATTGCTGCTTGACGAGATTGAAACCGCCATACATCCAACCGCATTGACCACGTTCTTTGGCTGGCTGATCAAAGTCAGCCGACAAAGCAAAATTCAGCTTTTCTGCACCACCCACAGCCTCGAAGCCGTCGACGCCCTGATGGCTGCCGAAACCGATCATCCGGGCGACATCGTCGTGCATCGACTGGAACACACTGACAACGGCACCGTCGCCACCCGCATTCGCGGGGAGCTGCTGCGCGAAATGCGCTACGACTTTGGCATGGATGTGCGCTGATGCAATACGGCCTGCTGATCGTCGAGGGGCAACACGATGCGGCCGTCATTGCCAAACTTCTATCCGACTTCAACCTGAAAACCATTCAGAATGAAAAAAAGCTTGCTTCCTACTGGCGTCCCCTGTACGCAAACCTGAAATTCCCGCAGGGCGGCGATCTGCTGAAACGCATGGATGTACCGATATTTGTCGAAAACAACACGCATTCGATCGCGATCAGGACTGCCGACAGCGACACGAACATTGCTTCCGCCCTCGAAGCCACACTGTCAGGACTCGGCAGTAAACAGGATCAATTGCAGGCCATCGGCATCGTCTGCGATGCGGATCAGCAAACCGCGAGTGCGCGCATGTCGAAACTGTGCGCAGCACTGGCTGGCCGCAATCTCACTTTCGCGGCCAGCACACCCGGCGTCGTCCATGCCGGTCCACCGCGCACTGGCATCATGGTCTTTCCTGATAATCTCGGCCCCGGCACGCTGGAAACGCTGCTGGAAGATTGCGCCGCCACACACTATCCGCAACTGCAGGTACTGGCCTGCAATTACATGACGGATGGCGCTGGTCACCTCGACGAATCCGAACGCCGCAATCTGGAAAAAGGCGCCAACCGGCAGAAAGCCACGATTGCGGTGATCGGCGCATTGCTGCAGCCGGGTGCATCGATCGCTGTCACGCTGCGCCAGGATCGCTGGCTGACAGGCAGCGCGCTCGCGCAGCCGCGCATCGCTGCACTGCGCACATTCCTGAAAGATCTGCTCGACCTGCCGTAAGCGTTTCACGGCCAACCCTGTCCCCGGAAACTTCACGGGCGCCGCCCTCCCGGACAGCGCCCGCGTCGTTCACGGCAGCTCCCGCTCAGTCGCCGATCAGCACGATGTGCAGCCGGATCGGGCCGTGTGCGCCCATCTGCAGCTTCTGCTCGATGTCGGCCGAGCGGGACGGGCCGGTGATCCAGTTGACGACGCGCGGCATCCAGCCCTCGCCGCGCTCGCTGCGCAGCATCGCCCAGGCGTCCTCGTAGGGGCCGACGATGCGCGCGGCATCGAGCACGACGATGTGCGCATCGGGCAGGAAGTTCAGCGTCGTCGGGCTCTGCGGGCCGGCGAGCAGCATCAGCGTGCCGGTCTCGGCGATGCCGGCGAAGGCCGGTGCGACGGTGGCGCGGTCGCCGTTGCGGGCGTGGCGGGCTTCGGTGGCCACACCGGCGGCGGACCAGTCGAGGCCGGCGATCGACGCATCCGGCGCGACGATGGCCTCGGCGGCGAAGCCGATGTCGGCCAGATAGCGCGCGACCTCGGCCGGCACGGCGGCGCGCTCCGTGACGCGCGCGACCGTTGCCGATGCCTCCTGCGCCATCTGCACGAACAGCTCGACCTGGCCGGCGTGCGGCAGCTGCGCGCGCGCCGGGATCAGGTTCGGCCGGTGCTCGCGCAGCCGCGTCTGACAGAGCTCCAGCGCCGTGCCCGCCAGCGGGCCGCTGCGCTTGAGGCCCTTGCGGATGTTGCCGAGGATCGCCTCACGCCCGCTCATTTCGCACCCCCGGCCTGCTGCCGGTCTTTCCACTGTTCGAAGAAGGTCCTGCCCTGCGGCGCCGGCAGGTCGCGCCACGCCGTCCAGCCGCCGGCGAGCGGCAGCGAGCCGATGCGGTTGGTTTTGCCGCCGAGCGGCTTCAGCACGCGCGTCGCCACCTGGGTGGCCAGCCGGTACAGCTTCGGCCGGCGCGCGAGCCAGGCCCAGACGCCGAGCCCGAAGCGGAAGCCCTGCGGCGTCAGGTGCTTTTCGAACTCGCGCGCGCGCCAGTGACGCATCAGCTTCGGCAGCGGGATGCGCACCGGGCAGACGCTCTCGCAGCGCCCGCAGAAGGTGCTGGCGTTCGGCAGGTTGCCGGCCTGTTCGACGCCGATGAAGGCCGGTGTCAGCACCGAACCCATCGGCCCCGGATACACCCAGCCGTAGGCGTGGCCGCCGATCGCGCCGTACACCGGGCAGTGGTTCATGCACGCCGAGCAGCGGATGCAGCGCAGCATCTCGCGGAACTCGTTGCCGAGCATGTTCGAGCGGCCGTTGTCGAGCAGCACGACGTGGTACTCGGCAGGGCCGTCCGGGTCTTCGGGCCGGCGCGGACCGGAGGACCAGGTGCCGTAGACCTCGATCTCCTGCCCGGTCGCCGAGCGCGACAGCAGCCGGTGCAGCAGCGTGGCGTCTTCCAGCGTCGGCACGACCTTCTCGATGCTGGTGACGGCCACGTGCACGCGCGGCAGCGTCTGCGTCAGGTCGCCGTTGCCCTCGTTGGTGACGATGACCGTCGTGCCGGTCTCGGCGATGCAGAAGTTCGCCCCGGTGATGCCGACGTCGGCGGCGATGAACTTGTCGCGCAGGATCTCGCGCGCCTCGTTCATCAGCGCCCGCGGCTCGGTCTGGCGCTCGGTCTTGCCGTACTTGCCGTGATGGGCGTGGAAGGCGTCGGAAACCTGGTCGAGGTTGACGTGGATCGCCGGCGCGATGATGTGGCTCGGGTGCTCGCCGCGCAGCTGGATGATGTACTCGCCGAGATCGGTCTCGATCGGCTCGATGCCATTGGCCGCGAGGTGATCGTTGAGGCCGATCTCCTCGGTGATCATCGACTTGCCCTTGGTGACCGTCTTCGCCCCGGCCTTGCGGCAGATGTCGAGCACGATCGCGCGCGCTTCCTCGGCATCGCGCGCCCAGTGCACGTGACCGCCGCGGCGCTTGACGTTGGCCTCGAAGGTTTCGAGGTAGAAGTCGAGGTGTTCGAGGATGTGGTTCTTCAGATCGCGCGCGGCATCGCGCAGCTGCTCGAACTCGGGCATGCGCGCGACCGCGGCGGCGCGCTTGCCCGGAAAGCCGGCCTTGAGGTTGCCGAGGGCACGCTGCAGCGCGGCATCGCCGAGTGCCTCGTGGGCGTTCTGCTTGAAACGGGGACTGGTGATCTGCATGGCTCGGGCTCCGGGGCTTCAGCGGCTCGGGGCTGCGTCCGCAATGGGCGCGCCATCGGTCATGCCGGCCAGCACTTCGGCGACGTGCCAGACGCGCACGTCCGAGCCCTGGCGCTTGAGCTTGCCGGCCATGTTCATCAGGCAGCCGAGATCGCCGGCGAGCAGCGTGCCGGCGCCGCTGGCGCGGATGTTGGCGACCTTCTCGGTGACCATGCGGTTGGAGATGTCCGGATACTTGATGCAGAAGGTGCCGCCGAAGCCGCAGCAGACCTCGTTCTCGTTCATCTCGGTGAGCGTCAGGCCCTCGACCGTGGCGAGCAGCTTGCGCGGCTGCGCCTTGACGCCGAGTTCGCGCAGGCCGGAGCAGGAATCGTGGTAGGTGACGGTGCCGTCGTAACGCGCCTGCACGCGCTCGACGCCGAGCACGTCGACGAGGAAGGACGTGATCTCGAAGCACTTCGCGGCCAGCCTTTCGGCGCGCGCATGCCAGGGGCTGCCGGTCTCGAACAGCTCCGGATAGTGGCGCAGCATGCCGAGGCACGAGCCCGACGGCCCGACGACGTAGTCGAAGCCCTCGAACGCGGCGATGGTCTGCTCGGCGAGGGCGCGGGCATCGGCGCGATCCCCGGAGTTGAAGGCCGGCTGGCCGCAGCAGGTCTGGCTCGCCGGTGCCTCGACCCGGCAGCCGGCGTCTTCGAGCAGCTTGACAGTCGCAAACGCGACCGACGGCCGGATCGTATCGGCCAGACAGGTCACGAACAGGCCGACGCGCGGCGGGGCGCTGCGGGCGGCGCCAGTGGTATCGTTCATCTTCTCTCCTAAGTGGTAAGACCATTTTACCAGCGCCATCATTGTACCAGAACTGGCCCAAAGTCATGAGTTCGCATGGTTTTTTTGTTGACCACGAGCTGCCCGGGCAACCCGCCGTGAAAACCGGCCGCCGGGATGCGGAAAGCGTAGTCGCCGGGTCGCACCGGCCGGGCGGCAGCCGGAGGTGTCCGGTCGAAGCGGCACCGGCAGCCCGATACCAGTCGTGACCTGCGCACGACGCAGCCGTCACACCGTCAGGGCAGGATGGGAGCGGCCTGTCCCTTCCCTGCCTGCATCCCGGGAGCCCGCCATGCGCACCGCCCTCGTCAGCCTCGCCCTCACCACCCTGCTCGCCGGCGTGCCGCTCGCCGACGCCGTCGCGTGGACCCGCCACGGCAGCAGCAGCGGCCCGCACGGCAGCAGCAGCGTCGATGCCTCCGGCAGCTGCGCGGACCGCAGCTGCTCGCGCAGCGTCACGCGCACCGGCCCGGCCGGGCGGACGTCCACGCATCAGGGCGAGGCGGGCTGCGCCGATGGCAGCTGCAGCGGCAGCAGCACGACGACCGGCCCGCGCGGAGCGACGCGCACGCGCTCGGGGTCGGTCAGTCGCTGAACCCTTGCCGACTCGACACCCGGCCGTCCACGCCTTGCGAAACCGCTGCACGCGTGCCTGACTCACCGCGGCAGGCCGCCCGGGGAGGTTCCGACAATGCGCACTGGCGACACGAAAATTGTGGTGTTCACGCTGGCTTCCGGCGAAAGCGTGCCGGCCGAGGTCGAAGATGATCTGGTCGGCCTGAGCTTCCGGCCGGTCAGCCGCGCGCCGGACCCCGGCGAGCTGCCGCGCAGCGTGCAGGAAGCCCTCGCCCGGCTGCAGCCACTTGCCGATGCCGTGCTTGATACGTTGAGCGGGCTCACGGCTCGACCCGATCAGGTCGAGGTGCAGTTCGGGATCAAGTTGAGTGCTGCTGCCGGCGCGGTCATCGCCAAGGCCGGCAGCGAGGCGAACTTCGC
>JAFEGB010000126.1 GCA_018240295.1 Pseudomonadota bacterium
CCCGATCCGCTCTACGATCCGAAGCCGCTCGCCGACGACATCGAACTGCCGCTGCCCTGCGACGGCCGGCTGCTGCTGCGCACCGTCTACGTGCTCGCCAAGAGCGCGCTCGATGACCGCGAGGTCAACCTCGGCTATCCGTTCACGCAGGACGAACCCGGCTACAAGCAGGGCTTCGTCGCCGGTTACCGGCTCGGCCACGTCAACGGCCAGTTCGAACCGGCCGACCTGCCGGCGGCGTGGCGCACGCGCCTCGACGGCAAGCTGCCGGCGGCCGGTGAAGGCGGGCTGAAGCCGATGCTGTACTTCATCGGCAAGTACGAGATCACGCAGCGCCAGTACCGGCTGGTGATGGCGCTGGAGCCCTGGCTGCACGGGGCCGCACCCGAGCCGCCGGCCTGTCCGGCGCCGGCGGCGACCGACCGGCTGCCGATGGTCGACCTGAGCTGGTTCGATGCGCTGAACTTCACGGCGCTGTACACCGAATGGCTGATGCGCAAGCACCGCGAGGCGCTGCCGGCGCTCGGCGGCGGCGCCGGTTCGGCGGCCGGCGGGGCTTCGGCCTACGTGCGCCTGCCGACCGAGACCGAATGGGAGTACGCGGCGCGCGGTGCGCAGGTGGTCGACCGGCAGGCGCTCGAAGCGCGGCTGTTCCCGCGCCGCGAAGGCAATGCCAGCGAGGACGGGCCGCTGCGCGACTGGGCGGTATACACGCAGGTCGCCGGCGGCAGCGGCCAGACGGCGCGGCTCGCGCCGATCGGCACGAAGCGCCCGAACCCGGTCGGGCTGTTCGACGTGATCGGCAACGCCGCCGAGATGGTGCTCGATCCCTTCCTGCTGGTGCGCGGCGGCGGCCGGCCCGGCGGCGGCACCGGCGGCTTCGTGGTCAAGGGCGGCAACTACCTCGAAGGCGAGCAGACGCTGTTCACCGGCATGCGCCGCGAGTACCCGCTGTTCGACGACAAGGGCCAGCCGAGCCGCAACACGACGACGGGCTTCCGCATCGCGCTCGGCACGCTGGCCGCACCGCGCGCGCGCTATGACGAACTGTTCGCCGGCTGGCAGGCCGAGGGGCGTCTGAGCAACCTGACCAGCGAGCTGCCGCCCGACGCCGATGCCGGCGTCAAGCTCGACCGCATCGTCGCCGACCTGCAGCGCGACATGCCGACCTCGACCATCGGCCGCGAGCTCGGCACGGTCAGCGAGGAACTCAAGCGCTCGGTGGCACTGATCGCCGCGCAGCGGCGCGATGCCGCGGCCAACCTGATCCAGTCCTCGGCGCTGGTCGCCGAAACCATCGGCAACTACAACATCCGCCTGACCAACCTGAACAAGCAGCTCGAAGAACAGAAGGCGAAGCGCAACGCCGAGGGCGTGCAGTTCTTCACCAATGTCATTGCCGACGGCACCAGCGCGGTGCAGGCGGCGCTGTCGATCTACCTCGACAACGTCAACTCCGGCGCCGCCTACGCCGAAACCCTGTTCGCCGAGCAGTTCCAGCGCGTGCAGGACGAACTCGGCAAGAAGCCCGTGCTCGGGCGCAGCCTGAGCGCGCGCGCGACGCTGTTCATGAAGCATGTCGAGCAGTACCGCGAGACGCGCCGGCTCGATCGGGACCGCGTGCTGAACGAAGTGCTCGGACGTTAGGAATCCTCACCCTCATGCGCTTCCTCCTTGCCCCCCTCGCCGTCGCCACGCTGGCCGGCTGCTGCGTCTGTGCCCCGTCACCGGCCCCGGTCGCGGCCGGCGACGTACCGGTCGCCCCCGGCACGCCGCCGCTGACCGATTTCTACGCCGACTGCGGCCGCGGCCTGCTCGATGCCGCGCGTCTCGAACTCGAACTCGAACGCGATGCCGGGCGCGCGGCGGTCTGGAACGGCTACATCGCCGCCACGCAGCGCACGCAGGACTGCTACTGGGCCGCGTACCAGCCGCTGCTCGCGCAGCACCGCAGCGGCAGCCTGAACCGCGTCGAGGGCCGTGCGCGCCTGCGCGAACTCGGCGACGGCATCGCCGCGACCCGCGTCGCGCTCGCCCGCAACCTGCGCCGGCCCGAGGCCGTGGCGCGTGCCGCCGACATGCAGCGCCAGATCGTGCAGGCCGACAGACGCCTGCGCGAGTTCTGCACCAATCCGGATGTCGGCGACTGGCTGCCGCCGGGCTTCGACTGCACTAGGCTCAGCGTCTGAATCCGGCTGCCTTCGCGATGCCGGCCGTGCCGTGCTCCCGGCCAGAACCAGAACAACAGAACAACCTTTACCCGGAGTCTTCCCGATGCATGCCCTTCCTCCGCAGACCGGTGCCCGCAGGCTCGCCGCGGCGCTGTCCCTGACCCTCGCGCTCGGCGGTTGCGCCGGCGTCCAGCTCGGCGGCCCGGCGGATACCGTCGCGCAGACGACCAGCGTCAACTACTACCCGGCCTGCTACGAGCCGGTGCGCTACCTGCGCGAATCCGACGACAAGATGAAATCCGCCGTCGCCACCGGCGCGGTCGGCGGTGCCCTGGCCGGTGGCCTGCTCGGCGCGCTGACCGGCGGTGACAACGCCGGACGCAACGCCCTGATCGGCGCGGCCGCCGGCGCGCTGATCGGTGGCGCCAGCAGCTATTACCTCGAAAAGCAGAAGCAGAACGCCGAGGACAGCGCGCGCTTCGCCGCCTACGGCACCGACATCGACCGCGCCACCGGCGAGTACAACCGCACGACCTCGGCCGCGCGCAACGCCCAGGGCTGCTACCAGAAGGAATTCCAGACGCTGGTGCAACTGCGCAAGACCCGCAAGATCAGCGACACCGAGGGTCGGGCGCGTTTCAACGAGATCGTCTCGGGCATCAGCGAGGCCAACGCGCTGATGGCCGCCGTCGACCAGCGCATCGGCGAGAGCCTCAACACCTATACGCAGGCCTACGAGGAAGACCTGAAGAAGACCGGCGTCGAGCGTCAGGCGGTCACCCGCGCCGCCCGTTCCTCGAAGCCGGTCGCCGTCGCCGGCTCCGCCAAGCCGGCCAGCACCGAAGCCGCCGTCAACACCGAGCGCAAGGTGCAGCAGGCCTCGACCGCGCGCGACGAATCGAAGGCCGTGAGCAGCGGCCTGACCGCGCAGCTGAAGAGCTTCTGTTCCAACCCCGATGTCGGCGACTGGGGCAGTGGCGCCTCGGCCTGCGGCAAGGGCGTCTGAATCCGCCTGGAACCCTCCGCTGCCCGGCACGGAAGCCGCCTGAGAAACCCACCTGCACAGGAGTCCGTTGGCCATGTCCTTCTCTGAACCGAAACCCGGCCAGCGTCCGCTGGCCGCCGCCCTGTCGCTGCTGCTGGCGCTGAGCGGCTGCGCCCAGATGAACAGCACGATGGGCGTCGTGCAGCAGACCACCGTCAACTATTACCCGAAGTGCTACGAACCGGTCGGCTACCTGCGCGAATCCGACCAGCGCATGCAGCAGGCGGTCGGCACCGGGGTGGCGCTCGGGGCCCTGGGAGGAGCTGCCATTGGCGCGATAGCGACCGGCGATTCGCGGGGCGCCATCGCCGGCGCGGTGCTCGGCGGTCTCGCTGGCGGCGCCACGGCCTACTATCAGCAGAAGCAGCAGCAGCTTGCCGAGGACAGTGCCCGCTTTGCTGCCTACGGCACCGACATCGACCGCACGACCGGCGAGTTCAACCGCACGACCTCGGCCGCGCGCAACGCGCAGCGCTGCTATCAGAAGGAGTTCAAGGCGCTCGTGCAGCTGCGCAAGCGCGGCAAGGTCAGCGACGCCGAAGGCCGGGCCCGCTTCGCCGAGATCGTCTCGGGCATGAGCGAGGCCAACGCGCTGATGGCGGCGGTCGACGGCCGTATCGGTGAAAGCCTCGACACCTACACCAAGGCCTACGAGTCCGACCTGCAGAAGCGCGGCGCGACGCGCAGCACGGTTGCGCAGTCCGCCAACCGTGGCGGCGGGCGTGGTTCGTCGAAGAGCAGCGGTGTGCCGACCGAGGCGGTCAACGTCGAGCGCAAGGTACAGAAAGCCACGGCCGCCCGCGAGGAGGTCAAGACCGTCACCGCCAGCATCGCTGCCGACACGCGCAGCTTCTGTTCCAGCCCCGACATCGGCGACTGGGGCAAGGGCAATGCGACCTGCGCCAAGAGTGCGTGAGGCCGTTCATACCGGTCCCGGCTGAGCACGCCGTCTTTTCAGCCCCTCTCCCGGTGCGGGGGAGGGGTTGCGGAGGGAGCTCAACAACACATTCCCGTGCCACGTGTGAGCGGCATGAGCCGCTGGTGCAGGCTGCCGGCCTCTTTTGCCGGATACACCGATGGTGCGGCTGGCGGGCGGATCGCGAACATCCTGAGCTTCCGGAAGCCGCATGAAGCCACTTGCGGCTGCGATGCAGCGTCACGGCGAATCGGTGTGCTCGCGCTCGGGACTGCCGAGCAGCGCGTCGAGCAGGCCGAGCAGCGCGTCGCACTGCGTGCGCAGCTCGCCGAGGCGCGCGCGCGCCGCTTCGGCCTCGCCGGCCAGGTGCATGGCCAGCAGTTCGGCGCCGAGGGCGTGGAATTCTTCGTGGCCGGCATCGATCTTCGCCCAGACCGGGTGCGTGCCGTAGCGCTGGCGGCCGGGGCCGTGATACCAGCGGCCGAAGCGGCAGTCGTGCGTGCCGAACGCCGGCGTGTTGCCGATCTCGCCGGGCGGCAGGTCCAGACAGGTGCCGAGGCGTTCGATCCAGCGCTGCAGTTCGATGCGCGCCCCGAGCAGCGGCAGCTCCGCCCGGGTCCAGCGTGCGGCGTGATGCTGCCAGAGCGCCGGCGGCTGCCAGCGTGCCAGCCAGTCCGGCAGCGCGTCGGCCGGCATCGGCCGGGCGATGCCGTAGCCCTGCGCATGCGTGCAGCCGAAGGCCAGCAGCACTGCGCCGTGCTCGGCGGTTTCGACGCCTTCGGCGACCACGCGCCGGTCGAAGGCGCGCGCCAGACCGATCACGCCCTCGACGATGGCAAGGTCGTCGCTGTCATCGAGCATGTCGCGGATGAAGGACTGGTCGATCTTGACCACGTCCGCCGGCAGCCGGCGCAGGTGCGTCAGCGACGAGTAACCGGTGCCGAAGTCATCGAGCGCGCAGCCGACGCCGAGCGCGCGGCAGTCGGCGATGATCTGGCGCACGCGCGCGACATCGCCGAGCGCGGCGTTCTCCAGCACCTCGATGCGCAGCAGCCGGCCCGGCACGTGCGGCTGCGTGCGCAGGCGCTGCGCCAGACGCGCGACGAAGCCCGGATGCTGCAGGTGGTGCGCGGAGACGTTGACGGCGACCGTCAGCGCCAGCCCCGCCCCATGCCAGCGTTCGAGCTGCGCGATCGCGCTGTCGAGCACCCATTCGCCGAGCGCGATCTCGGCCGGACTGGCCTCGATCGCCGGCAGGAAGGCCGCCGGCGACAGCAGCGGCTGTCCGGCCGGCCGCCAGCGCAGCAGCGCCTCGACGCCGGCGACGCCGCCGTTGTGCATGTCGACCTCGGGCTGGTAGTGCAGCTCGAACTCGCCGGCCGGGATGCCGGCATGCACGCGGCCGATCAGCTCGCTGCGGTCGCGGGCGCGGCGCTCCTGGTCGGCATCGAACAGGTGAAAGCCGTTGCGGCCGGCCTGCTTGGCCGAATACATGGCCTGATCGGCGTGGCGCAGCAGCGTATCGGCGTCGCTGGCATCGTCCGGGTAGACGGTGACGCCGATGCTGGCCGACACCGCCAGCACGCGGCCGTCGAGCACGCAGGGCGTGCAGACCGCCGCCTGCAGCCGCGGCAGTGCACCGGTGCAGTCGTCGCGCTCCGGCAGGCCGCCGAGCAGCAGCACGAATTCGTCGCCGCCGAGGCGCGCGACCGTGTCGCCGGCGCGCACGCAGCCGAGCAGGCGCTGCGCGATCTCGACCAGCAGCCGGTCGCCGGTCTCGTGACCCCAGGCGTCGTTGACCGGCTTGAAGCCGTCGAGGTCGAGGTAGCAGACCGCGAGCCGGGTGCCGGCGCGATCGGCCTGTGCCATCGCGTGTGCAAGCCGGTCGGCGAGCAGCACCCGGTTCGGCAGGCCGGTCAGCGGGTCGTGGTGCACGAGGTCTTCGAGCCGCTGCTGGTGTTCCTTCAGCAGCGTGATGTCGGTGAACACGCCGACGTAATGCGTCAGGCAGCCGGCGCTGTCGTGCACGGCCGAGATGTCGAGCAGTTCGGCGTACAGCGAGCCGTCCTTGCGCCGGTTCCAGACCTCGCCGCGCCACCAGCCGCGCTCGGCCAGCGTCGACCACATGCGGTCGTAGAACGCGGCGTTCTGGCGCCCGGAGCGGAACACGCGCGGGTTCTCCCCGAGGATCTCGTCGCGCGTCCAGCCGGTCAGCTCGGTGAAGGCGCGGTTGACTTCGAGGATGGTGCCGGCGGCATCGGTGATGATGATGCCTTCGTGCGCGTGGTCGAACACGCTCGCAGCCAGCCGCAGCCGCTGTTCGGCCTCGCGCCGCTCGCTCACGTCGACCGCGACGCCGCCGATGCCGGTGATGTGGCCGGCGGCATCGCGGGTGGGGTTGCCTTCGGTCTGCAGCCAGCGCCAGCCGCCGTCGGCGGTGCGCACGCGCAGCTCGATCGTCGCCCGCTCGCGCCGCCCGGCGGCCAGTTCGAAGAACAGCAGGCTGGCCGGCGCGCGGTCATCAGGATGCAGCCAGGTGCGGAAATCCGTGCCGAGCGTCGCCGACAGCGGATGGCCGGTGATCGTGGTCCAGGCCGGATTGAGCAGGCGCACGGTCGCATCCGGTGCGATGTCGAACAGCAGTTCGTGCATGTTCTCGAACAGCAGCCGGTAGCGCGCCTCGCTGTCGGCGAGCGCCGACTGCAGGGCGACGCGCTCGGTGACATCGTGGACGATCAGGTACAGCAGCGAGCGTCCGCGTGCGCGCACCGGTGCCGCATGCACCTCGACATCGGGCTCGCTGCCATCGGCCCGCCGGTGGCGGCAGAGGAAGTGCGTCTGCGCGGCAGCCACCGCCTCCTCGATCCGGCTAGCGAGGGCTCCGGCCGGCAGCATGCTCAGGCCGCTCAGGTTCAGCCCGAGCAGCTGCGGCCGTGACCAGCCGTAGAAGATCGCGGCGGCGTGGTTGGCATCGACGATGCTGCCGTCGGCCGGATCGACCAGCAGCATCGCGACGCGGCCGTCCTCGAAGAAATGCCGGTAGTCGCGCTCGTAGGCGCGCAGGCGTTCCTCGGCATCGCGGCGCACGGTCACGTCGCGCGCGTAGCCGACGGTGCCGATCACGCGGTCATCGGTGCCGAACGCCGGGAACTTCAGGGTCTCGAACCAGCGCCGCTCGCCGCGGGCCTCGATCGGTTCCTCGACCTGGCGCGGCAGGCCGTCGCGGAGCACGGCCAGATCGTCGGCGCGGTAGCGGGCGCACAGATCGGGCGGGAAGAAGTCCAGGTCCTCGTGCCCGATCAGCGCCGCCGGGTCCGCGTGACCGGTCAGCAGCGCCACGGCGCGGTTGACGGCGACGAAGCGGCAGTCGGCATCCTTCATCCACACCGGGAACGGGAAGCTGTCGAGCAGCGCGCGCAGCCGCGCCTGCTGGTCGAGCGCGGCCTCCTCGGCCTGCTTGCGCTCGGTGATGTCGCGGGCGATGCCGAGCACGCCGAGCAGCTGGCCGTTGCCGGTGTGCAGCGGCGTCTTGGTGGTCTCGATCAGGCGGCGCGCGCCGTCGGGATAGACGATCCATTCCTCGTTGCGTCGCGGCACGCCGGCGGCGGCGGCTTCGGCGTCCTTGCGCCGGTAGAACGCCGCCGTGTCGGCATCGACGAAATCGAAGTCGGTGTGCCCGAGGATGGCCTCGGCCATCTGGCCGTAATAGCGCTCGAAGGCCGGATTGCAGGCCAGATAGCGGCCGTCGATGTCCTTCAGCCAGACCATGTCCGGGATTGCCCGGAACAGCGCCTGCAGCAGCGCGGCGTCATCGTTCATGTCCGCCCCCCTTCGGACCCGGTGGCGCACGGCGGCCGCAATGGCCCGGACCGGCGGACCGCCAGCGTAGGCGGCAGCGGCGGCTGGCGATAGCTCCGGTATCGGCCGCCGCCGTCAATTCCTGAAACGGCGCAGGGTCATTGTGATCCGCCGGCGCGCTCGGCGTCGATCTGGTCGAGCACTTCCCGGGCATTGCGGAAGGCTTCGACGCCGGCCGGCATGCCGCAGTAGACGGCTGCCTGCAGCAGCACCTCGACGATCTCCTCGCGCGTGCAGCCGTTGTTGATCGCGCCGCGCACGTGGCCCTTGAACTCGGTGCCGCGGTTGAGCGCCGTCAGCATCGCCAGGTTGATCAGGCTGCGCGTGCGCCGGTCGAGGCCGGGCCGCGTCCAGATCTCGCCCCAGGCGTAGCCGGTCACGAGTTCCTGCAGCGGGCGGCTGAAGTCATCGAGGTTCGCGAGCGCACGCTCGACGAAGGCATCGCCCATCACGGCGCGGCGGACTTCGAGACCTTTTTCGAACTGTTCCGGGCTCATGGCGGTACTCCGGGTCAAGGGGCAGGGGCAGCAGGGACAGTCTGGATGCGGCGGTGCAGCATGGTCTTGACCTGCATCAAAGCACAGCCCGGCGCCGATCGGCAGACTCGCGCGTCCATCACGCTTTCCGAATCCGCCCGCCTGCCACCGTTTCCGGAGTCCACATGACCGAAGCCGAATTTGCCGACTGGTCGCTGCGCCTGCTGCTGCCTGCCCTGATCGGCTGGATGGGATTCATCGTCTGGGGGCTGGCGCGCGAGTCGAAGGCCGGCAAGTTCGGCACCTTCGTGATGTTCGGCGTGCTCGGCCTCGGCGTGCTCGGCTTCATCGCCAAGAACGTCATCACCTTCATGCTCGGACTCTGAGCACGCCCGGCCACCCGCTGCTTCAGGCGATCGTGTCGACGCAGCCGCCATCGACGCGCAGCGCCGCGCCGGTGGTGGCCGAAGCCTGCGGCGAGCAGGCGTAGACGATCAGGTTCGCAACCTCCTCGGCGCTCGCGAGCCGGCGCAGGATCGAACTCGGCCGGTGTGCGGCGACGAAGGCCGCACCGACCGCCTCGATCGGCTGACCGGTCTTCTCGACTTCGGCCTGCAGCATCGCCTGCACGCCTTCGGTCAGCGTCGGGCCGGGCAGCACCGCATTGACGGTGACCCCGCTGCCGGCCATGCGCTTGGCCAGCCCGCGCGACACCGACAGCAGCGCGGTCTTCGTGAAGCCGTAATGGATCATGTCGGCCGGGATGTTCAGGCCCGATTCCGAGGACAGGAACACCACCCGCCCCCAGCCGCGCGTCGCCATGCCCGGCACGTAGGCCCGCGCCAGCCGCACGGCGGACAGCACGTTGACCTCGAAGAAGCGCTGCCAGGTCTCGTCGCTCACTTCGAAGAAATCCTGCGGACCGTAGATGCCGACGTTGTTGACGAGCACGTCGACCGCCGGCAGCGCGGCCAGCAGCTGCGCACAGCCTTCGGCGCTGCCGACATCGGCGCTGATGCCGCTGACCTCGGCGCCTGCGACTGCGGCGCGGATCGCCGCGCAGGCCTGCTCGACGGCGTCGGCGTGCCGGCCGTTGACGATGACATGCGCGCCGCAGCCGGCGAGTCCGAGGGCGGCGGCATGGCCGATGCCGGCAGTCGAGCCGGTGACGAGGGCGGTACGTCCGGACAGATCGATGTGCATGGCAGGAAACTCCGGTGCGGGTCGCGAGGACGACGCCGGTCCGACGCGCGATGGCGGGGACGGTTCTGCGCACTTGCGGACTGGCAGCAAAACCGCAGCGGCATACCGGCCGGCCGGCTGCGAGCGTCGTCGTCGCAGCCTTTCGAGTTATACACAAACCGGACGCCGGCGGCCGGTTTGTGCCTGCAGCCGTGCATCGCCGCAGGCATGGAAGACAGGTGTCTGATTGTCAAGGTAATCCGGCACGGGCGGGCGAGGCCGGCACGCGGTCCGGCTGCGGCGGGACGGGCGGGGCTGACCCGGGGTTCTCCACAAAATTATCCACAGGGCGGCTGCCGCGCCTGCCGCTCCGGAGCGGGCGCGGGCGCGGCTATTTCCTCTTGCCGAAGAAGCGCTTGAGGGCACCGCCGAGCCAGCCCGAGGTTTCGGGCTCCAGATCCACCTTGCCCCTGGCCGTATGCACCTGCACGACGCTGGAATAGTCGTTGTCCTCGCGCTTGATGTGGTTCACGAGCCAGTTGGTCAGCGTGCGGTGCAGTTCTTCGGTCACGTCATCGCCGAGCTTGAAGCGGTCGTGGTACTCGTTGATGCGGCGGATGAACAGTTCGTGGATCTTCTTGTGCGCGTTGACGTAGGGATAGCCCGCCTCCTCCATCAGCGTCTCCTCGAAACCGAAGTGGCTCTGCGTGTAGTCGATCAGATCCTCGATGACCCCGCCGACCACATCGCGGCTGTGCTTCAGGCGCGCATCGTCGAGCTCGTTCAGGTAATCGACGATGCGCTTGTGCTGGCTGTCGATGATCTCGATGCCGACGCTGAGATCGTTGCTCCAGATGATATGGGCCATCTTTCCACGCTCCGGTTGTGTGACGGTGAGGCCGGGAGGCTCCGGCATGAGCTGCGACGGTCCGCGCCGGTATCCCGACCGGCTGTGGCCGTCGCATGCAATCGATGCGGTTTTACGGTTCGTACGCTTGTTCGTACGCGGGTGACGGGCCGGTTCAGTCGCGCAGCGCGGCCCCGAGCACCAGCGCGCCGCCGCTCAGGCCGAGCGCCCAGGTCACGAACGGTGCAGCGGCGACCACCGCCGGGTTGAGGCTGTTCAGACCGTAGACGACAGCCGCGCCGATCAGCAGCGCGGCGCCGACCGTGGTCTGGCGGCTGCGCGCGCCCTGGCGGCGGATGTCCTCGCGCAGCGCATCGAGCGAGCGCGCGTGCACCTGCATGCGCAGTTCGCCGCTTTTCAGCGCGTGCAGCAGCTCGCCGATCTGCACCGGCAGGTCCGGCAGGTGCTCGGCGAGCTTCGGCAGATTGGCCTTCAGCTTGTTCAGCAGCGACTTCGGGCCGATGCGCTCGTTCATCCAGTCTTCGAGGAAGGGCTTGGCGGTCTTCCAGAGGTCGAGTTCCGGATCGAGCTGGCGGCCGAGGCCCTCGATGTTCAGCAGCGTCTTCTGCAGCAGCACCAGTTGCGGCTGCACCTCCATGTTGAAGCGCCGCGCGGTCTGGAACAGCGTCAGCAGGAAGCCGCCGAAGGAAATCTCGCGCAGCGGCCGGTCGAAGATCGGCTCGCAGACGGTGCGGATCGCCGATTCGAACTCATCGACGCGCGTGTCGCGCGGCACCCAGCCCGATTCGATGTGCAGCTCGGCGACGCGCCGGTAGTCGCGGCGGAAGAAGGCGAGGAAGTTCTCGGCCAGATAGTGCTGATCGACCGGCGACAGCGTGCCGATGATGCCGAAGTCGATGGCGATGTAGCGCGGATCGGCCGGATCGCTGGCATCGACGAAGATGTTGCCGGGGTGCATGTCGGCGTGGAAGAAGCTGTCGCGGAACACCTGCGTGAAGAAGATCGCGACGCCGCGCTCGGAGAGCTTCTTCATGTCGACGCCGAGGCGGCGCAGCTCCTCGATCTGCCCGACCGGGATGCCGCGCACCCGCTCCATGACCAGCACCTCGCGCCGGCAGTACGGCCAGTGGATCTCGGGCACGTACAGGATCGGCGAATGCTCGAAGTTGCGCCGCAGCTGCGCGCCGTTGGCGGCCTCGCGGATCAGGTCCAGCTCGTCGAAGATGGTCTTCTCGTACTCGGCGACCACCTCGACCGGCCGCAGCCGCCGGCCCTCGCGCCAGTACCGCTGCGCGAGCCCGGCGACGATGTACAGCAGCTCGATGTCGCGGCGGATCGTCCGGGCGATGCCGGGGCGCACGACCTTGACGACGACTTCGCGGCCGTCGAACAGCCGCGCCAGATGCACCTGCGCGATCGAGGCCGAGGCGAGCGGCTGCTCGCCGAACTCGGCGAAGGTCTCGGCAAGCGGCCGGCCATAGGCCTGCTCGATGATCTGCCGGGACTGCTCGGGCGCGAACGGCGGCACGCGGTCCTGCAGCTTCGCGAGTTCGTCGGCGATGTCATCGGGCAGCAGGTCGCGGCGCGTCGACAGCATCTGCCCGAACTTCACGAAGATCGGTCCGAGATCCTCGAGCGTCAGGCGGATGCGCTCGCCGCGCGAGCGGTGATCCTCGCCGCGCAGCCAGTTCCACGGCAGCAGATGGCGCACGAAGCCGATCGGGCGGAACAGATGGGTGGCGAGGATGATGTCGTCGAGGCCGTGGCGCACCAGCACCCGGTTGATGTGCAGCAGGCGCAGGGCCTGGGCGGGACGCAGCATGCGGGGAAACCCGGTCAGGGAAGCGAGGGGGGAAGGTGAGGCCGCGGCGCAGGCGTGGCTCAGCGGCTGGCGAGGCGGGCTTCGAGCCGCGCGAGCCGCGCATCGAGCCGGTCGGCGTCGGCGCGCAGCGTGTCGATGGCGTCGAGCAGCTCGTGCACGCGATCGGCGACCGGCAGCGCGCCGGCCTCCTGCTGGATGAACTGCGCGCCGTCGTAGAACAGGGTTTCGCGTGCCTGCGTCAGCCAGCCGAGCGCGCCGCGGGCGAAGCGGCCGAGGCGGTGCGCGAGCACGTCGCCGAACACCTTCGAGGCCTGCTCCTCCCAGTCGATGTCGAGCTCGCGCAGCAGCTTCTGCAGCGCCTGGCCGGCAAGCGGATCACCGACGATCTCGACGCCGGCCTCCTGCACCGGGGCCCCGCGCGCGAGCAGCAGGAAGGCCGCCGGCGAGCCGCGCACCAGGACCTCCGGCACGCCGTGATGGCTGTGCACGACCTGAAAGCCGTGCGGCACCGGCACCAGATACACCAGCAGGTTCACGCCATGCACCTCGAAGGCGATGGTCGCGCCGCGCAGGCCGGCGAGCCGTGCCGGTGCCTCGGGGTCCATCGCCAGCAGGCGGTTCAGCGCGGTCTCGATCGCGGCGGCGATCAGCAGCATCGGGGGCATCGGCGCGATCCTTCGGAAACCAGTCATGGCCGCCGCGCTCGGCACGGGCGGCGCCTGCCGCGTCAGTACTTGTAGCCGCGGTGCACGGCGACGATGCCGCCGGTCAGGTTGTAGTACTCGACCGACTCGAAGCCGGCGGCCTGCATCAGGTCGCGCAGCGTCTGCTGGTCGGGGTGCATGCGGATCGATTCGGCCAGATAGCGGTAGCTTTCGGCATCGTTGGCGACCAGCCGGCCCATCAGCGGCAGCATCCGGAACGAATACAGGTCGTAGACCGGCGCCAGTCCGGGCACGACCGGCTTCGAGAATTCCAGCACCACCAGCCGCCCGCCCGGCTTCAGCACGCGGTGGATCGAGGCCAGCGCCCGCTCCTTGTGCGTGACGTTGCGCAGGCCGAAGGCCATGGTCACGACATCGAAGTACGCATCCGGGAACGGCAGCGCCTCGGCATCGGCGAGCACGTATTCGACGTTGCCGGTGATGCCCTCGTCGAGCAGGCGCTTGCGACCTTCGTCGAGCATCGAGGCGTTGATGTCGGACAGCACGACCCGGCCGCGCGCGCCGACCACCGACACCATGCGCCGGGTCAGGTCGCCGGTGCCGCCGGCCAGATCGAGCACGCAGTCGCCGCGGTGCAGGCCGGCGAGCGCGATCGCGTAGCGCTTCCACAGCCGGTGCACGCCGAAGGACATCAGGTCGTTCATCAGGTCGTAGCGGGCGGCGACCGAATGGAACACGCCGGCGACACGGCGTGCCTTGTCCTCGACCGGCACCTGCTGGTAGCCGAAATGAGTGGTGGCGGTGTCGTCGTTACCGGGCGTTTCCGGGCTGGCCATCTCGCGTGCTCCGTCGGGCCGGCCGGGCGACCGGGCCTGCGACCTGGAAGGATTGGGAATGCGGGTCCTGATGCGGGGCTGCCGCTTTTGCGCTGCAGCAGGCACGGCCCTGCAGCATAGCCACGCGGCCCCGCCGGCTCAAACCGCCGTCAGGGCCCGGCGCGGCGCACGTGACCGGCGGCAGCGAGGCGTGCGAGGTACTGCTGCCAGTTCGCGGCCTGGTCGCGACCGAGTTCGTACAGCACGTTCCACGAATACAGGCCCGAATCGTGGCCGTCGGAAAACACCAGCTTCACCGCATAGTTGCCGACCGGCACGATGTCGACGATCTCGACCTCCTCCTTGCCGACCTGCAGGGTTTCCTGCCCCGGCCCGTGGCCGCGCACCTCGGCCGACGGGCTGAACACCCGCAGGTATTCGCAGCTCATCTCGAAATGCGCGCCGTCCTCGAAGCGGACTTCGAGGATGCGCGTCTGCTGGTGCAGGCACAGATCGGTCGGGCGGATGCTCATGGCGGCGCTCCCGGCGGAGGCGGGTGAAGGCGGAGGCGCCCACTGTGCCACGGCAGGCGCCGATCGGGGCAGGCACGGATTCGTAACAGAGGTGTCGCTGCAAGGCGACAATTTGCACCTGCAGCATGCAGGAGGTGCAGAATGCCGGCCACGGCCGGTCGTGGTGGCCGCGAAGGACCGATGCATCACGCGGATGCAGGCAGAATCAGACAGATACGTCGCTTTTTTACGTCGCTATGTCATCGACTTGACGTGTCACTGTCGCAAAAGCGTCAGGGGAATTGACAGTACATCAGAACAGCCATCGGACGACATTTTGAAAAAACAACCACTTGCCGTGCGAATGCCTCGTGGCACCAAAGTTGCTTTTCATCCAGTCGAGCGTTCCTGGCGTCGTTCCGCCGACCCGAAACGCGGTTCCGCAGGCCCCGTGGTCGCCCCTGGCGCCATCCTGCCGGATCCGGATGTTCAGCACCCTGAGGTGCTCGTCATGACCAACTACATCTCGTTACGCGCCGTCTGGCATGCCCTGAAAGAGCGCGGCTACTGGCGCATGTGCGCCGCGATGTCCACCGACCATCCGGTCCCGGTCAGCCCGAACCGCCGCTGCCTGTAGCGGCAGCCCCGTCCCGATCCCGCAGTTCCTCACCCTCCGGTCGACCGGCCGCCGCCCGCTGCGGCAACCCGGCCCGACCTGCCGCTCCGGCCTGATCTGCTGGCCGGGCAACGCGCCGCCGGCGGCGCGTGCGAGGCGGCACCCCGGCGCCCGCAGTCGCGCCGGATTTCCAGCACGTCCGGTGAAGCGCCGATCGGCAGCATCCTCGCATCCCTGCTGAAGACCACGGCTGTCGCTGGTGTCGGTGCGCAAGCGTCCGCGAAGGGCGGTGCGTCTCCGCAGGCGCGGTTCAGGGCAGATCGAAGGCCGTGATCGTCTGCAGGGCTGCGCAGTCGGGATCGGCGAGGCGTCCCACCCGCGCCGCGTGTTTTTCCAGCGCCTGCTCGAACAGGTTGCGGGCGTGACGGGCGTTGCCGAAGGTGCGCGTCCTGCCGGCCAGCGATTTTTCGAACCTGCCGAGCAGCACCGACCGTGCCTGCGCGTCGAGGCGGTAATCCCCGTCGATGGCGAAGCGCTCGAAGATTTCGAGCAGCTCGCCGGCCGTGTAGTCCTCGAAGTGCAGCGTGCGCCAGAAGCGGGAGCGCAGGCCGGGATTGGCATCGAGGAATGCTTTCATCTCCTGCGTATGGCCGGCCACGATCACGACCAGCCGGTCCCGGCGGTTTTCCATTTCGGCAACGAGCGCCGCAATCGCTTCGCTGCCGAAGTCCTTGTCACTGTTCGGCTGCATCAGCGAATACGCTTCGTCGATGAACAGCACGCCGTCCATGGCCGCATCGCACTTGCGCCTGACCTTCGGGGCGGTATGGCCGATGTATTCGCCGACCAGATCCTGGCGCTGGCATTCGATGACGTGGCCTTTCTGCAGCAGGCCCAGCCGCCGGTAAATGCTGCCGATCCGCCGGGCGACCGTGGTCTTGCCGGTGCCGGGATTGCCGGTGAAGATCAGATGCAGCGACAAAGCCGGCGTTTTCAGACCGACGGCGCGCCGGGAGTTCTGGACGCGGATGAACTGGGTCAGCGATTCCACCTGTGCCTTGACGCTGGCGATGCCGATGAGATCGGAAAGATCATCCGGTGCCGATGCGTCCGCTTCGGCAGGGGGGTCATCCTCCAGGGGGCCGACCATGATCTCGTGGCGCTCCAGTTCCATGATCGCACCGGGATGTCCCTGCTCGGCCGCCTTGCGATACCAGTGGCGCGCCTGCCGGTCGTCCTGCTCGACTCCCTGGCCCTCCTCGCACATCCTGCCCAGATTGCACTGGGCAAAGGCCTGTCCCTGTTCGGCCGCCTTGCGATACCAGCGCACCGCCTCCTTGTCGTCATGAATGACGCCGCGGCCATGCTCATACATCCAGCCCAGATCGCACTGGGCATCGGGATGTTCCTGCTCGGCCGCCTGGCGATACCAGTACACCGCTTCCCGATCGTCCCGGTCCACGCCAAGACCGTGTGCATACATCCAGCCCAGATTGCGCTGGGCATCGGCATCGCCCTGATCGGCCGCCATGCGAAACCAGCGCGCGGCTTCGCCATCGTTGCGGCTGACGCCGGTGCCGTGCGCATACATCCAGCCCACCTCGAACTGGGCGTCGGCATCGCCCTGCTCGGCCAGGCGCAGATTCCGCTCGAACTCCTCTTCGTCTTCATCCGCCATTTCGACCTCCATGCTCCGGTCTGCGCCGATGTTTTCCGGTCAGCCGATATTTTATCGCCTGCTGCGAACCTGCCTGCCCCGGATCGCAGGCCGGTGATTTCATTCCCGTGCCCCGCACGCCCTGAGCTGCCGGAGTGACTGCCGCTTGTCGCGCAAGATCATCCACGTCGACATGGATGCCTTCTACGCCGCCGTCGAACAGCGCGACGATCCGCGCCTGCGCGGCCGGCCGGTCGTCGTCGGCGGCGATCCGCGCGGGCGCGGCGTGGTTGCGACCGCGAGTTACGAGGCGCGCCGCTTCGGCATCCGCTCGGCGATGCCGTGCGCGCACGCGTGGCGGCTCTGTCCGCAGGCGCTGTTCGTGCGTCCGCGCTTCGAGGTCTACCAGAGCGTCTCGCAGCAGATCCGTGCGGTGTTCGCGCGCTATACGGAGCTGATCGAGCCGGTCGGGCTCGACGAGGCCTATCTCGATGTCAGCGGCGTCGGTGTCTGTCGTGGATCGGCGACGCTGATCGCGCGGGACCTGAAGATCGCCGTACGTGCCGCGACCGGGCTGGTGGCCTCGGCCGGCGTCTCGTACAACAAGTTCCTCGCCAAGATCGCCTCCGATCTCGACAAGCCCGACGGCCTGGCAGTGATCACGCCGGAGCAGGGGCCGGCGTTCATCGCGAAGCTGCCGATCGGGCGCTTTCACGGCATCGGCCGCGCCACCGAGCAGAAGATGCTCGCGCTCGGCATCGCCACCGGCGCCGATCTCGGGGCGTGGTCCGAGGCGCGCCTCGTCGAGCACTTCGGCAAGGCCGGGCACTGGTACGCGCAGCTCGCGCGCGGCGAGGACGACCGGCCGGTGTGCGCGCAGCGCGTGCGCAAGTCGCTCGGGGCCGAGACCACCTATGCGCGCGATCTCGGCGCCGCCGGCGAGATCGAGGCCGCGCTCGGCGCCCTCGCCGATGAGGTCGCGACCGAACTCGGCCGCCGCGGCCTCGCCGGGCGCACGCTGACGCTGAAGGTGCGCTACGCCGACTTCGAGACCGTCACCCGCGCCCACACGCTGGCGCCGCCGGCACGCTATGCGCAGGCCGCCGAGCTGCGCACGGCGCTGCCGGCCCTCTTGGCGCGCACCGAGGCGTGCTCGCGGCCGGTGCGCCTGCTCGGGCTGACCGTCTCGGGCTTCCCGGAAGAGGACGGCGGCGAAGCGGAATCCCGCGGT
Organism: Pseudomonadota bacterium; assembly: GCA_018240295.1. Classification (GTDB taxonomy): domain Bacteria; phylum Pseudomonadota; class Gammaproteobacteria; order Competibacterales; family Competibacteraceae; genus Plasticicumulans. The sequence continues at coordinate 17,835 of JAFEGB010000126.1, forward strand.
GCCGCGATCGGGCGCATGGTGCAGCTGCCGCTGTTCTGAAGCGCACCGGTGCGGACCGGCTGTGGATCGGCCGGCCCCGGCGCGGCGGGCTGGGCTATATCTGCCGGGGCAAGCATCAATGACAAGTTGCCCGGCCCGCGCCTGCCGCAGGCCAGAGGCACCCGACCCGAGGAGAATCCCCATGCCGTCGATCCGTCCGTTGCGCGCCGTCGCGCTCGCCGCCGCCCTGCTCGCCGTCGCCGCCGTCGCGCCGGCCGCGCAGTTCATCAACGTGCTGACCGGTGGCACCAGCGGCGTCTATTACCCGCTCGGCGTCGCACTCGCGAAGATCTTCGAGACCGCCGTGCCCGATTCGAAACCCTCGGTGCAGGCGACCAAGGCTTCGGTCGAGAACCTGAACCTGCTGCAGGCCGGGCGCGGCGAGCTGGCGTTCACGCTCGGCGATTCGCTGAGTCAGGCCTGGAACGGCAACGAGGAGGCGGGCTTTCGCGCGCCGCTGAAGAAGCTGCGCACGGTCGCGGCGATTTACCCGAACTACATCCAGATCGTCGCCGCGAAGGAATCCGGCATCCGCACGCTCGCCGATCTCAAGGGCAGGCGCATCTCGGTCGGCGCGCCGAAGTCCGGCACCGAACTCAACGCCCGCGCCGTGCTCGGCGCCGCCGGCCTGAAGTACGAGGACTTCGACAAGGTCGAGTACCTGCCCTTCGGCGAGTCGGTCGAGCTGATGAAGAACCGCCAGCTCGACGCGACGCTGCAGTCGGCCGGCCTCGGCGTCGCGTCGATCCGTGACCTCGCGCAGGCCGTGCCGATCGTCGTCGTCGCGGTGCCGGCCGAAACGGTCGGCAAGATCGGCGATGCCGCCTACCGCGCCGCCGTGATCCCGGCCAACACCTACGAGGGCCAGACCGAAGACGTGCCGGCGGTGGCGGTCGTGAACTTCCTGGTCACGCACGAGGACGTGCCGGAGGAGGTCGTCTACGCGATGACCAAAGGCATGTTCGAGCACCTCGACGCGCTCGCCGCCGCGCACGCCGCCGGCAAAAGCATCAAGGCCGAAACCGCCGCCAGCGGCTCGCCGGTGCCGCTGCATCCGGGCGCCGAGCGCTATTACCGCGAGGCCGGGCTGCTGAAGTAAGCCTTGCCGAAGCGGGCGCCGCCGGTGCTTGCGGCAGCGCCAGTCCCCGTCGCCGCTGCCGTCCGGATTCCGCCCTCCATGTCCGCGCCCCCCATGTCCGCGCCTTCCGCTCCCGCGCCGGATCGCGCCGCGCGCGCGATCTTCGCGATCTGCATCATGTTCTCGGTGTTCCAGCTCTGGAGCGCCGCGTTCTCGCCGCTGCCGAGCCAGGTCGTGCGCTCGGTACACGTCGGCTTCCTGCTGCTGCTGGTCTACGGCCTGTCGGCCGGCCGCAGCGGGCGCACCGGCGCGGCGCTGGCCTGGACGCTCGGCGTTGCCGGCTTCGGGCTCGGGCTGTATCACTGGGTGTTCCTTGCCGAGCTGATCCAGCGCGCCGGCGAGCCGTCGATGACCGATCTCGTCGTCGGCTGCGCGATCACCGTGCTGGTGTTCGACGCCGCGCGCCGGCAGATGGGCTGGGCGCTGCCGCTGATCTGCGCGGCCTTCCTCGCCTATGCGCTGTTCGGCCAGTACCTGCCCGGTCACCTCGCGCACCGCGGCTACGCCTTCGAGCAGGTCATCGAGCAGCTCGTGCTCGGCACCGAAGGCATCTACGGCATCCCGACCTACGTGTCCTCGTCGTACATCTTCCTGTTCATCCTGTTCGGCGCCTTTCTGGAGCGCGCCGGCATGATCGACCTGTTCACCGATCTGGCGATGGGCACGGTCGGCCACTACCGCGGCGGGCCGGCCAAGGTTGCGGTCGTATCCTCGGGGCTGATGGGCACGATCAACGGCTCGGGCGTGGCGAACGTCGTCACCACCGGCCAGTTCACGATCCCGCTGATGAAGCGCTTCGGCTATCGCGCCGACTTCGCCGGCGGCGTCGAGGCCACGGCCAGCATGGGCGGGCAGATCATGCCGCCGGTCATGGGCGCGGTCGCCTTCATCATGGCCGAGACGCTGAACCTGCCCTACGTCGAGATCTGTCGCGCCGCGCTGATCCCGGCGCTGCTGTACTTCGCGACCGCGTTCTGGATGGTGCACCTCGAAGCCGGCCGCGCCGGCCTGCACGGTCTGGCGAAGGCCGACTGCCCCGATGCCGCCCGTGCGCTGCGCGAGCGCTGGTACCTGATCCTGCCGCTGGCGGCGCTGGTCTGGCTGCTGTTCGCCGGCTACACGCCGCTGTTTGCCGGCACGCTCGGGCTGGCGCTGACCGCACTGCTGATCCTCGGCACGCCGATCGCGCTCCGCCTGCCCGGGCGGGCGCTGCGCATCGGCTTCTGGCTCGCGCTCGGGCTGGCCGCCTCGGCCTTCCTGAAGTTCGGGATCACGGCGGTGCTCGCGCTGATCGCCGTGCTGGTCGCGATCCTCGCCGGGCTGCGTGGCGGGCGCACGACGCTCGCGCTGTGCGTGCAGGCGCTTGCCGACGGTGCGCGCCACGCGATCCCGGTCGGCATCGCCTGCGCGCTGGTCGGCGTCATCATCGGCGTGACCACGCTGACCGGCGTCGCCTCGCAGTTCGCCGGCCTGATCATCGATCTCGGCCGCGACAGCCTGTTCCTGTCGCTGCTGCTGACCATGCTCGCCTGCCTCGTGCTCGGCATGGGCATCCCGACCATCCCGAACTACATCATCACCTCCTCGCTCGCGGCCCCGGCGCTGCTCGAACTCGGCGTGCCGCTGATCGTCTCGCACATGTTCGTGTTCTATTTCGGGATCATGGCCGACCTGACGCCGCCGGTGGCCCTCGCCGCCTTCGCGGCGGCGCCGATCGCCGGCGCCTCGGGCCTGCGCATCGGCCTGCAGTGCATGCGCATCGCCATCGCCGGCTTCGTCGTGCCGTTCATGGCCGTCTACACCCCGGCGCTGATGCTGCAGGGCGATCCGTCCGTCGTCGCCGTGCTCTACATCGTCGTCAAGGCGCTGGTGTCGATCGGCCTGTGGGGCGCGGCGGCGATCGGCTACCTGTTCGCACCGCTCGGCGCCGGCGAGCGCGGGCTGGCGATGGCGGCAGCCTTTCTGCTGGTCGCGGCGCTGCCGGTCACCGACGAGGCCGGCTTCGTGCTGTCGGCCGTGTTCCTGCTCTGGCACTGGCGGCGCACCCGCCAGCTCCCGCAGATGCCCCCCCGCTGATGCCGGCGCTCTGCTTCGGCGCGCTGCCGGTTGCCGCCGGCGTGTTCACGCTGGTCTGGACGCATTCGGTCGAGCA
>JAFEGB010000127.1 GCA_018240295.1 Pseudomonadota bacterium
ATGCCACAATCTCTCCAGCGCAAGCACCCACACAAACTACTCAGTCAAGCTGTCAAAGAACTCCGCCGACCCGTTCGTTCGGCGAGGCGCGCATTCTACACGCCTTCTTCAATTCCGCAAGCAGTAATTTCACCGCTTTTCATCGACATCAAGCAAGTCCTTTGATGCGACGAGACGGACGATTATATGGGATCACAGAAGCTTGTCAAGAGCCGAACATGCACTGAACCCTGATCTCACTCTCCCGGCTCGACGATGTTGGCTGCCACGCCTGCCGAGCGCAGACGCGACGCGATCGCCTCGCTGGCGGGTCTGGAATCCTGTCCGACGACGCGGACCCGATACATTGCCTGGCCGCTGCCTCCACGGATGCGTTCGACGACGGCCGGGAAGCGCTGGGAGCGCAGGCGGTCCCGCAGCAGATTGGCGTTTTCCTCGACTCCGAAGCTGCCGACCTGCACCGCCCAGGAGCCATTGCCGGCCTGAGGCCTCCAGGGTTCGGCCGCCGGTGCGGAAGCACTGGCTCTTGAAGTGTCGCGGCTGGTCAGCTCGATCTTCGGCAGCGAAACCGGTCTGGCTGTCGCCGCCGGGGTCACGGTAGCAGGAGCTGCCTTGGCCACGACCTCAGGCTTGGGCTTCGGCGCATCGGTCGTTGCTCTGGCCGCTTCCGGAGCCGGCTTCGAAGGACTGGCCACGGCAGCAGGAGTCTGAGCCGGTTTTGGAGCGGGCGCGCTTGCAACGACTGGTGCCGGCTTCGGAGCTGCAGGTCTGGCTGGCGGTGCCGCCGGTGCCGGGCTGGCCGGAGCCACGCGCGGCGCGCCAGCGCCCAGATCGACCGTCCGCATGCCTTGCGGACCATCACCGCCCGCGCTTGCCGATGGCAGGGCTGCGGGCGTTCGCAGCGGTTCAATAACCGGAGACTGGGCGATCGTCGATGCCGATGCCTGCCCGGACGGAGCCGGTGCTTCGGGCGGCACGGCCTGCGGCAGGATCGCCGGCGGCAGCGCGACGGTGACCCCGCCGGGCTGCGGCGATTCCGGTCTGGGCGGGATGCTGGTTGCGACGGCCGGCGCGGTGACCGGACCGGAAGTCTTGACCACTTCCGGGACGATGATCACGGCCAGTGCGACCAGTACGGCGGTGCCGAGCAGACGCTGCTTCAGACGCTGTTCCACGACACGACTCCGGGCATGAACTTTGGCTGGGGGCGATACGAGTCAGGGTTTCAGGACATTCAAGACATTCAAGACATTCAAGACATTCAAGACATTCAAGACATTCAGCACGTAATGTGACGCGCCCGCATGGCTTCGGCAACGGTCAGGAACGATCCGCAGACGACCACACGATCACCGGGCTGCGCCGCCGATTCCAGTTGCCGGCAGGCAGCCGTCACATCCTTGCAGGCCATGGTACCTGCTGGCAGCAAGGACAGCATCGATTCGACCGGGCGGGCGCGTGCACCGTCGAGCCCGGCCGCACACCAGCGGTCCACGACCGGCATCAGCGCTGCGATGACGCCGGCAGCGTCCTTGTCGGCAAGCATGGCCAGCAGCAGCCAGGTCTGACCGGCCACGGGCCGCCACTGCAGCGTTTCGGCCAGTACCGCAGCACCGTGCGGATTATGGGTGACATCGAACACCCACTCCACGGCTCCCGATTCAATCTGGAACCGTCCGGCGAGTCGGGCAGCGGCAATCCCGCTGGCGATGGCAGCCCCGGAAACCTCGATCGACGGCAGCAGACGCAGGGCCGCAACCGCCCCCGCCGCGTTCGCCAGCTGATGCAGTCCTGCAAGAGAGGGCCAGGGCAGGTCAAGCCCGCCGCCGGGCCCCCACCAGCCCCAGCCGTCGCGCGCCTCCCGGACCCCGAACTCGTGGCCGAAGCGGTACGGCCGGGCGCCGATCGCCTGCTGATGCGCGAGCAGGCTGGCCGGTGGCGACGGATCAACGCAGATCGCCGGTCGTCCGGGACGGTAGATGCCGGCCTTCTCGTAACCGATCGATTCGCGGTCGGGGCCGAGGAATTCGGTGTGGTCGATGCCGATCGTGGTGACGATGGCCACGTCGGCGTCGATGATGTTGACGGCATCGAGCCGTCCGCCGAGCCCGACCTCGAGCACGAGCACTTCGGGATCGAAGGCCCGCGCCAGCCAGAGCGCCGCCAGCGTGCCGAATTCGAAGTAGGTCAGCGACTGGTCATCGCGGGCCGCGTCGACCGCCGCGAACGCCCGGCACCAGTCGCCGGCCGGACATTCGCGGCCATCGAGGCGCAGGCGCTCCTCGTAGCGCAGCAGATGCGGCGAGGTGTAAGCCGCGACGCGCCGGCCGGCGGCGAGCAGCATCGCTTCGAGAAAGGCAAGCGTCGAACCCTTGCCGTTGGTGCCGCCGACCACGATCGTGCGCGCCGAGGGCTGCAGCAGGTCGAGCCTGGCCGCCACCGCACGCACGCGCTCCAGCCCGAGATCGATGCCCTTCGGATGCAGGGTTTCCTGCCAGGCCAGCCAGTCGGCGAGCGACCAGTCGCTGCGAAGCGCCGCGGGCATGTGCTCAGACCGCGGCTTCGGCCTGGGCGAGCGGCTGCGGACGTCCCGATAGCATCGCGAGGATCGCGCCGAGGCGCGCGCGCAGTTCGCGCCGGTCGATGATCAGGTCGACCGCGCCGTGTTCGAGCAGGAATTCGCTGCGCTGGAAGCCTTCGGGCAGCTTCTCGCGTACGGTCTGCTCGATGACGCGCGGGCCGGCGAAGCCGATCAGTGCCTTCGGCTCGGCGACATTCAGATCCCCGAGCATCGCCAGACTCGCCGAAACGCCGCCGGTGGTCGGATCGGTCAGCACCGACACGAACGGCACACCGGCCTCCGCGAGCCGCGCCAGGATGGCGCTGGTCTTGGCCATCTGCATCAGCGACACCAGCGCCTCCTGCATGCGCGCACCGCCCGAGGCCGTGAAGCACACATAGGGGACCCGCGTTTCCAGCGCCACGCGCGCGGCGCGCACGAAGCGCTCGCCGACCACCGAGCCCATCGAGCCGCCGAGGAACTCGAAGTCGAAGGCCGAGGCCACGACCGGCACGCCGAGCACCGTGCCGCTCATGGCGACCAGCGCATCCTTCTCGCCGGTGGATTTCTGCGCGGCGGCCAGGCGGTCCTTGTACTTCTTGCTGTCCTTGAACTTCAGGAAGTCGGTCGGCTCGACCTCGGCGCCGATCTCGACGCGGCCGTCCGCATCGAGGAAGCTCGCCAGCCGCTCGCGCGCGCGGATGCGCATGTGGTGGTCGCACTTCGGGCAGACGTGCAGGTTGCGCTCCAGCTCGGCGCGGTACAGCACGGCGCTGCAGGCATCGCACTTCGACCAGAGCCCTTCGGGAATCTGGCGCTTGTTGCCGCCCTCGGTGCGGATGCGCGAGGGCATGAGTTTTTCGAACCAGCTCATGTCGACCATGGCTTGCACAACACTCCCGCCAGCAAAGCGGCCGGCGTCAGGAATACGGAAAAGGATCGCGGGCCGGCTCAGGCCGTGACGGCATCCATCGCGGTGCGCATCGCGCCGAGCAGCGCGCCGATCTCGGCGTTCAGCTGCTGCGGATCGCCGGCCAGCGCCTCGATGCGCGAGACCAGTGCGCTGCCGACGACGACGGCATCGGCGACGCGCGCGACCGCGGCGGCGCTGTCGGCATCGCGGATGCCGAAGCCGACGCCGACCGGCACATCGACCAGCGCCTTGATGCGTGCGACCTTTTCGGCAACCTCGCCGGTATTGAGCCGGGCCGAGCCGGTCACGCCCTTCAGCGACACGTAGTACAGGTAGCCGCGCGCCAGCGCGCCGATGCGGCGGATGCGCGCCTCGGTGCTGGTCGGCGCGAGCAGGAAGATCGGATCGAGGTCGCTGGCGAGCAGCGCCTGCGTCAGCTCGTGGGCTTCCTCGGGCGGCAGGTCGACGGTCAGCACGCCGTCGACGCCGGCCTGCGCAGCGGCCTCGGCGAAGGCCGCGTAGCCCATCGCCTCGACCGGGTTCAGGTAGCCCATCAGCACGACCGGCGTGTCGGCATCCCGCTCGCGGAAGCGCCGGACCAGCGCCAGCACGTCGCGAAGGCGCGTGCCGGCGGCGAGTGCGCGCTCGCAGGCACGCTGGATCACCGGGCCGTCGGCCATCGGGTCCGAGAACGGCACGCCGAGTTCGATGATGTCGGCACCGCTGGCAACCAGCGTGTGCAGCAGGGTTTCGGTGGTGCCGATATCCGGATCGCCGGCGGTGATGTACGGGATCAGCGCGCGGCGACCGGCCGTGCGCAGGGCGTCGAATCGGGTCTGGATGCGGTTCATGGCGGCCCGGCTCTCAGATCGTGATGCCGTCGCGCGCGGCGACGGTGAAGATGTCCTTGTCGCCGCGACCGGACAGGTTGACGACGAGCAGCTGGTCGGCGGCCAGCGTCGGGGCCAGCTTCTTCGCGTAGGCAAGTGCGTGCGAGCTTTCGAGCGCCGGGATGATGCCCTCGGTGCGGCAGAGCTCGTGGAAGGCGGCGAGCGCCTCGTCGTCGGTGATCGCCCCGTAGCGCACGCGGCCGATGTCCTTCAGCCAGGCGTGCTCGGGACCGACGCCGGGATAGTCGAGACCGGCCGAGACCGAGTGCGTCTCGATGATCTGGCCGTTCTCGTCTTCCATCAGGTAGGTGCGGTTGCCGTGCAGCACGCCGGGGCGACCGGCGTTCAGCGGGGCCGAATGGCGACCGGTGTCGAGGCCATCGCCGGCCGCCTCGACGCCGTACATCGCGACCGAGGCGTCGTTGAGGAAGGGATGGAACAGGCCGATGGCGTTCGAGCCGCCGCCGACGCAGGCCACCAGCGCATCGGGCAGCCGGCCGAAACCGGCGAGCACCTGTTCGCGCGCCTCGCGGCCGATGATGCACTGGAAGTCGCGCACCATCATCGGATACGGGTGCGGACCGGCGACGGTGCCGATCACGTAGAAGGTGTCATCGACGTTGGTGACCCAGTCGCGCAGCGCCTCGTTCAGCGCATCCTTCAGCGTCTTCGAGCCGGACTGCACCGGCACGACGCTCGCACCGAGCAGCTTCATGCGATAGACGTTCGGCGACTGGCGCTTCACGTCCTCGGCGCCCATGTAGACCACGCATTCGAGTCCGAGACGCGCGGCGATGGTCGCGGTCGCGACGCCGTGCTGGCCGGCACCGGTCTCGGCGATGATGCGCGTCTTGCCGAGACGCTTCGCGAGCAGGGCCTGGCCAATGGTGTTGTTGACCTTGTGCGCGCCGGTGTGGTTGAGGTCCTCGCGCTTCAGCAGGATCTGCGCCCCGCCCCAGTTCCGCGACAGGCGCTCGGCGTGATAGAGCGGCGACGGCCGCCCGACGTAGTGCGACAGGTCGCGGTCGAGTTCGGCGAGAAAATCGGGATCGTCGCGAAAGCGCGCGTAGGCATCGCGCAGTTCCTCGAGCGCCGCCATCAGCGTCTCGGCCACGAACAGGCCGCCGTACGGCCCGAAATGGCCGTCCGCGTCCGGGAAGCGGCTGAAGTCGATCACATCACCCACGGTCATCTCCGTTTCTGACTGCCTGCATGAACGCGCCGATCTTGCGCGCGTCCTTGATGCCTTTTGCTGCCTCGACGCCGCTCGACACGTCGACGGCCCAGGGCCGCACGCGGTAGATCGCGTGCGCAACGTTGTCGGGATCGAGCCCGCCGGCGAGCACGAGCGGCAGCGTGCGCCGCGCCGGAATCCGCGACCAGTCGAAGGCTTCGCCGCTGCCGCCGCTGCGCTCGCCGCCGTGGCTGTCGAGCAGAAGCCCGGCGGCGTCCGGGAAGCGGCGCGCGTAGTCATCGACCTCGGCCCCGGCGCCCATCGGCACGGCGCGCAGATACGGCCGGCCGAAGCCGCTGCAGAACTCGCGCGGCTCGTCGCCGTGAAACTGCAGCAGCGTCGGCGACAGGTGCGCCATCACCGCCCGCACGTACTCGGCCCCGGCGTTCTGGAACAGCGCGACGCAGGCGACGAATGGCGGCAGCACGGCGATCACCGCTGCCGCCTGCTCGATCGACACGCAGCGCGGACTCTTCGGCACGAACACCAGCCCGATCGCATCGGCTCCGGCGCGCACGCAGGCGAGCGCATCCTCGGCGCGCGTCAAACCGCAGATCTTGACTCGGGTGCGATGCATGGGCGCGGGCGGTCCGGTCGGCGACAAGGCGCGGAAGGGTAACAAAAACGTTTCGCCGCGGCACGGTCGTGCCGAAGCCTGCCCCTGCCGCGCGCGTTCAGAACAGCACCGGCAGCGCCGACGGGTTGCCGGACGGCAGCCCGAAGCGTTGCGGATACTGCACGTGCAGGAAATACAGGCCGTCGGCCGGTGCCGTGACACCGCCGTGGCGGCGGTCGCGACCGGCGAGCACCTCGGCCGCCCACGCGATCGGCCGCTCGCCGCCGCCGATCGCGAGCAGCACGCCGGCGATGTTGCGCACCATGTGGTGCAGGAAGGCGTTGGCCTCGACCTCGAGCACGACCAGATCGCCGTGGCGTGCAACTTCGAGCGCGTACAGCGCCCGCCGCGGATGCTCGGCCTGGCAGCCGGCAGCGCGGAAGGCGGAAAAATCATGCTCGCCGAGCAGGGCCTGACCGGCCTCGTGCATGCGCCTGGCATCGAGCGGCCGGTACCAGTGCGTCGCCCGCCCGGCGGTGAGCGCCGGCCGGTAGCGGCGGTTCAGGATCACGTAGCGATAGCGGCGCGCAACTGCCGAGAAACGCGCGTGGAAGTCTTCGGGCACCGGCTGCGCCCAGGTCACGGCGACATCCGGCGGCAGCTGGCTGTTGCTGCCCATGATCCAGGCGTGCGCGCTGCGCAAAGCGTCGGTGTCGAAATGCACGACCTGCCCGGCGCCATGCACGCCGGCGTCGGTGCGCCCGGCGCAGGTCACCGCGACCGGCCGGTCGGCGATGCGCGTCAGTGCGGCCTCGAGGGCGCCCTGCACGGTGCGCACACCCTCCTCCTGGGTCTGCCAGCCGCGAAAGGCCGAGCCGTCATATTCGATGCCGAGGGCGATGCGCATGGGTCCGGTCGGGTCGGTGAGCCGCAAAACGGCAAAGCATGCCGCTTGCGACCGGCTCAAGCCAGCGCATGCATGCCGGCGAACGCCAGCGCGATGGCGAGCGGCAGCCGCCACTCCCGCAGCGCCGGCAGCGGCGGCACCGCCACGGTGAGCCGGTCTGCCGGCGCGAAGTCCGCGGCCGGCTGTCCTGCGGCGGCGAACACGGCGCGCGCCGCCCCCGTCCAGCGGCCCAGCCGGCCGCTGCCGGCATCGGCCGGGGCCGTCATGCGTGCCTGCAGCAGCGGCAGCGCCTCGAAACAGAGCGCCACGCGCACCGCCAGCCGCTCCCGGAAGCCACCGCCGGCCGGGGCCAGCCGGTACAGCGCCCCGGCCACGCCGTGCGTCCCGGCCAGCGCCAGCACCAGCGCCGCGGCAGCGACGAGTTCGAGCAGCACCAGCGCGCGCCAGAGCGCGAGCCAGAGGCCCTGCACGCTCGGCGAGGCGCCGCCGAGTGCCGGCAGCAGCGTCAGGCCCGGCGTGAACCAGCCATGCGTGATCACGACGGCGAGCAGCAGCCAGCGCACCCGCCGCAGCGCCCGGCGCAGGGTGCCGGCCGGCAGCACCGGCCCCGTTCCCCAGCGGGCGAACGCGAGCAGCAGCGCCCCGAGCAGCAGCGCCGGCGGTGCCGCCGGTGCGATGCCGAGGGCGAACGCGACGAAGCTTGCGAGCAGGATGACGGGATTCATGGCGGCAGCCCTTCCCGGGGGTCGCGCAGGGGCGCGGCAGGATAGCGGCCAAAGCGGCCGATCACGATGGCATCGGCGTGCTTGATGGCCATCAAGCCGCACCGGCCCCCGCCTGGCCGACACTGCGCGCCCGCCTGCGCCACGCCGGTGCGGGCCCTGTCTTCCGGAACCCGCCGATGCCCGAATCTTCCTGCCGTACCGATCGCCTGCGTCCGCTCGCGATCGCGGTGCTGACCGTTTCCGATACCCGCACGGCTGCCGGGGACC
>JAFEGB010000128.1 GCA_018240295.1 Pseudomonadota bacterium
ATCTGCATGTGCGCGTCGAGGTCGCGCCGCGCCACGCGCTGCGCGAAGCCGAGCACGGTATGGATGCGCTGCAGGATGCCGCCGCTCAGCCAGCGCATCAGCCCGAACATCAGCAGGGCGACCACCACGAAACCGCCGATCATCAGCCAGCGTTCCTGCGCGACGTCGTCTTCGAGGTCGGCGACGTTCTGGCCGCTGCCGAGCACCCAGCCCCAAGGCGCGAAGCGCTTGACGTAGCTGAGTTTCGGTTCCGGCTTGTCGGTGCCCGGCCGCTTCCAGACGTATTCGAGGAAGCCGGCGTTGTCGATGCCTTTGGCCGAGCCGCTGACGGCCTTCTCGATCGCGCCGTACAGGTCGAGGCCGCTGGCGTCACGCGTGCCCTTGATCGGCTTGCCGATCAGTTCCCGGCTCGCGCCCTGCACGACGTAGAGGCCGTCGCGATCGTAGGCGAAGTAATAGGCATCCTCGTGCATGAGGGCGTTGATCGCCGTGACCGCCAGCGCCTGGGCACTGGCGCGATCCATGCGGCCGGCCTGCTCTTCCTCGTGGTAATGCTGGAGGATGCCGGCCGTCAGCTCGACCCGCTCGTGCAGCAGTTCCTCGAACTGGTCGTACAAACCGGCGCGCGCATGGAAGTACAGCACGACCATCAGCACTGCCACGGTGGCAAGCAGTACGACGGTGGCGAATTTGAACTGCGAGCGCAGGGGCAGCTGGGTCATGGCGTCATCCCGGTTGGCATCGGTGCGGCCCCGGTGGCGGGGGAGCGCGGCATTGTTCGGGCGGGGAGCGGCCGTCTCAAGCCGTCGTCCGTCAAACACTGGTCAAAGGTACGTTGGCTTATCGGCACGCCAGCCCGGGGCTTCAGCAGCGGAAGCGGCCGAGCAGCGTCGTCTGGTCCTGCGCGAGTTTTGAAAGCTCGGTGGCGGCCTGTGCGGTGCTGGCCGCACCGGCGTGCAGGCTGCCGACCGTATCGGCCATGCGCTGCGCGGCGGCGTTGATCTCGCTGCCGCCCTGCGCGGCGCTGCTGACGCTGCGGCCGATCTCGGCGGTGGTCACGCTCTGCTGCTCGACGGCGGTCGCGATCATCGTCGAGATGTCGTTGACCTCCTCGATCGTGCGGCGGATCGCGTCGATGGCGTTGACGACGTGCTGCGTGTCGGTCTGGATCGCCTCGATGCGCCGCTCGATGTCGCCGGTGGCCTGCGCCGTGCCGCGGGCGAGATCCTTGACCTCGCTGGCCACGACGGCGAAGCCCTTGCCGGCCTCGCCGGCGCGCGCCGCCTCGATCGTCGCATTCAGCGCCAGCAGGTTGGTCTGCTCGGCGATGCCGGCGATCGTGCGGCTGACCGAGCCGATCTCCTGGCTGCTGGCGGCGAGCTGCGCGACCAGCTTCGAGGCGTGATCGGCAGCCCCGCCGGCGCCGGCAGCAATCTCGACCGCGCGGTGGACGTTGCGCGAGATTTCATTGACGGCCGAGTTCATCTCGTCGGTCGAGGTCGAGACGGTCTGCAGGTTCAGGTCGACGGCGTGCGCGGCCTCGCGCAGCCGGTCGGCACCGGCGGCGGTGGCGGCGGCCAGCTCGTTGAGCTGGTGGCTCACGTCGGTGAAGTCGTGCGCCGAACGCCCGAGTGCGCCGGCGTTGCGGCCGATGCCGCCGATGCCCTCGCGCAGGTCGGTGAGCAGGCGCGTGAGCGCCCGGCCGACGCGCCCGATTGCGTCCTCGCCGCTGACCCCGGCTTCGACGGTCAGGTCGCCGCGCGCCGCCGCCTCGACGGCGACGACGATGCGATCGACCTTGGCGCGCAGCTCCTCGGCCGCGGCGTGCTCGCGTTCGGCGGCGGCACGGATGCGATCGGCCTGCGCGGCGATCTCGCGCGACTGGGTTTCCTGGGCGGCTTCGGCGGCGCGCAGCTGCTCCATCTGCTGGCGGTCGCGCGCCGCGGCTTCCTCGACCTCGGTGAAGGCGGTCTGCATCGCGGTGACCGCGGCGTTCAGCGCCTCGGCCATCTGCCCGAACTCGTCGCGCGCCTCGACCGGCAGCGGGCTGCTGAGATCGCGCGCCGCCAGCCGGCGCGCGAGGCCGAGCACCGCATGCACCTGGCGCACGATGCGCCGGCTCTGCCCCCACAGCATCACGGCGAGCAGCAGCAGCGCCGCGCCGAGGCCGACGAGCAACTGGTTGCGCTGGCTGGCGTAGGCGTCCTCGACATCGGAGATGTACAGGCCGCTGCCGATCACCCAGTCCCAGGGCACGAAGCGCTTGACCCGCGAGACCTTCGGCTCGGGCACATCGGTTCCGGCCCGCGGAAAGCTGTACTCGACGAAGCCGGCGCCGTTGCCGCGCGCGAGCGCGTCCTCGAAGCTGTCGAACAGGCGCCTGCCCTGCGCATCCCGCAGCTCCAGCAGCCCGGCGGTGCCGGCACGCTCCGGCTTGCCGCCGTGCATCACATAGACGCCGTCCGAGCGATGCACCCAGAAGTAGATCTCGCCGCTGCGCATGCCGAGCAGCGCCTCGATGGCGCGCGCCTGCGCCGTGGCCCGGTCGAGCTGTCCGGCGGCCTCGGCGGCCTGATAGCGCGCGACCGTCGCCCAGGCCAGATCGACCAGATTCGAAACCTGGTCACGGCGTTCGTGCTCCAGCTCGGCGTGCAGGTTGCGCAGCGTCACGGTCAGCGCCAGCACCATGGCCAGCGCGTTGATCGCGAGCAGCAGCGCGAACTGGCTGCGCAGGGACAGGTTCTTCAGGAAAGGCATCGCGACGCTCCCGGTTGCGGGGATACGGCAGGGCCGGCGGTCGGGGGGGACGGCCGGCGCCACGGGCGGACGTATCGGGTATCGCGACTGAATATCGGCAGGGCGGGCGGGCGGCTATAGGCCAATACAAAGATTTACCGGGCGGGCGGTAAGGTTTTGCCGGGTCGCGGCAGGCTGCTGCGATTGCGCAATGCGGCAAAACCCGGATCGCCGGTCGAAATCGCCGGTGCGGATGCCGAACTGCGGCGCCCGGGAGCGGCTGAAAAAAACCGTGACGGCCGCGCGAGTGCGGCCGTCGGGGGGGAAGAGGCCGTGTGCCCGGCGGCTTCAGCCGCCGGCGGCCATCAGCGCACGCACGTGCGCTGCACAGCTCGATGCCAGCGCCGAAAGCTCGTAGCCGCCTTCGAGCACCGACACCAGCCGCCCGCCGCAGCACTCGGCCGCGAACGCGGCGAGCTGCGCGGCCAGCCACTGGTAGTCGGCCTCGGTGAAGGCCAGTTCGGCGAGCGGATCGTCGCGGTGCGCATCGAAACCGGCCGAGACCAGCAGCAGGCCGGGTTCGTGGCGGCGCAGCGCCGGCAGGATCTCCTCGTTCCAGGCGCGACGCAGCGCCTCGCCGCCGGAGCCGGCGCGCAGCGGCACGTTCAGCACGTTGGCGGCGACGCCGGTTTCCTCGGCGTGACCGGTGCCGGGGTACAGCGGGTACTGGTGCGTCGACACGTACAGCACCTGCGGCACGGCCTCGAAGATCGCCTGCGTGCCGTTGCCGTGGTGCACGTCGAAATCGACGATCGCGACGCGCTCGATGCCGTGCACGCGCCGCGCGTGCTCGGCGCCGACCGCGACGTTGTTGAACAGGCAGAAGCCCATCGCGCGCGCGGGCTCGGCGTGGTGGCCCGGCGGGCGGATCGCGCAGAAGGCGTTGGCGGCCTCGCCGGCGACGACGGCATCGACCGCCGCACACACGGCACCGGCGGCGCGCAGCGCCGCCTCGAAGCTGCCGGGCGAGACGATGGTGTCGCCATCGAGCATCGCCTGTCCCCAGGCCGGCATGCGGCTCATCAGCCGGTCGACGTGATGCGCCGGGTGCACGCGTTCGAGCTGCTCGAAGCTCGCCGCCGGCGCCTCGCGCCACTGCAGGCCGCGGAATTCCGGCGCCCCGAGCGCATCGAGCACCGCCTGCATGCGCGCGGCCCGCTCCGGATGCCCGCTGCCGGTGTCGTGCTCCGAGCAGTGCGGGTGCCAGAAGACCAGCGTGCCGCCGGCGCCGGGCGCCGGGTCTTGGGGCGTGCTTGACATGGTCTGCTCCTCCTGCGGATGCCGGCGCCTTCGAGCGGGCGCGATACGGCAAGCATATGTCGAGCGTAGGCCGACACCGGCGTGTAACGATTGACGCCGGTCAGGTCGCCCACAGGCGGCAGGAACGCGCCACCTCAGGCCGGCACGTCGGCGAGCTGCCAGCCGCCGCGGCCGTCGAGCTGCAGCCGGCGCCGGTGGA
>JAFEGB010000129.1 GCA_018240295.1 Pseudomonadota bacterium
CCGATCCTGCGGACAGGCTGCCTTCGGGGCCGGGATGGTCGTGCGTACGGTCTTGCCACGGCGCACGCCGCGCAGCCCCTGGCGACGCATCAGCCGCTCCACGGTGCAGTTGGCGCCAGACCTTGTCGGCGCCGTAGACCTGCAGGTTGGCGTGCCAGACGCGCTCGATGTCCGTCACCAGCGAGGCATCACGCCGGGCCCGGGCACTGTCGAGCGCCGGGTTGCGCCGGCGCGCGGCGTGACGCCGGTAGCCCGACGGGGCGATCTGCAGGGCCTTGCAGATCGGCTCGACCCCATACGTCGCGCGCTGCTCATCGACGAACGCCCTCATGACTTGCAGCGGCGGTCGAGCTCGCCTCAAGCGAAAAACGCGCTGGCCAGCTTCAGTATCTCGTTGGCCTTGCGAAGCTCTCGCACCTCGCGTTCCAGCTCCCGGATGCGCTGCGCCTCAGCCGTCGTCTGCCCCTCGCGCTGCCCGCTGTCGCGGCTGCGCCTGGCGTACCCAGCGGCGCAGCGTCTCGGCCGTGCAGCCGATCTTGGCGGCAATCGACACGATCGCTGCCCACTGCGAGTCGTGCTGCCCCTGTGCCTCCGTGACCATGCGCACGGCACGCTCCTGAACCTCGGGTGAAAACTTCATCGATGCTTTCATGGCTCCATCCTCTCAAAGGGGGAGCCTCCACGAAACCCGGGGCGGTTCATGATGACGCGCAGCTTCCATTCCTCATCCTGCTGGCTGTAACTGACGAACACCTTGCCCGGCATCACCTGCCCTCCCTTCCCGTTGCCAGCCGAGCGTAGCGGCCGGCGCCGGGGCGGGACAATGCGGGCAGCGGTGCTCAGTCGCGCGTCGCCCGCGCCAGCGCCGTGATCGTCGCCCAGTCGCCGGCCGCGATCGCGGCCTTCGGCACGACCCAGGAGCCGCCGACGCACAGCACGTTCGGCAGCGCCAGCGCGGCGCGGAAGTTGTCGGCCGTGAAGCCGCCGGTCGGGCAGAAGACCACGTCCGGGAACGGACCGGCGAGCGCCTGCAGCATGCCGATGCCGCCGGCCTGCGCGGCCGGGAACAGCTTCAGCGCATCGAAACCGGCCTCGCCGGCGGCGATGACCTCGCCCGGCGTCATGACGCCGGGCAGCAGCGGCAGGCCGCAATCCTTCGCCGCCGCGGCGAGCGTCGGCGTCAGGCCGGGCGTAACCGCGAAGGTGGCGCCGGCCCGGCGCGCGGCTTCGAACTGCGCCGGGCGCACGACCGTGCCGACACCGAGCACCGCGCCCTCGACCTCGGCGGCGATCGCCTCGATCGCCGGCAGCGCCGCGGCCGTGCGCAGCGTGACTTCGAGCACCGGCAACCCGCCGGCCACCAGCGCCCGCGCCAGCGGCACGGCCTGCTCCGGCGAATCGACGACGATGACCGGAATGACCGGCGCGAGGCGCATGACGGTGCGGATATCCACGGAGGCGGTTCCTCGGGTCGGCTGCGGTCTCCCCTCGCCACTTGCGGGAGGGGCCGGAGGTGAGTGGGTAAACACCAGCAGCCACGTCCGGCGCTGCGCCCCCTCTCCCCAACCCCTCCCCCGCAAGGGGGGAGGGGCTTGTTCGTCAAGGCATTGCTTTCTTCGTGCTGATCCGTCAGCGCCGCAGGAGCAGGTCTGATACCGATCACACGGCAACGCTGCGCGGTTCAGCCCCTCGCCCCTCGCGGGAGAGGGGTTGGGGAGAGGGGGACAACAACGCATCTGCCTGTGATCGGCGTGAGCCCCGCACACGCCGCCGGCAGGCAAGCCCGGCCTCAGACGTCGGCGAAGAAGATGCCGCCGCCCTGCTCCGCACCGTGCGCGAGCCGCCGGAAGCCCGCGAACAGCTCGCGGCCGAGGCCGTGCTGGTGGGCACTCACGTCCGGCAGGCGCAGCTCGCGGCCGGCCCAGGTCTCCGGATCGACGAGGGCGACGAGTTCGCCGCTCGTGCTGTCGAGGCGGATGCGGTCGCCGTCGCGGACCTTGCCGAGCGGCCCGCCCGAGAGCACCTCGGGCGTGACGTGGATCGCCGCCGGCACCTTGCCGGAGGCGCCGGACATGCGCCCGTCGGTCAGCAGCGCGACGCGGTAGCCGCGATCGAGCAGCACGCTCAGCGCCGGCGTCAGGTGATGAAGCTCCGGCATGCCGTTGGCGCGCGGCCCCTGACCGACGACGACGACGACGACATCGTGCTCGAGCTCGCCGGCCTCGAAGGCAGCGATCACCGCCTCCTGACCGTTGAACACCCGCGCCGGCGCCTCGATGACGCGGTGCTTCCCGGCGACCGCCGAGGTCTTGATGACGGCGCGGCCGAGGTTGCCGTGCAGGAGCTTGAGGCCGCCATCGGCCGCAAACGGCGCGGCGGCCGGGCGCAGCACCGAGTCATCGCCGCTTTCGGCCGGGGCGTCGCGCCACGCGAGCCGGTCGCCATCGAGCCAGGGTTCCTCGGCGTAGCGCGCAAGCCCCGGCCCGGCGACCGTCAGCACGTCGCCGTGCAGCAGGCCGGCCCCGAGCAGTTCGCGGATCAGGAAGCCCATGCCGCCGGCGGCGTGGAAGTGGTTCACGTCGGCCTTGCCGTTCGGGTAGACGCGCGCGAGCAGCGGCACGGCATCGGAGAGATCCGAGAAGTCGTTCCAGTCGATCAGGATGCCGGCGGCACGCGCGATCGCGACCAGATGCAGCGTGTGGTTGGTCGAGCCGCCGGTCGCGAGCAGGCCGACGATGCCGTTGACGATGGCGCGCTCGTCGATGACGTGGCCGATCGGCGTGTATTCGTCGCCGAGCGCGGTCAGGCGCGCGACCCGGCGTGCGGCTTCGCGCGTCAGCGCCTCGCGCAGCGGCGTGCCGGGGTTGACGAAGGCGCTGCCCGGCAGGTGCAGGCCCATGATCTCCATCAGCATCTGGTTGCTGTTGGCGGTGCCGTAGAAGGTGCAGGTGCCGGGGCTGTGGTAGCTCTGCGATTCGCTTTCGAGCAGCTCGTCACGACCGGCGAGGCCCTGCGCGAAGCGCTTGCGCACCTCGGCCTTGGCGTCGTTCGACAGGCCCGAGACCATCGGCCCGCCGGGCACGAAGATCGTCGGCAGATGCCCGAAGCGCAGCGTGCCGATCAGCAGCCCCGGCACGATCTTGTCGCAGACGCCGAGGCAGAGCGTGGCGTCGAACAGGTTGTGCGTCAGCGCCACCGCGGTGGCGAGCGCGATGGTGTCGCGCGAGAACAGCGACAGCTCCATGCCGTCCTGCCCCTGCGTGACGCCGTCGCACATCGCCGGCACGCCGCCGGCGAACTGCGCAACTGCGCCGGCCTCGCGCGCGGCCTCCTTGATCCAGGCCGGATAGGCTTCGAGCGGCTGGTGCGCCGAGAGCAGGTCGTTGTAGGCCGAGACGATGGCGATGTTCGGCTGCGGGCCGCTGCGCAGCGCGAGCTTGTCACCGGCCGGACAGGCAGCGAAGCCGTGCGCGAGGTTGGTGCACGACAGCGTGCGGCGCAGCGGTCCGCGACCGCGCGCGGCGTCGATCTCGGCCAGGTAGGCCGCGCGGCTGTCGCGGCTGCGGGCGCGGATGCGCTCGGTGACGGCCTGGATGCGGGCATCGGGGTTCATCGGCGGGCCTCCGCGACGGGCAATGTCCGGAATGTAGCCGGACTACGGACGATGCGAAACCGGCACGCTCCGGCCGCTCTGCGCATCGACGGCAACGACAGCGATCCATCCATCCGATCAACAGGTTTGACCAGTGTCCCGCCAGCCGGCAGCGGCGGGCGCGCTTTCCTTCGCCCTGTAGTCAAACTACAGTTCCCGGCGCTTCCAGTTCCCTGATGCCCATGCGAGGCGGCGACCGTGCAGGTGACTCCCCCCTTCGATCTGGTGATCTTCGGCGGCAACGGCGATCTGGCGATGCGCAAGCTGCTGCCGGCGCTCTATCACCGCCACCGCGCCGGCAGCCTCTGCGACGACGGCCGCATCCTCGCCGTGTCGCGCTCGGAGATGGATCGCGCCACCTATCTGAATCTGGCGCGCGAGGCGCTGGTTGCGCACCTCGGCAGCCATTTCAACGAGCGCGACTGGGAGAAGTTCGCGCAGCGCCTCGACTTCCACCGCGTCGATGCCAACGCCCCCGGCCACTATTCGGGGCTGGCGATGGTGCTCGGCGAAAACACCGGCCGGGTGCGGGTCTTTTATCTGTCGACCTCGCCGGACCTGTTCATGAACATCTGCCGCAACCTCGGCCAGGCCGGGCTGGTGACGCCCGAGTCGCGCGTGGTGCTGGAAAAACCGCTCGGGCGCGATCTGGAGTCGGCGCGCGCGATCAACGACGCGGTCGGCGAGGTGTTCGAGGAGCACCAGATCTACCGCATCGACCATTACCTCGGTAAGGAAGCCGTGCAGAACATGATGGCGCTGCGCTTCGGCAACTCGGTGTTCGAGCCGCTGTGGCGGCGCACCTGGATCAGCCACGTGCAGATCACCGTCGCCGAGCAGCTCGGCGTCGAGGGCCGCGGCGAGTTCTACAACGGCGTCGGCGCGATGCGCGACATGATCCAGAACCACCTGCTGCAGCTGCTGTGCATCGTCGCGATGGAGCCGCCGGCGAACATGGACGCCGATTCCGTGCGCGATGAAAAGCTGCGCATCCTGCGCTCGCTGCGGCCGCTGACCGGCGCCGAGGTCGCGACGCGCAGCGTGCGCGGCCAGTACCGCGCCGGCGCCGTCAACGGCAAGGCGGTGTCGGCCTTCCTCGATGAGCCGGGCATCCCGTCCGACAGCCAGACCGAGACCTTCGTCGCGCTGAAGGCCGAGATCACCAACTGGCGCTGGGCCGGCACGCCGTTCTACCTGCGCACCGGCAAGCGCATGCCCGAGGGCATCGCCGAGATCGCGCTGTACTTCCGCGACATGCCGATGCACCTGTTCCCGACCGTCGGCGGCGTGCCGAACCGGCTGGTGATCCGGCTGCAGCCCGACGAGGGCCTGCGCCTCGACCTGATGGCGAAGATTCCGGGCGACGACATGAAGCTGCGCCCGGTCGGCCTGAACCTGAGCTTCGCCGAGACCTTCAAGCAGCGCCCGGTGCAGGCCTACGAGCGCCTGCTCGGCGACGTGATCCACGGGCGTCTGGCGCTGTTCATGCGCCGCGACGAACAGGAAGCCGCGTGGATGTGGGTCGAGCCGATCATGCAGGCCTGGGTGGCGAGCGGGAATTCACCGAAGCTCTACACCGCCGGCACCTGGGGACCGGCCGCCGCGACGGCGCTGATCAGCCGCGACGGCTTCTCGTGGCACGAGGATTACTGATCATGGCCGACCGGCTGGACTCGTCCGCCGTGCTGCACGAGTGGCCCGACCGGGGCGCGCTCGCCCATGCGCTCGCCGACGCCGTGGGTGCGGCGCTGCAGGCCGGCCTCGAACGGCGCGGCACGGCGAGTCTCGTCGTCTCCGGCGGGCGCACGCCGCTCGGCTTCCTGCGGGCACTCGCGCAGGCGCCGCTCGACTGGTCGCAGGTGGCGGTCACGCTCGCCGACGAGCGCTGGGTCGATGTGCTGGACGAGGCCAGCAACGAGCGCCTGCTGGTCTCGGCGCTCGCCGGCACGCCGGCGGCGGCAGCAAGAATCGTCGGGCTGAAGACCGCACACGCTGACCCCGAATCCGCCCTAGCCGAGGTCGCCGCCCGGCTCGCGACGCTGCCGCGCCCCTTCGATGCCGTCGTGCTCGGCATGGGCGATGACGGCCACACCGCCTCGCTGTTCCCGGACGCGCCGCAACTCGGCGCCGCCATCGCCAGCCCGGCCCCGGTCGCCGCGCTCACCCCGCGTGGCGCGGCGCACGCGCGCCTGTCGCTGACGCCGGCGGCGCTGTTCGATGCGCAGGCGCTGTTCCTGCACATCACCGGCGACGGCAAGCGCAGCGTGCTCGATGCCGCCCTCGGCGACGGCCCGGTCGAGGCGCTGCCGGTGCGCCTCGCACTGCGTCATGACAGGCCGGTCTGTCAGGTGTATTGGGCGCCGTAAACCGCTGGGCCGGCCCCGATGCTGCTGCTCGAACGCCTCGAAGACCTCAAACACCACCTGAGCCGCTGCGAGCGCAAGGTCGCCGATCTCGTGCTCGGCGATCCGCAGGCGGCGATCCGCGAATCGCTCGCGGCCTTCGCCGCGCGCGCCGGCGTCAGCGAACCGACCGTGATCCGCTGCTGCCGCGCGCTCGGCTGCATCGGCTGGCCGGATTTCAAGCTGCGGCTGGCGCAAGGCCTCGCGAGCGGCGGCGGCAGCGGCCACAGCGCCGTGCAGGCCGGTGACGACGCCGGTGTCGTGCTCGCCAAGGTCTTCGATGCCGCGATCCTGATGCTGCAGCGCACGCGCCAGGCCATCGACGCCGCCGCGCTCGAACAGGCGACGCGGCTGCTGGCGGCGGCGCGGCGCATCGAGTGCTACGGTCACGGCGCCTCGGGTATCGTGGCGCTCGACGCGCAGCAGAAGTTCTACCGCCTCGGCGTGCCGGTGGTCGCCTACAGCGACGCCCACGTGCATGCGATGTCGGCCGCGCTGCTGAAACCCGGCGACGCGGTGCTCGCGATCTCGCAGTCCGGCCGCTCGCCGGAACTGCTCGGCAGCGCCCAGCGCGCCCGCGCCGCCGGCGCCGATCTGGTCGCGATCACCGTCGCCGGCTCGCCGCTCGCGGCGCTGGCGACGGTCGCGATCACGGTGCCGGCCGTGGCCGCTGCGCCGGGGCCGCTGCCCGGCGGCTCGCGCGTCGTCGATCTCGCGATCGTCGATGCGCTCGCCATCGGCGTGGCGCTGCGCCGCACCCCGCTCATTCCCGAAAGCACCGGACTGGAGACCTGACCGACATGACGACCGTCGCCGCCGCGCTGACCGCCCTGCCCGCCTGGCATGCGCTCGCCGCCCACCGCGACGCGCTCGCCGGCACGACGCTGCGCGAGCTGTTCGCGCGCGACCCCGGTCGCCACGCGCGCTACTCGCTCGAAGCCGCCGGCCTGTTCCTCGACTACTCGAAGAACCTGCTGACCGACGAGACGCTGGCGCTGCTCGTGCAGCTCGCGCACGAAACCGGCGTCGAGCGGCTGCGCACGGCGATGTTCGCCGGCGAGCCGATCAACCGCACCGAAGGCCGCGCGGTGCTGCACACGGCGCTGCGCCGGCCGCGCGGCGATGCGGTGTTCGTGGACGGCGCGAACGTCATGCCGGCCGTGCACGCCGTGCTCGATCACATGGCGACCTTCACCGAAGCCGTACGCAGCGGCGACTGGCGCGGCCACAGCGGCCGGCCGATCGAACACATCGTCAACATCGGCATCGGCGGCTCCGACCTCGGACCGCTGATGGCCTGCGCGGCGCTCGCGCCCTACGCGCATCCGCGGCTGGCGATGCATTTCGTCTCCAACGTCGACGGCACGCATCTGGCCGAGACTCTCGCGCGCGTCGATGCGGAAACGACGCTGTTCATCGTCGCCTCGAAGACCTTCACGACCCAGGAAACCCTGACCAACGCCCGCAGCGCCCGCGACTGGCTGATCGCGCGGCTCGGCGATGCTGCCGCGGTCGCGAAGCACTTCGTCGCCGTCTCGACCAATGCCACCGAGGTCGCCGCCTTCGGCATCGACACCGCCAACATGTTCGGCTTCTGGGACTGGGTCGGCGGGCGCTACTCGCTGTGGTCGGCGATCGGCCTGCCGATCGCGCTGTCGGTCGGCATCGGGCCGTTCCGCGAGCTGCTCGCCGGCGCGCACGCGCTGGATCGGCACTTCGAGCAGGCGCCGGCCGGGCGCAACCTGCCCATGCTGCTGGGGCTGATCGGCGTCTGGAACGCCAACTTCCTCGGCGCCGGCAGCCACGCGGTACTGCCCTACGACCAGTCGCTGCACCGCTTCCCGGCCTATCTGCAGCAGCTCGACATGGAATCGAACGGCAAGCGCGTGACGCGCGAGGGCCGCGCGCTCGACTACACCAGCGGGCCGCTGATCTGGGGCGAACCCGGCACCAACGGCCAGCACGCGTTCTACCAGCTGATCCACCAGGGCACGCGGCTGGTGCCGGCCGACTTCATCGCGCCGATCGACACGCATCACCCGATCGGCCGCCACCACACGCTGCTGCTCGCCAACTGCCTCGCGCAGTCCGAGGCGCTGATGCGCGGCAAGACCGAGGCCGAGGTGCGCGCCGAACTGTCGGCGCAGGGACTCGCAGGCGAGGCGCTCGAAGCCCTGCTGCCGCACAAGGTGTTTCCGGGCAACCGGCCGAGCAGCACGATCCTGATGCAGAAGCTGACGCCGGCGACGCTCGGCGCGCTGATCGCGCTGTACGAGCACAAGGTGTTCGTGCAGGGCGCGATCTGGAACGTCAACAGCTTCGATCAGTGGGGGGTCGAGCTCGGCAAGCAGCTCGCAAAGGCGATCGAGCCGGAACTCGACGGCAGCCGGGAACCCGGCATCCACGATGCCTCGACCGCCGGGCTGATCGCGCGCATCCGCGCCCTGCGCCAGCCCTGAGGCTGCTTCAGCCGGCCTGCACCGGCGGCGGGGGCTGCCGGCGCCGCAGCCAGTGGCGAGCGGTCTTCGCCGGCGCGGCCGTGACCGGCTCGGCGAGTTCCGAGGGCTTCAGCAGCCCGTCGAGCCGGGCGAGCAGCGCCTGGCGCTCCGGAGCCGAGAACACCACATTCAGGCGCTGGCGCACGTCGCCGATCAGCTCCGCGGCCGAGAAATACACGCCGACCGGGCACTCGGACGACGACGACCAGCGCGCCGTCGCCGCCACCAGCACGCAGGGATGCAGCTTGTCGGGCGCGACACCGAGCACCTGGGCGAGCTTCGGCAGCTGCGCGCGGCACGCGAGCAGCGGATTCGGCAAGGACTGGCGCGGCTCGCCGCGATGCGCGAGGCGCCAGGACTCCCCGCGTGCCTGGCCGCTGAGCCGGCCGCTGACCGCCAGCCCGCTGATCGCGAACACGCCGGACGGCGACACCAGCAGCTGCAGGATGCCGCTGCCGGCCAGCGCCTCGACGGCATCGAGCCGGTAGCAGCGCAGCGATCCGCCCGGGGCATCCGGCAGGGTTTCGGGCCCCTGGACGATCATGACCGGCCCGCGGCGCGCACGGCGCATCAGCAGCCGGAAGATCAGCACCAGCGCCACGAGACAGCTCAGCGCAGTCAGCCCCGCGAGCAACCAGAACAGCCAGAGCGGCATCACCTTGGCGATGGATGCCAGCAACGCCTTCATCGTATGCAGCATGTACACAGTCCTTTGCCGGGGCGGTCGGGGAAATCACAACGGCCGGAGCCGGGTCAGACCGGCGGGGCGAAGCAGAATTTCAGCATACCGGCAAACGCAAGGCGCCGGACGCCCGCAAGCGGACGTCCGGCGCCGGAGCAGCCGTGCGGATCAGTGGATCAGAGCGCGGACGGGCGGCTCGCCTGCGGCAGCGGCGCCGACAGCGGCCGCTCGGTGCGCTGGGCGGTGTCGAGCCGGGCGCGCAGCGCCTGCAGCTGTTCGTCGTGAAAGCTCAGGGCCAGCCGGTCGTGCACGGCTTCGCAGGCGGACTTCGGCGACAGGAACACGGCAACGCGGCTCGGCGGCATCGCCAGGCGCGTGACGCCGGTGACGACCAGCAGCGGATGCACGCAGGCCGGCGCGACGCCGAGGCTGCGGCTGACCAGATCGGCGGCACCGTGCACGCGCGCGAGCGGATTCGGGATCGGCTGCTCGCGCCCGTGCAGCATGCGCCGCCACGGCACGGAGGCATCGATGTCGGCGAGAACCTCGCCGCTCAGCCGGGTGCTGATGATCGGATAGACCCCGCTCGACCCGAGCACGAGGTGCTCGATGCGCACGCACTCGCCGTAATCGTTCTCGAATTCGAGATCGTGATAGACGTGGAAGCCATCGGCCGGCCGGAGCTTGCGCTGCAGCATGCGTCCGAGCGAACCGTTGCGCCCCTGCTGGCGGCCCCGGAAGAAGAGCACGGCCGGCAGCAGGGCGCAGAGCATGGGCAGCAGCACGGTCAGCCAGGAAACCAGCAGCGGCATCAGCTGCGTCAGGTACGACGGGCTCTGCGGGGACATCGAGGGCAAATCCTCAGCTGCAGCGGGGTTGTTCCGGAAACGCGCGGGATTGTCATATGCCGCGCCTTGCCGCCGGGCCTGTCGACTGAAATTGTCGCAATCTTTAACGCAGGAGCCGCGCATGTCCGATGCTTGAGCACCCTTCTCCCTGCGGAGTTCCCCGCCATGCCCGTGCAGCTGCTCGTTCCGCCCCGACCAACCGATCTCGGCGGCTTCAGCGTCCGCCGGCTGCTGCCGCACCGCAGCTGCCGGGCGGTCGGCCCCTTCGTGTTCTTCGATCACATGGGACCGGCCGACTTCGCCCCCGGTCACGGCATCGACGTGCGTCCGCATCCGCACATCGGGCTCGCGACCGTCACCTGGCTGTTCGACGGCGAGATCCTGCACCGTGACAGCCTCGGCTCCGTGCAGCCGATCCGCCCCGGGGCGCTGAACTGGATGACCGCCGGGCGCGGCATCGTGCATTCCGAGCGCACCGGTCCGGACACCCGCATCCGTGGCGGCCGCCTGCACGGCATCCAGGCCTGGGTGGCGCTGCCGGAGGCCGACGAGGAATGCGAACCGGGCTTCGTGCATTACCCGGCCGAGGCGCTGCCGCAGTTCACGCGCAACGGCGTCGAGCTGATCCTGATCGCCGGCACGGCCTTCGGCGAGCGCTCGCCGGTCGAGGTCGCGATGCCGACCTTCTACCTCGAAGCCCGCCTCGCTGCCGGTGCCCGGCTGATGCTCGAGGACGAGCACCCGGAGCGCGCCGTCTACGTCGCCGAGGGCGCGGCGCGGGTGGATGTCCGCGCACTGCAGGCCGGCGACCTGGCGGTGCTCGCCCCCGGCGGCACGGTCGCGATCGAGGCCGACGGGCCGTGCCGGCTGATGCTGCTCGGCGGGGCGCCGCTCGACGGACCGCGCACGATCTGGTGGAACTTCGTTTCCAGCCGCCCGCAGCGCATCGAGCAGGCCAAGGCCGACTGGCGCGCGAACCGCTTCGCCCACGTGCCCGGCGAGTCCGAGTTCATCCCGCTGCCCGAGGATTGAGCCGCCCGCAGGCCGGGCAGACGCCCCCCGCTTCGCCCCCGCCCGGCGTTGCCGCCCGCCCCGCGGGGCGTCAGGCGATCGGCAGGCCATTGAAATCAGGCCGGTCGCCAGCAGATTCATGGTCTCCGCCCACGATCGGCCCAGGATTCCCGGACATGGAACTGAACTGCCCGCACTGCCAGAGACGCAATCGCCTGCCCCCCGAACGCCTGCCCGAACTGCCGAACTGCGGTGCCTGCGGGGCACCGCTGCTCGAAGGCGGCGTGCTCGAACTCGATGCCGGCAGCTTCGACGCCCTGATCGCCCACGCCCCGCGCCCGGTACTGGTGGATTTCTGGGCACCGTGGTGCAGCCCGTGCCGCCAGTTCGCGCCGACCTACCTGGCAACGGCGAAGATACTGTCCGAGCGTTACGTGTTCGCGAAGCTCGACACCGAAGCCGAACCGGAAATCGCCGCCAGGACCGGCATCCGCAGCATTCCGACGCTGGTGCTGTTTCACGAAGGCCACGAACTGTCGCGCCGCAGCGG
>JAFEGB010000012.1 GCA_018240295.1 Pseudomonadota bacterium
GTGATCCGGAACTCCGGAATCGGCACTTCAGGTAGCAGCACCGGCCTCCGGAAGGCCGTCGGCAGCAGTTCAAGTACCCGTGCCGACACTTGAAACATCGGCGTCGACTCTTCAACTATCGACGCCGACTCATTTTGGGGCGACGGCGCCCCAAAATGAGTCGAAAAAGGCAGTTCGGGAGAGGGTAACGCCCCCTGCGACCGGCCGCATGACCCCGCCCCTGCCCGGCCGGACACGCCGGCGCCCGCCGCCAGGTGGCGGCCTCGCGTCCTCAGGCGCTGGCGAAATCCGGCGCTTACGGCAGGCGCCGGAGTGTCGGCCCGGGGTTTCGCGTCTACCGTCTTTCCGGGCAGCGGGCGATCCGGGCGGCTTCGATCCGTGCCCGTTCAGGAGGAACGACCCTGACCCTTCAGCCGCCGGCATGAGGTCATCGCCATGTATCTTCCGGCTCAGTTCGTGAACGCCTACGTCGACCTGTTCA
Organism: Pseudomonadota bacterium; assembly: GCA_018240295.1. Lineage (GTDB taxonomy): Bacteria > Pseudomonadota > Gammaproteobacteria > Competibacterales > Competibacteraceae > Plasticicumulans. Next base: position 482 of record JAFEGB010000012.1, read on the forward strand.
CGTGGATTCTCGATGGCAGTGACTGGAGTTTCACCGGCACGCCGATCCTGCATTACCTGCAAAGCGGCAAGAAGCCACAGTCCCCGAATGCACAGCTGGCTCACCAGCGTTTCATGAGCCGGCTCGCGCAGGTCGATCCGAAGTTCACGACGGCCAAGACTTTCAATTACAACGATTACGATTACATCAACCTGTCGATCCGCCGCTGCTTCATCGGCAAGGCCTGCCCGTGGGAAATCCAGGAAACCCTGCAGCTCGCCTCGGAACTCGGCCTGACCAATCCGGATACCGTCTACAAATACTGCTCGGACAATCTCGGCGTCGATTGCGGGGGTTTCGTCGCGGCCTACTGGGGCGAGGGCGTGCCGCACATGGCCGATACCCAGCCGGTCGGCAGCCTCGGCTTTCTGCCGCGCACCTTCTGGTCCGACAGCCATCTGTGGCCGGACGTACGCGCGCGCCGGCGCAAGTCGGCCGGTGAAATCAGCCCCGGCGATGCGGCGATCTTTTTCAAGGACATCAAGGGCGATGATCCGGACATCGCCAAGCAGCGCGACAGCAGCGGCACGCTGATCGAAGGCACCGGCTCGGAAGCCTTCCACATCGGCCTCGTCAACAGCGTCAGCGGCGGCGGCGACAAAATCACGCAGCTGGAGATTGCCGAATCGAGCGGGGCCGCCTCGAAATTCGGCAGCGACGGCGTCAACGTGCGCTTTGCGACGATCCAGTCCTCGGGCATCGCCAGGGGGCTGATTTACGCGCAGACCGGCGCCAACGAACGCATTTACTTCCTCGGCCCGCCGGCGGGCTGGGGTCCGGAGCTGCCGTATACCTACGGCGAGGAATGAACGGCGCGGGCCTCACACGAATCCGGACGCCGGCAGTGTGGCCGGACTTCGCCGGTACAGTTCTTCATGCCGATCACCGGCAGTGCCTTCTCAGCGTGCCGCCGGCACCCGTACCGGGCGCGACCCGCAGTTGCTGCGCACGTTGCCTGCGCACGCGAGCGGCGACAGCTGCCGGTCGAGACAGATGCGCAGTTCCGCGAACACCATGCCCCGGCAGACCGGCACGACGGCCGCTGCCGGCAGGCCGGGATTGGCGCTGACGAAGGCGGCGACGATGCCGGCGGCCGTCGTCGTCTGCGCCCGGCGCGGGCTTTCGAACACGTCGGGCACGCGGATGGCGGTGCGCGCCTGGTCGGCGAGGCGGAAATAGCCCAGCGCATCCAGCCCGCTGCAGCTGCCGTGCTTCTGCCATTCGTGCGCGATCAGGCTGCGGCTCGGAAAGATCGTCGCGCCGAAGGCCTTTGCTTCCGGCGTCAGGCTTTCGCGGGTTGCGCAGTCCTGCGGATACGGCCCGGAGCGGTTCTGCGGCCACAGGCCGTGCAGCACGAAGCCATAGCCCTTGCTCGCGCCGCACTGGCCGGCATCGTCCGCGTGCGTCAGGCAGTAGGTCGGCGACCAGGACAGCGCCAGCAGGTAGTCATCGAACACGCCGGCGCGGAAACCGTACGGCTCGCGCGCTCCGGCGAGTGCTGCGACGAGCAGCAGCACCGGCAGGCAGAGCACGCGGCGGCACAGCAGCGATCGGGCAGTCATGGCAGCGGTCTCCGGGGCCTTGCTGGCAGGGTCGGGGGGCCGGGAAGGAAAGCGCGCCGGCCGGGGCCGGATTCAGCCGTCGCCGGCCAGTGCCTCGACGCGCAGCACCGTGCCGTCGACGGCGACGACGCGCACGCGCGTGCCGGCCGGCAGGTCGGGGCCGCGGATCGGCCAGGTCGAGTCGCCGAGCTTTGCGCGGCCGCTGCCGGCGACGATCGGCTGATCGAGCACGAGGATGCGGCCGACGGCCTGTGCGCCGCGGCGGTTCAGCGTCGGGGTGTCGGTCTCGGAGGGGTGGCGGCGCTGCCAGAACTGCCAGCCGACGATCGCGCCGACCGACAGCAGCGCGAAGATCAGCCACTGCCATTCGACCGGCAGCCCCGGAAAGCCGGCGAGCAGCACGCCGACCAGAGCGGCGGCGATGCCCATCCACAGGAAGAAGAAGCCGGGCGCGACCATCTCCAGCGCCATCAGCACGACGGCGAGCAGCCACCAGTTCCAGTACGGCGGGTCGAGCAGCGGCAGGCTGATCATGAGGGCTGTCCGGGCTGCGGCGGCACGCGGCCGGCCACCGGCGGCGCGGCGCGCTCCTTCATGGCTTCCTGCGCGAGTTCGGCGATGCCGGCGATCGAGCCGAGCACGCCGGTGGTGTCGAGCGGCATCAGGATCACCTTCTGGTTCGGGGCGCGGCCGATCTGCGCGAGCGCATCGACGTACTTCTGCGCGACGAAGTAGTTGACGGCCTGCGCGCCGTTGGCGGCGATGGCCTCGGAGACCATCTGCGTGGCGCGGGCCTCGGCCTGCGCCATGCGCTCGCGCGCCTCGGCGTCGCGGAAGGCCGATTCGCGCCGGCCCTCGGCTTCGAGGATCGCCGCCTGCTTGAGGCCGTCGGCCTTGAGGATCTCGGACTGGCGCTTGCCTTCGGCTTCGAGGATCGCGGCGCGCTTGTCGCGCTCGGCCTTCATCTGCCGGGCCATCGAATCGACGAGGTCCATCGGCGGCGCGATGTCCTTGATCTCGATGCGCGTGACCTTGAGGCCCCAGGGCGCGGTGGCCTCGTCGACGACGGTCAGCAGCCGGGCGTTGATCTCGTCGCGCTTGGAGAGCAGCTCGTCGAGGTCCATCGAGCCCATGACCGTGCGGATGTTGGTCATGGTCAGGTTCAGCGTCGCGAATTCGAGGTTGCTGACCTCGTACGCGGCGCGCGCGGCGTCGAGCACCTGGAAGAACACCACGCCGTCGACGCGGATCATGGCGTTGTCCTTGGTGATGATCTCCTGCGAGGGCACGTCGAGCACCTGCTCCATCATGTTCATGCGCCGGCCGATGCGATCGACGACCGGGATGATGAAGTTCAGCCCCGGGTCGAGCGTGCGCTTGTAGGCACCGAAGCGCTCGACCGTGTACTCCATGCCCTGCGGCACCGAGCACACGCCGAGCACGAGCAGCAGGATCATCAGGATCACGAGGCCGATGACGAAAACCCCGAAGCCGCTGATCACCATGATGCGTTCTCCCGAGTGGTGGACGATGCGCAGACCCTAGCAAACGCCGCCGGCCGCGGCTGCCGCGACCGGCCACGGTCGGACACGGCCGACCACGACCGGCCGCGGCCCGGAGCGGCCGCCGCGGCAGGCCGGCACACGCAAGCTATTGTTGGCGCGGGTGCGACGCCGCTGGCATGGCGCGTGAAACAGCCGGTTTGCGCCGCGCCCGCCGGCCGGGCGCGCGGGACCCGGAAGATTTTTCTTCAAAAATAATTCCACGGCCCGCGCATCCACCGGCGCAGCGGCTGCGAATACGGGGTGTCGACCGGCAGCACGCCGGCGCCGACCCGAAAGCAGTCCGCACACACCACCACAAGCCTGCCATTCCACGTTGCATCCGGAGATCAAGACCATGAGCACCACGACCAACGTCCGTACCGGTTATGCCCTCGCCGCCGCCGCTGCCGCGCTGTTCGCCGGCGGCCTGATCGCCCCGACCCTCGCCAGCGCCGCCGACGGCGAGGTCAAGTGTCTCGGCGCCAATGCCTGCAAGGGCCAGTCGGCCTGCGCCGGCGAGCACAACTCCTGCAAGGGCCAGAACGCCTGCAAGGGCCAGGGCTGGATCAACACCTCCTCGGCGCAGGAGTGCTCGTCCAAGGGCGGCAAGCCGATCCTCTGATGCACCGGCGGCGGGCGCCCCGGTCCCGGGCGCCCGCTGCGCGGTTTTTCCGCTTTCCCGCTTTTCCGTTTTCGCTTTCCCGCTGTTCCACCCTGCTGCCACGAGCTGCCGACCATGTCGCTGACCGGCTTCGGTCTGGGCCTGCGCCCCGACCATTACGCGGACATCCTCGCCACGCACCCGGCCGTCGACTGGTTCGAGGCGCTGACCGAGAACTACCTCGTGCCCGGCGGCAAGCCGCTTTCGTGGCTCACGCGCGTGCGCGAGCACTACCCGCTGGTGCTGCATGGGGTATCGCTGTCGATCGGTTCGACCGCACCGCTCGATCGCGATTATCTGCAGGCCGTGAAGGCGCTGGCGGCGCGCATCGAGCCCGAGTGGATTTCCGATCATCTGTGCTGGACCGGTGCCCACGGCCTGAACCTGCACGACCTGCTGCCGCTGCCCTATACCGAGGAGGCGGTCGCGCACGTCGCGGCGCGCGTGCGCGAGGTGCAGGACGTTCTCGGCCGGCAGATCCTGCTCGAAAACGTGTCGAGCTACGCCGAGTTCGCGCACGCGCCGCTGACCGAGTGGCAGTTCCTGAGCGCGGTCGCCGAGGCGGCCGACTGCCTGATCCTGCTCGACATCAACAACATCCACGTCGGCGCCCGCAACCACGGCTACGACCCGCTCGAATACCTCGATGGCGTGCCGGCGGCGCGCATCCGCCAGCACCATCTGGCCGGCCACCTCGATCTCGGCGAACTCGTCATCGACACCCACGACCACCCGGTCGCCGATCCGGTCTGGGCGCTGTACGCCGAGGCCGTGCGCCGCTACGGGCCGGTGCCGGCGATGATCGAGCGCGACGACCGCATCCCGCCGCTCGCCGAGCTGCTCGCCGAACTCGATCACGCGCGCGCGATCGCGCGCCACGCCCTCGCCGAGGCCGCCTGAGATGAGTGCGAACCTGCCCGGCCTCGCGCCGCTGCTCGATGCCTTCCAGCGCCACGTGCTCGATGACGATCCGGCGGTCGCCGAGTGGGTGCGCGCCACGCCGGCGCTGCCGGCCGCGCGCCGGCTGGCGGTGTACCACGAGGCCTACCGGCTGCGGCTGGTCGAGGTCTGCACGCACGATTACGCCGGCCTGCAGACGCTGATCGGCGAGGACGCCTTCGCGGCGCTGGTGCTCGATTACGCGCGCGCGCGGCCGTCGGTGTACCGCTCGGCGCGCGATTTCTCGGCGGCGCTGCCGGACTGGCTGCAGGACGAACCCGGACGGCTGCCGGCGGTGGCGCAGGAGATGCTGCGCTTCGAGCGCGCGCTCGCCGATGCGCTCGATGCCGCCGACGCGCCGCAGCCCGGCACCGAGGCGCTGGCGGCGATCGATCCGGCCGGCTGGGGCGAGCTGGTGCCGCTCGCGCATCCGGCGCTGACCCGGCTGACGCTCGGCTGGGACGTGCCGGCGCTGTGGGCGGAGATGCGCGCCGGCGCCGAGGCGCGCGCGCCGCGCCGGACCGAGGCGCCAATCGAATGGGCGGTGTGGCGCGCGCCCGACCTGATGACGCAGTACGTGTCGCTGCCGGTCGCCGAGGCCGCGGTGCTCGATGCCGCCCTCGCCGGCGATGACTTCGCGACGATCTGCGAGACGCTCTGCGCGCGGCTGCCGCAGCAGGAAGTCGCCGCCGCGGCGGTCACGGCGCTGTGCGCCGCGCTCGGCCGCGGCCAGCTCGCCGGGCTGCGCACCGGCTGAACCGCAGGCCGCTGCGAATCCGCAGCGACGGGCCGCGGGGCCGCCGGCACACTGGCCGGCATGAAGCTCCGATCCTTCCTCCTGTCCGGCCTCATGCTCGCCGCCGTGGCCGGGTCCGGCGGCTGCGGGCGTGAAGCGCGCGATGCCGAGGGCGGCACGCCGCTGCTGCGCGCCGCCGAGCGCGGCGATCTCGCCCGGGTCCGGCATCTGCTGCTCGATCGCGCCGAACCGGAAGCCGTGGACCGCTGCCACTGGACGCCGCTGATGAAGGCGGCCCTGAACGGCCATGCCGAGGTCGTCGATACCCTGCTCGCCGGCGGCGCCCTGACCGAGACGCGCGACCGTGCCGGCTATACGGCGCTGATGCTGGCAGCCCAGAACGGCCATGTGCCGGCGATCACGCGGCTGCTGGCAGCCGGAGCCTGGATCGAGGCGCGCGAGCCGTTCCGGGACACCACGGCCCTGATGCTGGCGGCGCGGGGCGGTCATGCAGCCGCCGTCGAGGCGCTGCTCGCCGCCGGGGCCGATCCGGCGGCAACGGACCGCGCCGGCCTGCGCGCGGCCGGACATGCGCTCGAAGCCGGTCACCCGCAGCTGGCGCAGCGGCTGGCGGACGCCGGCTCGCAGCGGCACTGAAGGCAGCCGAAAGCGTCAATTCCCGCCCTCCCCGCCCTCCCCGGCCGGACCGAGCACGAAGAACGCGCCGTCGCTGTATACGCCGAGCACCTCGCGGCCGCCGAGGCTCGCCGGTTCGGCGAGGCCGGCCAGTTCGACGAAGGCGGCGCGCGTCAGCCGGGCGCGCAGGCCGTGATGCACGTGCAGGTAGGGGCGCGGTTCGTCGCCGCGATATTCGACCTCGATCGGGTACTGCGGGCCGGCATCGAAGACATCGCCGACGCTGGTCGTGAAGCGCAGCCGCGGGCCGGCCGGACCGTCGAGCCGCTCGGGCGGGCCGGCGAGCAGCGGCGCATCCTCGACCGTGATCCGCCACTTTTCGATCGGCGTGACCAGGTAATGCCCGCCGTCGGCCTCGCGACGCAGGATGCCGGCGAACAGCTGCACCAGCGCCTCGCGTTCGATCGGCCGGCCCTCGTGCCACCAGCGGCCGTCGCGGTCGATGCGGATGTCGATGTCGCCGCTGAGCGGCGGCTGCCAGCGTTCGAGCGGCGGGCGGCCGCGGCGGGGGCCGGCCTGCGCGAGCAGGCGGGACGGATCGCTGTCCGGCATGTCATATCCTCCGCGGCCGTTGCATCGCCGGCCGCTTGCTGTTCAAGCCGCCGGACCGCCGCTAAGCTCCCGGCCCCGTTTCCCATGAGCAGATGGAGAGATTCCCCATGGCCAAAGCCCGTGCCCGACACATCCTCGTCGATTCCGAGGCGGCCTGCCTCGACATCAAGCGCCAGATCGAGGAAGGCGCCGACTTCGCCGAGATGGCCCGCCTGCATTCCTCGTGTCCGTCGAAGCGCCAGGGCGGCGACCTCGGCGAGTTCGGCCCCGGCATGATGGTGCGCGAATTCGACGAAGCCGTGTTCAGCGGCGAGGTCGGCAAGGTGCTCGGCCCGGTCCGGACGCAGTTCGGCTGGCACCTGCTCGAAGTCACGCAGCGGAGCTGATCGTGATGCGTGCGCCCCGTCTGCTGCTGTCCGCCGCGCTCGCGGCCGCCCTCGCCGGCTGCACCGGCCTGTCGCTGCCGGCCGGCAAGTCGTCACCCGACCCGGTCGGGCTTGCGAAGCTCGACGGTCTCTGGCGCGGTGCCGGCAAGGCCGATGGCCTCACCGTGCGCATCGCACGCGCCGGTTCCTCGCAGCCGCGCATGATGTACGGCTTCCGCGACGAGGCCCCGACGCAGCCGCAATGCACGGTGCGCGCGCCGGCTAGGCTGAGCTGCAAGCACGAGAGCGGGCTGACGACGACGTATACCCAGTCCGGCGACAGCACGCTCGATTTCACGGCGCAGGGCCCGAAGGAAGGCGACGAGGTGCTGCGCGCGCAGCTCTCGCGCATGCGCGAACCCTGATCCCGCGCCCCCGCCGCCAGCCATCGCGATAAAAAAGCCCGGGCATCCACCCGGGCTTTTTTTGTGGCTGCGGCTTCGTGCGGGAGCTTCAGCGCTCGGCCGGCACCATCTGCACCAGCGGCAGCAGCGCCACGGCGTTCTCGTGCGGGGCGTTCAGGCTGCCGTCGAGCCGCCAGTCCCCGGCTTCGGCCTTCAGGTTCCAGCGCCCGGGCGCGAGCGCCGGCAGCGCCGCCTCGTAGCGTCCCGGCGCGACGCCGGCCAGCGTCAGCGACACGTCGATGCCGCTGCGCGTCGCGTGCAGCAGGCGCAGCGTCAGCGCCGGCGGCAGCTGCGCGCCGGCGGCATCGGCGGCGAGGTCGACGCCGATCCGGCCGCTGTCGGCATCGAGCTGCAGGCGGCCGTGCAGGCCGAGCGCCGAGGCGCGCACGCTGCGGCCCTGATCGGTGTTGATCGCCAGCCCCTGCTTGTAATAGTCGTCGACGACGACGCCATCGGGGTTGCTCGTCGCGATCCAGATCGTGATCAGGCAGCCGGTGACGGCACTCGCCGGCAGGCCGAGCAGCACCCAGGGCCAGAACTGCCGGTACCAGCGCGCTTCGGCGGGCGGGGAGTTGAAAACGGCGGACATCGGGGGGAGCCTCCGGCGGTCAGTGGCGGGCCGGGCCGAGGAAGCGGCCGGCGGTTACGGTCTTGAGCTTCGGCGCATCGACCGAGACGAGGTCGAAGCGGATTTCATTCGAGGCGGCCTTCAGTTCCTCGGGATCGGCGCTGACGCGGGTCGGCAGATCGAAGACCTCGCCGCTGCCGACGCGGATCTCGCCCGGGTCCTGCGTGAACTTCAGGCCGGGCACGCCGCTGACGCCGAGGCGGTAGCGGTGCTCGCGCTCGTCCATGTTGATGATCTTCAGCGTGTAGACGTTTTCGACCAGCCCCTCGTCGTTCATGCGGTACAGCGCGTTGCGGTCGCGGATCACGTCGAGCTGCAGCGGCACGCGCAGCGCGATCGCCACCAGCAGGCCGATGGTCAGCGCCAGCAGCAGGCCGCCGTAGACCATCATGCGCGGGCGGATCACGTGCGGCACGTCGTGCATCAGGCTGTGCTCGGTCGTGTAGCGGATCAGCCCGCGCGGGTAGTTCATCTTGTCCATGATGTCGTCGCAGGCATCGATGCAGGCCGCGCAGCCGATGCACTGGTACTGCAGGCCGTTGCGGATGTCGATGCCGGTCGGGCAGACCTGCACGCACATCGTGCAGTCGACGCAGGAGCCGAGGCCGGCCGCCTTCGGGTCGGTGCCGCGCTTGCGCGAGCCGCGCGGCTCGCCGCGCTCGGCGTCGTAGGAGATGACCAGCGTGTCCTTGTCGAACATCGCGCTCTGGAAGCGCGCATACGGACACATGTACAGGCAGACCTGCTCGCGCATGAAGCCGGCGTTGCCCCAGGTCGCGAA
>JAFEGB010000130.1 GCA_018240295.1 Pseudomonadota bacterium
GTCGAGCAGCGCACCGCAGTAGCGCGGACTCGCGACCAGCTCGCCGAGTTCGCCGGCGGCGAGCCAGCGCAGGCCGTCGTAGCCGTAGTCGTGTTCGGCCTGCGCCTGCCAGTCGCGCAGCGCCCGCACCTGCCGCGGCTTGAGCGCGAGCGTCGCGCAGCCGTCGCGCCAGTCGCAGGCGATGGCGTGGCGGGCGATGTGGTCCTTCACGCGCGCGACCGCCTCCAGCGACCACTGCCAGAGCTGCACGGCAGCCTCGCGCCCGAGCAGCCCGCGCAGCGTTTCCATGCCGCAGGCGTAGTCGGCGAGCACCTGCCCGCCGCTGCGCCCCGAGCCGCCGGCGCCGGCGCGCGCCGCCTCGACCAGCACCACGCGCAGGCCTCGCGCCGCCAGTTCGAGCGCGGCGTTGAGGCCGGTGAGGCCGGCGCCGAGCACGGCGACATCGGCGCGCACGTCGCCGGCGAGTGCCGGGGCCGGCGGCTCGGGAGGCAGCGCGTCCTCGTACCAGGAGCGGGCGTGGGCGAGCGTGCGCATGGCGTGGATTCCCCCGGTCGGCGCATTCATCGGCGCGTTCATCGGCCTTTGCAGAAGCCGGGCAGCCGCTCGCGGTGCGCGCCTTGTTTGCGCGCGAGCCGCTCGACTAGGCTCGCGGACGGCCGCAGCCGCGGTTTCCCCGGATTCCCCGCATGAGTTCCATCAAGAGCTGGTTCAAGGACCATCAGATCGTCGAGGTCGAGGCCATCATCCCGGACATGTCCGGGGTCGCGCGCGGCAAGATCCTGCCGGCCGAAAAGTATTATCAGGACAAGGGCCTGCGCCTGCCCGAAGGCATCTTCCTGCAGACGATCACCGGCGATGCCCCCGACGATTACTACGACGTGATCAGCGCCGCCGACGGCGACATCGTGCTGCGCCCCGACCTCGACACCATCTGCCTCGTGCCCTGGGCGACCGAGCCGACCGCGCAGATCATCCACGACGCCTATTACGGCGACGGCCGCGTCGTCGACATCGCGCCGCGCCACGTGCTGCAGCGCGTGCTCAGGCTCTACGCCGAGCGCGGCTGGAAGCCGGTCGTGGCGCCCGAACTCGAATTCTTCCTGGTCAAGCCGAACACCGATTCGGATTATCCGCTGGAGCCGCCGATCGGGCGCTCGGGCCGGCGCGAGACCGGCCGGCAATCCTACGGCATCGACGCCGTCAACGAATTCGAGCCGCTGTTCGAGGATGTCTACGACTACTGCGAGAAGCAGGGTCTCGGCATCGACACGCTGATCCATGAATCCGGCGCCGCGCAGCTGGAGATCAACCTGCTGCACGGCGATGCGCTCGCGCTCGCCGATCAGGCCTTCCGCTTCAAGCGCACGATGCGCGAGGCGGCGATGCGTCACCAGATCTACGCGACCTTCATGGCCAAGCCGATGCAGCACGAGCCCGGCAGCGCCATGCACATCCACCAGAGCATCGTCGGCCTCGACGACGGCCGCAACGTGTTCAGCGACGAGGACGGCAACCCGACGCCGCTGTTCTACGCCCACATCGCCGGCCTGCAGAAGTACCTGCCGAGCGCGATGGCGCTGATCGCGCCGAACGTCAACAGCTACCGGCGCATCAACCGCACCGATGTGGCGCCGATCAACGTGCAGTGGGGCTACGACAACCGCACCGCCGCCTTCCGCGTGCCGCAGGCCAGCCCGCAGTCGCGGCGCATCGAGAACCGCGTGCCCGGTGCCGACGCCAACCCCTATCTGGCGATGGCCGCCTCGCTCGCCTGCGGCTACCTCGGCATGATCGAACGCCTGCAGCCGACCCAGCCCTGGGAGGGCAGCGCCCACGACGCGCCGTATGCGCTGCCGCGCAGCGTGCACGAGGCGCTGCGCACGCTGACGAGCTGTGACGCCCTGAAGCAGGTGCTCGGCGAGCGTTTCGTCACCGCCTTCGTCTCGGTCAAGCAGGCCGAGTACGAAGCCTTCTTCCAGGTCATCAGCTCCTGGGAGCGCGAATACCTGCTGCTGAACGTCTGAAACCCATGTCCCGCTACCGCCCGCCCGCCCCGGCCTCGTCGCCGTACATCACCCGCGCCGGCTACGAGCGCCTGAGCGCCGAGCTGCAGTTCCTGTGGAAGGTCAAACGCCCCGAGGTCACGCGCGCGGTCGCCGAGGCCGCCGCGCAGGGTGATCGCTCCGAGAACGCCGAATACACCTACGGCAAGAAGCAGCTGCGCGAGATCGACCGGCGCGTGCGCTACCTCAGCAAGCGCCTCGACGTGCTGACCGTCGTCGACCGCATCCCCGACGACCGCACGCGCGTGTACTTCGGCGCCTGGGTCGAGTACGAGACTGAAGCCGGCGAAGCCCGCGAGGTGCGCATCGTCGGCGCCGACGAATTCGACCCGGCGCAGCACTGGATCAGCGTCGACTCGCCGCTCGCCCGCGCCCTGCTCAAGCGTCAGGACGGCGACGAGGTGCGCGTGCAGCTGCCGGAGGGCGAGGCGACGGTGTGGATCGTGGGGATTCGCTACGACGCGGGCTGACGGCGACGACGGCCATGCACGGTACGGGCATGAGCGCAGCGTGCAGGAGGCCGGTGGAGCAAGGTCTTGTATCTTCTGACCGTCCTGCCGCTGGCCTGCGCGTGCGTGCCGGGCCGGCCCGGACCCTGCCTCGCGCCGGCAGCGGCGGGAATCTCCGGCTGCTGCGTCGTGACCGGAATGAAATTCGACGAAACCTCTGCGGGAGGCTGTCATGGCTCAGGTCCGATACGAGCAGGATTTTGCCGCCTGGACGGCGGAGCAGTCGCGGCTGCTGCGCGAAGGCCGTCTGGTCGAACTCGACCTCGCACACCTGGCCGAGGAGATCGAGGACATGGGCAAGAACAGCCAGCGCGCCCTGCTGAGCCGCCTGCAGGAACTGCTGCTGCACTTGCTGAAGTGGCAATACCAGCCGGGGCGGCGCGGCAACAGCTGGCGGGCCTCGATCCGCAAGCAGCGTCAGGGCATCGAGGATCTGCTCGAAGACAGTCCGAGCCTGCAGCCGCGTCTGGCTGCCGCCTACGGGAAGTGTTACGCCCGCGCCCGTCTGGATGCCGCCGATGAAACCGGACTGGCGCTGACCACGTTTGCCGAGTCCTGCCCGTGGTCTCTCGATGAGGTGCTGGACCCGGCCTGGCTGCCGGACTGAAAGCGCGCCAACCGCGGGCGGACTGCGTGCGCACCGGCTGCGCGCAGCTTGCCGTGCGTGCGGGCCGTTCGGCAGCGCCGGCCGCTGTGGCGCAAGCGGCTGCCCGGCACGCGGTATCGGCGGACGCAAGGGCATGGCCCGCAGCCCGGGCCGGGCACGGCGCAGGCCGTTTTCAGGCGGGCGCACCGCAAGCCGGCATCAGGCTCCGGACCGCTGCGACAAAGCGCGACGAATACGGCATCTGCCGGAGTGCGAGGGGCCGGGTGGCTGCCGATACTCGCGTCCAGCCCGCGCCGGGCGGTGCGGGTCGTTCGCAGTGCCACCATAAGGAGTGCCGCACATGGAAAACCGTATCTCCGCCAGCCTGCCCGCCGATCAGCTCAAGACCGTACTCGAGCTGATCAAGCAGCTCGAAGCCGCCCTGCCGTTCCTGATGGCGCTCAGCCCCGACGAGCGCAAGAGCCTTCCGCGCATGGGCGATGCCAGCCGGCCGTTCGTCGACAAGTCGCTGAAACTCGCGCAGGCACACAATGATTTTCTGCCGCGCAGCTTCGACACCGGCGAGTTCGCCGCCGACGTGCAGCTTTACAACGCCCTCGACACCGTGCGCACCCGCCTGTCGCCGCTGGTCGAGAAGCTCGACGACACCATGACCGTCACCGGCAGCGACGCCTACCTCGCCGCGCTCGAGGTCTATCGCTACGCGAGCACGAACGGCGAGGCCGCCGGCCTCGACGAACTGATCGCGCTGATGGGCAAGCGCTTTTCGCATCGCTCGCGCAAGCCGAAAACCGACACGCAAGCCTGATGACCCGGAGCGGGCGCCCTCCCGGGCCCGCTTCCTCCCGCCCCCGCCGCCGCTGGCGACGGTAAATCCCGCAGCACCGACGGTTTTCAGATCGGCACCGACGCTTCAAGCGTCGGTCACGCGGCTTTTTGCGTCGGCATCGACGCTTCGAGCGTCGGTCACGCGGCTTTTTGCGTCGGCATCGACGCTTCGAGCGTCGGTCACGCGGCTTTTTGCGTCGGCA
>JAFEGB010000131.1 GCA_018240295.1 Pseudomonadota bacterium
GTGAAGCGCGCGCAGGACGAGTTCCGCGAGGACTTCAACATCCGGCGCAACGAGGAAATGGCCAAGCTGCAGAAGCTGATCCAGGACGCGATCACCGCGCTCGCCCAGGAGGAACGCTACGACCTGGTGCTCAACGACGGCGCGGTGATCTTCGCGAGCGAGGCTGTCGACATCACCGACAAGGTGCTGAAGCGCCTGTCGGCCGTGCACGGCAACTGAGCCGGTCCGGGGTCGACGGGGTGCATACGCTCGCGGAACTGGCGCAGGTCGCCGGCGCGCAACTGCGCGGTGACGCGGCGACGCCGATCGATGGCGTCGGCACGCTCGCCGCGGCCCGGCCCGGGCAGATCGGCTTCCTCGCCAATCCGAAGTACCGGCAGCTCCTGGCCGGCACGCAGGCGAGCGCGGTGATCCTGGGAGCTGAGGATGCCGGGGCCTGTACGGTTGCCTGCCTGATCGCCGACAACCCGCATCTCGCCTATGCCCGGGTCGCGGCGCTGTTCGATCCGGCCGCCGGCAGGCAGCAGGGCGTGCATGCGCGGGCCTGCGTCGATGCGGCCGCCGAAGTCGCCGACGATGCCTGGATCGGCCCGATGGCCGTCATCGAGGCCGGGGCCGTGATCGGGCCGCGCGTGCAGGTCGGGCCGGGCTGCGTGGTCGGGGCGCGCACGAGCATCGGTGCCGACAGCCGGCTGGTCGCCAACGTCACGGTGCTGCACGACTGCGTGCTCGGCGAGCGCGTGCTCGTGCATCCGGGCGCGGTGATCGGCGCCGACGGTTTCGGGCTCGCGAATGACCGTGGCCGCTGGGTCAAGGTGCCGCAGCTCGGGCGCGTCGTGATCGGCAACGACGTCGAGATCGGCGTCAACACCGCCGTCGACCGTGGCGCGCTCGAGGACACCGTGCTCGCCGACGGCGTCAAGCTCGACAACCTGATCCAGATCGCCCACAACGTCCGCGTCGGCGCACACACGGCGATGGCCGGCTGCGTCGGCATCGCCGGCAGCACGACGGTCGGCGCGCACTGCACGCTCGCCGGAGGCGTCGGTCTGGCCGGGCACCTGACGCTCGGCGACCACGTCCACGTCACCGGCATGTCGCTGGTCACCAAATCCCTGACCGAGCCCGGCGTCTATGCGTCCGGGCTCGCGGTCGAGCCGGCCCGGCTGTGGAACAAGGTTTCCGCGCGCCTGCGCCGGCTCGACGAACTGTTCCGCCGGCTCGCCGCGCTCGAAAAACGTGTCGGCGACGATGCCGGTCACCCCTAGAGGACCCCGCCCTTGGAATCGATGGATATCACGCAGGTGCTGCGTTATCTGCCGCACCGCTATCCGTTTCTGCTGATCGACCGCGTGCTCGAACTCGAGCCCGGCGAACGCCTGCTCGGCCTGAAGAACGTCTCGTTCAACGAACCCTTCTTCCAGGGCCATTTCCCGCAGCAGCCGGTGATGCCGGGCGTGCTGATCCTGGAAGCACTCGCGCAGGCCACCGGCATCCTCGCCTTCAAGACCTCCGGCCAGCTGCCCGAGGACGATTCGACCTATTACTTCGTCGGCATCGACAATGCCCGCTTCAAGCAGCCGGTCTGTCCGGGCGACCGGTTGCTGCTCGACGTGCGCCTGCTCAAGACCCGCCGTGGCATCTGGGTGTTCTCGGCCGAGGCCCGCGTCGATGACAAGGTGGTGTGCTCGGCCGAACTGATGTCCACGAAGCGGGAGCACGGCCAGTGATCGACCCGCGCGCCATCGTCGATCCGGGGGCCCGCATCGCCGAAGGCGTGCAGATCGGGCCGTTCAGCATCATCGGTGCCGGCGTCGAGATCGAGACCGGCACCGTGATCGGCCCGCACGTCGTGATCAAGGGACCGACACGCATCGGGCGCGACAACCGCATCTACCAGTTCGCGTCGATCGGCGACGATCCGCAGGACAAGAAATACGCCGGCGAACCGACGCGGCTGGAAATCGGCGACGGCAACACGATCCGCGAATACGTGACGATCAACCGCGGCACGGTGCAGGACGCCGGGGTCACGCGCGTCGGCCATGACAACTGGATCATGGCCTACGTGCACATCGCGCACGACTGCGTGGTCGGGGACCACACGATCTTCGCGAACAACGCCTCGCTCGCCGGACACGTGCACGTCGGCGACTGGGCGATCCTCGGCGGCTACACGCTGGTGCACCAGTTCTGCCGCATCGGTGCGCACAGCTTCTGCGGCTTCGCGACCGGCGTGCAGCGCGACGTGCCGCCGTACGTGACCGTCGCCGGCTATCGCGCCGAGCCTTACGGCATCAACAGCGAGGGCCTGCGCCGCCGCGGTTTCGAGGCCGAGACCATCGCCGTGATCAAGCGCGCCTACAAGCTGCTGTACATGTCGGATCTGAAGCTCGCCGAGGCCGTCGAGCGCATGCGCGAGCTGGTCGCCACGCATCCGCCGGTGGCGCTGCTCGCCGATTTCGTCGCCGATTCGCCGCGCGGCATCGTGCGCTGACGCGCATGCGCATCGCAGTCGTCGCCGGGGAGCTCTCGGGCGATGCGCTTGGCGGCGCGCTGCTGCCGGCGTTGCAGCAGCGTTTTCCGCAGGCGCGCTTCGAGGGCATCGGCGGGCCGCGCATGCAGGCGGCCGGCCTCGAATCGCTGTTCCCGCTCGAAAAACTGTCGGTGATGGGGCTGGTCGAGGTGCTGAAGCACCTGCCGGAGCTGCTGTCGATCCGCCGCGCGCTCGTGCGCCGCTGGCTCGCCGAGCCGCCCGCCCTGTACCTCGGCATCGACGCACCCGATTTCACGCTGCCGCTCGCGAAGCGCCTGCGCGCGCACGGCATCCGCACTGCGCATTACGTCAGCCCCTCGGTCTGGGCCTGGCGGCAGGGGCGGGTGCGCGGCATTGCGCAGAGCGTCGACCTGATGCTGACGCTGTTTCCGTTCGAGGCGGCGTTCTACGCGCAGCATCACGTGCCGGTCGAATGCGTCGGTCATCCGCTGGCGGACGAAATCCCTGCGGGCCTCACGATCGCCGACGGCCGCGCCGCGCTCGGGCTCGGGGCCGGCCGAAGCCTCGCCTTGCTGCCCGGCAGCCGCGCCGGTGAGGTCGGCCGGCACATCGACGTGTTCCTCGCCGCCTTCGCGCGGCTGCACGAACGGCATCCGCAGCTCAATGCGCTGCTGCCGTGCGCGACCGCCGCGCTGCGCGCACAGATCGCCGCGCGCGTGACGGCGGCCGGGCTCGACGCGCAGGTGCGGCTGTTCGACGGCCACGCTCGCGAGGTGCTCGCCGCCAGCGAGCTGGCGCTGGTCGCCTCCGGCACCGCGACGCTGGAGACGATGCTGGTCGGCCGGCCGCTGGTCATGGCCTACCGCGTCGCGCCGTTGACCTACGCGATCGCGAAGCGGCTGATGAAGATCGACCGCTTCTCGCTGCCGAACCTGCTCGCCGGCCACGATCTGGTCCCCGAGTTCATCCAGGACGCCGCGACCCCCGGGGCGCTGGCCGCGGCGCTCGATGCCTGGCTGCGCGAGCCGGCGCGCGTGCAGGCGGCATGCACCGAGTTTGCCGGCCTGCACGAGCGCCTGCGCTGCAATGCCGGCGAACGGGCGGCGGCGGCGCTTGCCGGGCTGCTGCGGCAGGCTTGAGCAGGTTCGTGCCGCACTCCACTCCCTCCCGGTTGCAGACCCGGCAGTACGGAGGCAAGGATGATCTTCGTGGAAACCGCCCATTTCGTGCGTGTCGCCGCAAGCCTGTTTGATGATGAGGGATTGCGCCACCTGCAGGAGCGGCTGCTCGCCGATCCGGCGGCAGGCGTGCTGATCCCCGGTGCAGAAGGGCTGCGCAAGCTGCGTGTCGAGCTGCCGGGACGCGGACGACGGGGCGGGGCGCGAGTGATCTACTACTGGTGGACAGCACAGGATCGGCTGTACCTGTTGTATGCGTATGCCAAGAACGTCCAGTCAGACCTGACGGCGGATCAGGTGCGGCGACTGGCGGCCGTGATGCGGGCGGAGACCGGGAATGGATGAGCACGAATTCGAGCAGTTGCTGGCAAGCGTGCGCGAGATGGGGCGGCATCGGCGCGGCGAGACCGTGGCCGGCCTGCGGGTCAGCGAGTGGTCCGAACCCGACGTCCGCTCGATCCGCGCAGCCACGCAGCTGTCACAGACGAAGTTTGCCGCGCTGATCGGCGTGCGCCTGCGCACGCTGCAAGCCTGGGAAAACCGGCGCTCGCGGCCGATCGGCCCGGCCCGGGCGCTGCTGCGCATCGTCGAGCGCGATCCGCAGGCGCTGATCGCCTTGCGCGCCGAGCTTCCTGCCCGGCATCCGGTTTGAGTCCAGATCGTGAAGAATCTCAGCCTCGACCTGTTTCACGCTCCGGATGCACCGGTCCTGATCGCCGGCTGCGACGAAGCCGGTCGCGGGCCGCTCGCCGGCGCCGTGCTCGCCGCGGCGGTAATCCTCGATCCGGCGCGGCCGATTCCAGGGCTCGCTGATTCCAAGACGCTCAGCGCCGCCCGGCGCGAGGCATTGGCCGAACAGATCCGCGAGCGGGCGCTGGCCTGGGCGATCGGCCGGGCCGAGGCCGACGAGATCGACCGCATCAACATCCTGTGGGCCTCGATGCGGGCGATGGAGCGCGCGGTGGCCGCGCTCGGCGTCGTGCCGCAGCTCGTGCAGGTCGACGGCAACCGCGTGCCGCCGGGGCTCGCGATGCCGGGCGAGGCGATCGTCAAGGGTGATGCGAAGGTGCCGGCGATCGGAGCGGCCTCGATCCTCGCCAAGGTCGCGCGCGATGCCGAACTGCTCGTGCTCGATCGCGACTTTCCGCAGTACGGCTTCGCGCAGCACAAGGGCTATCCGACCGCTGCGCACCTCGCGGCCCTGGCCGAGCACGGCCCGTGTCCGGCGCACCGGCGTTCGTTCGGGCCGGTGCGCAGGGTGCTCGGCCTGGCCTGAGCCCGGTGCTCAGGGCTGGCGGAAGCGCCGCCACCACTCGGCGACGATCACCGCCGCCGCCACCGACACGTTCAGGCTCTCGACCGCGCCGCTGCCGGGGATCATCACCTGCACGTCGCCGGCCTTCAGCGTCTGCTTCGTCAGTCCCTGCGACTCCTCGCCGAACACGATCAGGCACTTCGGCGGCAGCTCGGCCGCATAGAGCGGCTCGCCGCCGTGACTCGACGTGGTCAGGATGCCGAAGCCGGCGCGGCGGGCGAGGCGGATGGCGTCGCCGGTATGCGCGCAGTGCACGGTCTCGACGTATTCCAGCCCGCCCTCGGCGACGCGCGCGCAGGCCCCGGAATGCAGCGCGTCGGTATCGGCGA
>JAFEGB010000132.1 GCA_018240295.1 Pseudomonadota bacterium
AACGGTGTGCCCGGAACGCAGCAAGAATCTCCGTCGTAATTTCCGCAGTGATCCGGATTTCCGGACAGGGCGCAGCCTTGCAGGATGCGACCGACGTTTGGAGACTGACGTTTCCTCTGTGCTGACCCCCTCCAGGCGAGGACGCCGCGATGACTGACGAACGAGAAATCCGGCCGGACCCGCAGCCGCAGGGTCAGGACTGGAACGACGCCACGGCTGCCGATGCGCTGCTGCCGGCCGAGTCCGGCGAGGCGCTGAGCGTCGCGATCGAGGCCGTCGAGACTGCAGCGCCGCTCACGGGGCCGGGCAAGCCCGGACCGGTCATGGCGCTGGCGCCGGGCGAGGACGCAGCCGGCGGCGCCGGCATCGACATCGCCGGTGGTGCCGCACCGGCACCGGAAGACGACAGCCGCCGGGCAGCGGCCGGCCCCGCCGATCCGGGGCCGGCGCCGCAGGAGGACTCCGGTCCGCACGCGCAGCCTGCGGCCGGGGCCGAGTCCGGGACCGGGCAGATCGTCGGCAGTCCGGCGCTGGCCGGGCAGACGCCGCCGGCCGATGCCGGCAGCGGCTGGAGTGCGGGTGCACCGATCGGCGGCAGCCTCGAAAGTGCCGGCGCCGATCAGGATGCCGGTGAGGCGAGCTACGTGGTCGGCATCGGCGCCTCGGCCGGCGGCCTGGAGGCGCTCGAACGGCTGTTCCGGGCGATGCCGCCGGACACCGGCATGGCCTTCGTCGTCATCCAGCACCTGTCGCCGGACTTCAAGAGTCTGATGCACGAGCTGCTGCAGCGCTTCACGAGCATGTCGGCGGTGCCGGTCGACGGCACGGTGCTGGTGCGGCCGAACACGATCTACCTGCTGACGCCGAAGAAGGACATGGTCATCGACGGCCACCGGCTGATCAGCTACGAGCGTGCCGCCGAAAAGACGCTGAACCAGCCGATCAACACCTTCTTCCGCTCGCTCGCCTCGGCCTGGGGCGAGCGCGGTGTCGCGGTCGTGCTCTCCGGCACCGGCTCGGACGGCAGCACCGGCATCATGGATGTGCGCGAGACCGGCGGTCTGGTCATCGCGCAGACCGAGGACAGCTCGCGCTTCGACGGCATGCCGCGCAGCGCCGTCGAGACCGGCTGCGTCGATGCCGTGCTCGCGCCCGAGGACATGCCGGCGGCGCTGCTCGCCTACGCCGATGACCGCCGGCGCAACGCCCAGCAGGCGCCGCGCGCGAGCCAGGAGCGCAACGAGGGCATCCCGGCGATCTTCGAGCGCCTGCGCACCGTCTACGACATCGACTTCAACTACTACAAGCCCGGCACGATCACCCGGCGCATCGAGCGGCGCGTCGCGCTGCACCCCGAGCACATCGAGATCGACGAGTACGTGCGCCACGTCGAGCAGGACGATGCCGAGCTCGACCTGCTGTACAAGGACCTGCTGATCGGCGTCACGCGCTTCTTCCGCGACCCCGAGGCCTTCGAGATCCTGCGCACGCGCGTCGTGCCCGGCATCGTCGAGCGCGCTCCCGAGGACGAGGACGTGCGCGTCTGGGTCTGCGGCTGCTCGACCGGCGAGGAAGCCTACTCGCTGGCGATCCTGTTCCTCGAAGCCTTCGCGGCGGCCGGGCGCGCGCCGCGCATCAAGATCCTCGCCACCGACATCCACCGCAAGTCGCTGCTGACCGCCGGCGAGGGCGTCTACCCGGAGAGCAGCCTGACCGAGATGCCGGAGGCGCTGCGCCAGAAGTACTTCATCGAGCAGCCCGACCGCACCTGGCGCGTGACCGCGAACCTGCGCAAGGCGCTGATCTTCTCCGAGCACAACCTGCTGAAGGACCCGCCGTTCACGCGCATCGACCTGGTCAGCTGCCGCAACCTGCTGATCTACCTCGAACCGCCGGCGCAGCTGCGCGCGATCGCGGCCTTCCACTTCGCGCTGCGCGTCGAGGGCTGCCTGTACCTCGGCGCGAGCGAGGGGCTCGGCGAGCTGGCCATCGAGTTCGGCATCGTCGACCGGCACTGGAAGATCTACACGAAGCTGCGCGACAACCGCCTGCTGCACGACCTGCGCCTGCCGCTCGGTTACAGCACCAAGAGCCCGCTGAAGGCCATGCCCGGCATCGGCGAGACCCGGCTCGGGCGCATCTACGACGTGCTGCTGACGCAGTTCATCCCGACCGGCATCCTCGTCAACGACCGCTACGAGGCCGTGCATGTGTTCGGCGACGCCTCGCGCTACCTGCTGCCGCCTTCGGGCAAGGTCAGCAGCGACCTGTTCTCGATGGTCGGCGGGCATCTGCGCATCGCGCTGATGACGGCGCTGCGCAATGCCCAGCAGCAGAACGGGGCGGTGCAGTACCGCGGCATCGTCCACGAGAACAGCCAGGGCGAGCGGCGCTTCCTGAACGTCGGCGTGCAGCCGCTGCACGATACGACGCTGAACACGCGCTACTACATGGTGCGCATCGACGAGGCGGCGAACCTGCCGGTCAGCCCGCCGGCGCCGGCCAGTGTCGTCGGTGAGGATGGTCACCGGCTCGATGTCAATGCCCAGACCTATGCGCAGATCCGCGTGCTCGAACTGGAACTGCAGCAGGCGCGCGAGTCGCTGCAGAGCACGATCGAGGAACTGGAGACCAGCAACGAGGAACTGCAGGCCACCAACGAGGAACTGCTGGCCTCGAACGAGGAACTGCAGAGCACCAACGAGGAACTGCACTCGGTCAACGAAGAGCTCTACAGCGTCAACGCCGAGCACTAGCTGAAGATTCAGGAACTCAACGCCGTCACCAGCGACCTGAACAACCTGATCAGCTCGACCGAACTGGCGACGCTGTTCATCGGTGCCGACTTCCGGCTGCGGCTGTTCACGCCGCAGGCGACCGCGATCTTCCCGCTGCTGCCGCAGGACATCGGCCGCGACCTGCGCCATTTCAAGCCGGTCGAATCCGACGAGCACCTGCTCGATGATGTGCGCCAGGTGCTGAAGACGCACGTCACCGTCGAGCGCACGCTGGGCTGGAGCCGCGAGCGCACCTTCCTGCGTCGCGTCACGACCTATCAGGACACCAACAAGGCCATCGCCGGCGTGGTGCTGACCTACGTCGACATCAGCGAGACGGCCCGCCTCGGGCGCGAACTCGACCGCCAGCGCCTGCGGCTCGAAGCCGTCGTCGACACCAGCCCGAACGGTCTGCTGATCGTCGATGCCGAGGGCCGCATCACGATGGCCAACCCGGCGCTGGCGCGCATCTTCGGCTACTCGCACGGTGCGCTCGACGGCCATCGGGTCGAGGACCTGCTGCCGCCGGAGCAGCGCGAGGCCCACATTGCCCTGCGCGCGAGCTACCTGCGCGCCCCGATGACGCGGGCGATGGGGCAGGGGCGCGAGTTGCTCGGCCTGCGCCGCGACGGCAGCCGCTTCCCGGTCGAGGTCAGCCTCGCGGCCTTCCGCACCGACGACGGCGACTTCGTGCAGGCCACCGTCATCGACATCAGCGAGCGCCGCCGCGCCGAGGAAACCGTCCGCGTCGCGCAGCTCGAGAACGCCCGGCTCGCGGCGCTGATCGAGGCCACCGGCGACGCGATCA
This sequence comes from Pseudomonadota bacterium, assembly GCA_018240295.1. Lineage (GTDB taxonomy): Bacteria > Pseudomonadota > Gammaproteobacteria > Competibacterales > Competibacteraceae > Plasticicumulans. The sequence goes on from JAFEGB010000132.1 coordinate 3,586, forward strand.
TCGGCACCGACGAACTCGGCGCGATCACGAGCTGGAATCCCGGCGCCCGCGCGCTGCTCGGCCATGCACCGGCGACGGTGCTCGGCCAGCCGCTGGCCTCGCTGTTCCCGGATGGCGACACCGGGGGCTCAGCCATGATCGCCGAGATTCACGGCAGCCAGTCGCTGCGCCGCGACTGCGTGCTGCGCCACGCCGACGGCCACGATGTCGATGTGGCGGTGACGATCTCGCCGGTGCGCAGTGCCGCAGGCCGGCTGCTCGGTCTGGCCGTGATCGCGCACGAGGCCGGCGAGCGCATCCGCCGCGCCGCCGAGCGCGAGCGCGAGCGCGAGCAGCTCGAACGCGAGGTCGAGGCGCGCACGCAGGAGCTGCGCACCCTCAACGTCCAGCTCGGCGAGGCGCTCGCCAGTGCCGAGGCCGCGACCCGGGCCAAGAGCGCCTTCCTCGCCAACATGAGCCACGAGATCCGCACGCCGCTGAACGCGATCACCGGCATGGCCTACCTGCTCAAGGAGAGCATCACCGACGCCGGCCAGCGTTCGCAGATCAACAAGATCGAGCGTGCCGGCCATCATCTGGTCGAGATCATCAACAGCATCC
>JAFEGB010000133.1 GCA_018240295.1 Pseudomonadota bacterium
CCGACGAGCTCGGGCTGACCGTGGTCGCCGAAGGCATCGAGACCGAGTACCAGCACCAGCGCCTCGCCGCGCTCGGCTGCGCGCACGGTCAGGGCTGGCGCTTCGGACGGGCGGCGGAACCGGCGGCGATCGAGACGCAGCTGCGCCGGCAGCTGGTCAGGACCGGCTGACGCACCGCCCGGAGCCCGGATCAGCGCCGGCGCGAGCCCGGAGTCCTCGTCACCGGGCCGGGGTCTTCAGGCGGCCGTGGCTGCGGCAGCGGCGTGTCGCCGGCGAGTTCGTCGAGGATCGGGCAGTCCGGGCGCGCGTCGCCGCAGCAGGCAGCGGCGAGGCGCGCCAGCGCGTCGCGCATCGCGCTCAGCGACGCGATGCGCGCGTCGAGTTCGGCGATGTGGCCGGCAGCGAGGCGCTTGACCTCGGCGCTGGCGCGCGAGCGGTCCTGCCACAGCGCGAGCAGCCGGGCGATGTCCGCCACCGGGAAGCCGAGATCGCGCGCGCGGCGCACGAAGCGCAGCACATGCACATCCCCGGCCGTGTAGGTGCGGTAGCCCGCCGCCGTGCGCGCGGCCGGGGCGAGCAGGCCGAGCTTCTCGTAGTGGCGGATCATGCGTTCGGAGACGCCCGAGGCGCGGGCGGCGGCACCGATGTTCATCGCGGACGGCTCCCGGCGGGCGGCGTCAGGCCGCTGCCGGACGCGCTTCGCCGAGCAGGTGGGCGAAGGCGCCGATCAGCGCCGATTCGACCTCGGCCGGCGGACTCGCGTACAGCGCGCTCCAGGCCTCGGCGCGGAAGGCTTCGTAGTGGCCGGCGTGATCGGGATGCTGCTGCAGCCAGTGCAGGCGCACGGCGTGACCGGTCAGCACGTCGATGACGATGTGGCCGGCGACGTGCAGGCCGGGGTTGGCGCTGCAGAGGTGCGCGAGCGCCGCGAGCGCCTCGATGTTGAGCTGGCGGTACTCGGGCGACTGGATCTTGTCGAGCAGGCGGTTGACGGTCAGCGCGAAGTTGGTCTCGGCCGCGGTCATGTCGGCGCGCAGTCGCGCGCTGTCGAGGCAGTTGCCGATGTCGAGGCGCTCGCCGAGCACCAGCCCCTCGCAGTGCGCGAGCACGGCCCAGACCTGCTCGTAGAAGTGCGCCGACAGCTGCGTCAGCACGCCGTGGCGCCGGCGCCAGGCCAGCCAGTCGACGACGGCCTCGGCTCCGGCATCCTCCTGCGGGTCGGGCACGGCCAGGCCGTGCGCGGCGTCGTCGCGGCGCAGCGATTCGAGCCGCGCCAGCCGGCTGACCGGATTGTCGCCGCGCACCACGGCCTGCACGCGCCCCATGAACGCCCACGGCCCGAGCGTCTGCACGCGCCGGAAGGCCTCGGGCTGCGACAGCCGGTGCTCCCAGGCGTAATCGCCGACGACGAGCAGTACCAGCGGCCAGGCGCGGATCGTCATCGTGTCGCGGAACACCGCCGGGTCGGTCTTCAGCAGCGTCTCGACCGCGAGCACGACCTCCTGCACCAGCATGCGTCCGGCCGGATCGTCGCCGGCGTACTGGCGCAGGCAGGCGACGATCTCGCGGTTGCCGAGCGCGGTGCTGACCACCGAGCCATCGCTGTAGCCGCGCCCGAGCGCGATCTGCTTGCGGTGCGCGACGATGTTGGCGACCGCGTCCTCAAGCTTCGGATCGTGCTTGTCGAGCAGCCCGGCGCAGCGGCGCAGCAGCCCCCAGTGGCCGGCCTCGGCGGCGAGCGCGTACGCGGCCTCCAGACAGGCGCGCACGCTGCGCCCGTCCGGCAGCGGCGCGTCGATGCCGTCGCGCCGGGCGGCGATCTCCAGCAGCGCGATGACCTCGTGCAGGTTGCGCGTCGCGGCAAGGCGCACCGGCACCGCCGGCGGCGGCAGGTCTTCGAGCCGCTGCAGGTCGGCGGCGTCGAGTTCGCGGGCGGCGGCCGGGTCGATGTCGAGCAGGTTGCCGGCGCTGCGCTCCTGTTCGAGCGGCGCGAACTCGAAGTGGTAGTCGCGCAGGCGGTCGAAGCGCTTGCGCCCGGCGGTGGCGATCAGCTCCGACAGCGGGCGCACGCGCACCGGCAGGCCCTCGCAGCTGCCGGCGCAGAGCGCGCGCAGGAAGTCGAGCAGCTCCCCGGCACCGTCGGTGGCGAGCATGCGCGCGGTCAGGCGCAGCGCGAACACCGGCTGGCCGGCCTGGTCCCAGTGCCGGCGCACGTGCGCGAACTCGGCCTTGCAGCGGCTGATCAGCACGCGGTTGCTGAGGTTCAGGTAGAAGTCCTGGCGTTCGAGGAACTGCGGCAGGAACACGACCGTCTCGCCGCCGATCGTGAACACCTGGCAGGTGACCAGCGTGCCGACGCCGCGCCGCGGCCGGCCGGAGAGACCGAGCGCCGCGTTGCGCCCGACGTTGGTCATGGCCTCGACCAGCTCGCTCGCCTGACGCACGCGCACCGGCAGCACGGCCTCGGGCGTCTGCGCGCGCACGCCGGCATCGAGCAGCGCGGTCTCGACCGCCGCCGTGTCGGCGATCAGCGCCACCTGCACCGTGCATTCGCGCCGCCGGCCGATGCGGTGGCGGCGGTTCAGCGGGTCGATGTCGCCGGGATGCAGCCAGCCCTCGTCGATCAGCAGCGCCAGCCAGTACAGGCTCTGCGCCCAGTACAGCGGCACGTTGGCGTTCGGCAGCCGCGGCTGCGAGCCGGGCCGCGCCTTCTCGGCGGCGACGGATTTTTCCGGCACCAGGTACAGCTCCGGCAGCAGCGGTCCGGCGCCGCGATCGACCAGCAGCGGCGCCAGGCGCTCGCGGTATTCGTGCGCCTGACCGTCGCGCCCGCGCATCAGGCCGTCGAGCATCAGGTAGGTGAAGAACAGCGGCCATTCGGACTCGATGCGCTCGAAGCGCGCCAGCTCGCCGCTCTCGTAGTGCAGGCGCGTGTGGTCCTCCAGCACGGTCTGGTGCCCGTCGCGCAGGAAGCGCTTGCAGCCATAGCGACCCTGCAGCTTGGCGACGACCTCGTGGCGGGTGCGCTCGACCAGCTCGGCGTCCTCGACCGCCCAGGCCGGAAAGCCGATGACGCTCAGCAGCGCCGCATCGACCTCCTTCGAGCGCGACTCGCGCGGCAGCGTGGCTTCGAGCAGGTTGCGCATGCGCGCGATGTCGTCGGAGGACACGTGGATCACCGAGGCCGGACCGCCCTCGGCGCCGAACAGGTCGAAGCCGCGCAGGGCTTCGAGCGCGGCCTTGGCCATGCCGACCGAGCTGGCGTTGATCTCCGGGTCGCCGGTGTTGATCTTGTCGCCGCGCTCCCAGATGCCGTAGTCCGGCGTGCGGTAGGCGCGCGCGATGTAGTGCGCGAGCGCCTGCACGAAGTCGACCTCGTCGAGCGAATACACGACGCGCAGGCCCGAGGCGATCATCTGCACCAGCATCAGCAGGAACACCGAGGTCGCGTCGATCTGCAGATGGCCCCAGCCGTCATCGGCGACCACCGGCTCGCCGGTGCGGCTGCCGTACTTCGCGTGCAGCGCGTCGATCGGCGCCAGCGTGTGCTTGAAGCGCTCGACCTTGTGCGCCTGCTTCATCATCGCGGTCAGCAGGCCGCGCATCGTCTTCACCGCGCCCTGCTCGAAGCGGTAGGCGCGCGGATCGCCGCCGCGGTGGCGGCGCAGCGCCAGGCCGCAGCCCCACACGCACAGGATCGAATAGACGTTGTCGCGCACCCAGGCGTCGGTGTAGTCGCCGTGCACGGTGACGGCGGTGCTCGCCGGCAGCAGGCCGGTGACCGGGTCCTGGCGCGCGAGCATCACGGTTTCGATCTGCGCGCAGAGTTCGCCGAGGCGGACGGCGTCGGGGGTGCGGGCGCTGGGATTCAAGCGTGGACTCCGGGGTCGGCGACGGGAACGCGGGCCGGCGGCCGCTGGTCGTTCAGCATGCCGGGGGGCGCGCACGAGGCCAAGCCTGCCTGCAGGCATTGACGGCCGTCATCGCGCCCGCGCCCGCGCTCTGCGAAATGCATTTTGTCATATGCAATCGCATCCCGGATGCGACCTGTCAGACTGCGTTTGCGCAGCGCACCACGCCCTTTCCATGCCCCGGCCCCTTCCCCGCCGCAGAGGATTTGCCCGATGAGTGTTGCGCCGTCCCCGGACATCGTGCAGGCCATCGTCACCGGCCTGTGGCCCGCTCCGTACCCGAAGGCCGATCCGTTCGCGGTGCTCGGCATGCACGTCGAGGCCGGGGCCGGAGTCGTGGTCCGCAGCTTCCAGCCCGACGCGGAATCGGTCGAGGTGCTCGATGCCGCGAGCGGCCGGCGCGTCGCGACGCTCGAACGCATCGACGCCGCCGGCCTGTTCGCAGGCACCGTGGCGCGCCGGAAGAACCCCTTCGCGTACCGGCTGCGCGTGCGCTACGCCGGCACCGTCGTCGAACTCGACGACCCCTACCGCCACGCCAGCAGCCTCGGCGAACTCGACCTGCACCTGCTCGGCGAGGGCCGGCACTGGCGGGCGTTCGAGGCGCTCGGCGCGCACTGCCTGAGGCTCGCCGGCAGCGACGGCGTGCGCTTCGCGGTCTGGGCACCGAATGCGCGGCGCGTGTCGGTGGTCGGCGACTTCAACCGCTGGGACGGCCGCCGGCACCCGATGCGCTTCCACCCGGGCAGCGGCTGCTGGGAGCTGTTCATCCCCGGCCTCGCCGAAGGAGTGCTGTACAAGTACGAGCTGCTCGGCCCGGACGGCACGCCGCTGCCGCTGAAGGCCGATCCCTGCGGCTACGCGGCCGAACTGCGGCCCGATACCGCCTCGCGCGTCGCCCGCCTCGATCACCACGCCTGGAACGATGGCGACTGGATGGCGACGCGGGCCGCGCGCATCGCCCGCGACGCGCCGGTCAGCATCTACGAGCTGCACCTGGGCTCATGGCGGCGCAGTCCCGACGACCCGGACCGGCCGCTCGGCTACCGCGAACTCGCCGATGCGCTGGCGCCCTACCTGAATGATCTCGGCTTCACGCACGTCGAGCTGCTGCCCGTCACCGAGCATCCGTTCGACGGCTCCTGGGGCTACCAGCCGCTCGGCCTGTACGCACCGACCTGCCGCCACGGCAGCCCGGCGGACTTCCAGTACTTCGTCGACCGCCTGCATCAGGCCGGCATCGGCGTGCTGCTCGACTGGGTGCCGGCGCACTTCCCGGCCGATGCGCACGGCCTCGCGCGCTTCGACGGCACGGCGCTCTACGAGCACGAGGACCCGCGCCTGGGCTTTCATCCGGACTGGAACACGCTGATCTACAACCTCGGCCGTCACGAGGTCGCGAACTTCCTGATCGCCAACGCGCTGTTCTGGTTGGAGCGCTACCACCTCGACGGCCTGCGCGTCGATGCCGTCGCCTCGATGCTGTACCTCGACTACTCGCGCCGCGACGGCGAGTGGCTGCCGAACGCGCTCGGCGGGCGCGAGAACCTCGAAGCCGTCGGCTTCCTGCAGCGCCTGAACACCGAGCTGTACGCGCGCCACGCCGATGCCGCGACCGTCGCCGAGGAATCGACCGCGTGGCCCGGCGTCTCGCAGCCGGTGCACGCCGGCGGCCTCGGCTTCGGCTACAAGTGGAACATGGGCTGGATGCACGACACGCTGGCCTACCTCGGACGCGATCCCGTGCATCGCAGCCACCACCATCACGAGATGACCTTCGGCCTCGTCTACGCCTTCAGCGAGAACTTCGTGCTGCCGCTGTCGCACGACGAGGTCGTGCACGGCAAGGGCTCGCTGATCGCGCGCATGCCCGGCGATGCCTGGCAGCAGTTCGCGAACCTGCGCGCCTATTTCGGCTTCATGTGGGCGCATCCGGGCAAGAAGCTGCTGTTCATGGGCGGCGAGTTCGCGCAGGGCCGCGAATGGAGCCACGAGCGCAGCCTCGACTGGCACCTGCTCGACATCCACTGGCACGCCGGCGTGCAGCGGCTCGTGCGCGAGCTGAACCGGCTGTACCGCGCGCTGCCGGCGCTGCACGCGCGCGACCACGACCCGGACGGCTTCGCGTGGCTGAGTGCCGACAACGCCGCACAGTCGGTCTACGTCTGGCTCCGGCGCGCGCCCGGCCAGCCGCCGGTGCTGGTCGTCGCGAACTTCACGCCGCAGACGCACTTCGGCTGGCGCGTCGGCGTGCCGCTCGGCGGCGGCTGGCGCGAGGTGCTGAACAGCGATGCGCCCGAATACGCCGGCAGCGGCCAGTGCAACCCCGGCCGCCTCGAAACCGAAGCCGTGCCGATGCACGGCGAGGCGCAGTCGCTGGTGATCACGGTGCCGCCGCTCGCCTGCGCGTGGTTCGTGCCGGAGGCCGGCTGAGCATGGCGGCGCGTGCGCAGCCCGTGCCGGAAGCCGGCCGGCCGTGGCCGCTTGGCGCCACCGCCACCGCCGGCGGCGTGAACTTCGCGCTGTACTCGGGCGTCGCCGAAGCGGTCGAACTCTGCCTGTTCGATGCGCACGGCGAGCACGAGACCGCGCGCTGGCGCCTCGCCGGCCCGGGCGACGGCATCTGGCACGGCTTCGTGCCGAAGCTCGGCATCGGCGCGCGCTACGGCTACCGCGTTTACGGCCCCTACCGCCCGGACGCCGGCCTGCGCTGCAACGCGCACAAGCTGCTGCTCGACCCGTACGCGCGCGCCTTCGACCGGCCGCTGATCCTGCGCGACGAGCACTGCGGCTACATCGCCGAAAGCGGCGATGACCGCAGCTTCGACCTGCGCGACAGCGCGCCGTGGCTGCCGAAGTGCATCGTCACCGATCCGGCGGAGGATGCCGCCGGCTGCACCGCCCGCCCGCACACCGCCTGGGCCGACACGCTGCTGTACGAGACCCACGTGCGCGGCTTCACGATCCGCCATCCGGGCATTCCCGAAGCCGCACGCGGGCGCTTCGAGGGCATGGCGCAGCCGGCCGTCGTCGACTGGCTGAAGGCGCTCGGCGTCAGCGCCGTCGAACTGCTGCCGGTGCATGCGTTCACGCACGAGCGCGCGCTGCTGCGGCGCAATCTCCGCAATTACTGGGGCTACAACAGCTTCGGCTTCTTCGCCCCGCACGCCGATTACGGCACGGCGGCATCGCTGCGCGCGCTGGTGCGCCGGCTGCATGAAGCCGGCATCGAGGCGATCCTCGATGTCGTCTACAACCACACCGCCGAAAGCGACGAATGCGGGCCGACGATCTGCTGGCGCGGCCTCGACAACGTCGCCTATTACCGGCTGCACGCCGGGCAGCCGCGGCTCTACGTCAATCACACCGGCTGCGGCAACACGCTCGATGCCTCCAGCCCGCCGGTGATCCGCCTGATCGCCGACAGCCTGCGCCACTGGGCGACGAGCTACGGCGTCGACGGCTTCCGCTTCGACCTGGCGACGGTGCTCGGGCGCGAGACCCGTCCCGGCGGCGATGAGTTCGCGCCCGGAGCCGGCCTGCTCGACGTGCTCGCGCAGGACCCGCTGCTGTCGCGCCTCAAGCACATCGCCGAGCCCTGGGACATCGGCCCGGGCGGCTACCGGCTCGGCGGCTTCCCGCCCGGCTGGCACGAATGGAACGACCGCTGCCGCGACACGCTGCGCCGCTTCTGGCGCGCCGATGCCGGCGTGCTGCCGGAACTCGCCGCGCGCCTGCACGGTTCGGCCGAGGCCTTCGGCCGGCGCGGCCCGCAGGCCGGCATCAACTTCGTCACCAGCCACGACGGCTTCACGCTCGCCGATCTGACCTGCTACCGCGAGCGCCACAACCACGCCAACGGCGAGGACAACCGCGACGGCCACGGCGACAACCATTCCGACAACCACGGCGTCGAGGGCGACACCGCGGATGGCGCCCTCCTCGCCGCCCGCCGGCGCACGCGCCTGAACCTGCTCGCGAGCCTGCTGCTCGCGCAGGGCGTGCCGATGCTGCTCGCCGGCGACGAGTTCGGCCAGAGCCAGGCCGGCAACAACAACGGCTACTGCCAGGACAACGCCCTCTGCTGGCTGGACTGGAGCCGCCTCGAAACCGAAGCCGGCTTCACGGCCGCCGTGCGCCGGCTGACGGCGCTGCGGCGCGAATTCGCCGTGCTGCGCAGCCGCTGCTGGCTGCACGGCGTGCATGGCGAGGATGCGCGCCCCGCTCCGGATGAACTGCGCTGGCTCGGGCCGCACGGCGGCGACATGAGCATTCCGGCCTGGGAAGACCCGCACGGCCGCTGCCTCGGTCTCTGGCTGCACGGCACCGACGGCCGCGAGCTGATCGTGCTGCTCAACGCCGGCCCGGCCATGGATTTCCGGCTGCCGGCGAACGCCGGCGACGGCTGGCAGGTCGCATTCGACAGCAGTGCCTTCGAGGCGGCGCCGGGGCCGGCCGCCGTCGTGCATGCCCTGCCGGCGCGCTCGCTGCGCGTGCTGAGCCGCGTGCCGGCGGGCACCGCACCTGCCTCCAGCGATTCCCCGCCGGTACCGGGCCGTGCCCGCAAGCCCGGCTGACCGTCATCCGCTTCCACGCAATCGAGGGCCCGTCATGGAAAACCAGACTGCCACCCCGCGCTACGTCAGCCGGCTCACGCGCGAAACCATGGCGCTCGTGCTCGCCGGCGGCCGCGGGACACGCCTGTACGAGCTGACCCAGTGGCGCGCCAAGCCGGCCGTGTACTTCGGCGGCAAGTTCCGGATCATCGACTTCCCGCTGTCGAACTGCGTGAACTCCGGCATCCAGCGCATCGGCGTGCTGACCCAGTACAAGGCGCATTCGCTGATCCGCCACCTGATCGCCGGCTGGGGCAGCGTGCTGTCGCGCGAGCTTGGCGGCGGCATCGAGATCCTGCCGGCCTCGCAGCGCACCTCGGACGACTGGTACGCCGGCACCGCCGATGCGATCTACCAGAACCTCGACATCCTGCGCGTGCGCGATCCGAGCTACATCCTCGTGCTCTCGGGCGATCACATCTACAAGATGGACTACGGCCCGATGATCGCCGCGCACGTCGAATCCGGCGCGGCGATGACCGTCTCGTGCATCGAGATTCCGCTGGCGGAGGCATCGAGCTTCGGCATCATCAGCGTCGATGCCGCGAGCCGCGTCACCGCCTTCAACGAGAAGCCGCAACAGGCCGACCCGATGCCGGGACGCACCGATGTCGCGCTCGGCTCGATGGGCAACTACGTGTTCAACACCGAGTTCCTGTTCGAGAAGCTGATCGAGGACGCCAAGGACCCGAACTCCTCGCACGACTTCGGCAAGGACGTGATCCCGGCGATCATCCGCGACCACCACGTGCACGCCTACCTGTTCCGCGACCCGGCCACCGGCCGCCTCGGCTACTGGCGCGATGTCGGCACCGTCGATGCGTTCTGGGAGGCGAACATCGAGCTTGCCGCGATCCAGCCGGAGCTGAACCTCTACGACCATCACTGGCCGATCCTGACCTACCAGTCGCAGCTGCCGCCGGCGAAGTTCGTGTTCGAGGAGCCCGGGCGCACCGGCAGCGCGCCGAACTCGCTGGTCTCGGGCGGCTGCCTGATCTCCGGGGCCACCGTGCGCCATTCGGTGCTGTTCTCGAACGTGCGCGTCATGGATCACGCGCTGGTCGAGGACGCGGTGATCCTGCCCGATGTCGTGATCTCGCCGGGCGCGCGCATCCGCCGCGCCGTCATCGACCGCGGCTGCACGATTCCGGAAGGCATGGTGATCGGCGAGGACCTGACGCAGGACGCGAAACAGTTCCGCGTCACGCAGCGCGGCATCGTGCTGGTGACCAAGGAGATGCTCGGTCAGGGCCGGGTGCCCTGAGCGGCCTGCGGCTCCTGCGCCGCGCGGGCCGCGTCGATCGCCTGGCGAAGCTGCGCGACCAGCCCCGGACTCGCCTGCGCCGCCCAGGCCTCGACGACCGGCGCGACCGCGGCGCGCAGGCGTTCAAGCTCGGCGGTCGACGGCGTGTTGACGAGCATGCCCTGCGCCTGCAGCTGCGCGAGCGCCTGCCCGGCCTCGGCGCGGCTGTCGCGCCGCTCGAAGTCGCGCGCCGCCACCGCCGCCTCGCGCAGCAGCGCCCGTTCGTCCCCGGACAGCTTGTCCCACCACAGGCGGCTGACCAGCAGGATCCACGGGCTGTACACGTGCCGGGTCAGGCTCAGGTACTTCTGCACCTCGTAGAAGCGCGAGGAGCGGATGGTGTTGACCGGGTTCTCCTGCCCGTCGACGGCGCGCGTCTCAAGCGCCGTGAACAGCTCCGAGAACGGCAGCGGCACGGGGTTGGCGCCGGTGCGGCCGAAGAAGTCGAGGTAGACGGGGTTCTGCATCACCCGCAGCTTCAGGCCGTGCAGGTCTTCGAGGCGCTCGATCGGCCGGCGGGTGTTGGTGACGCTGCGAAAGCCGTTCTCCCAGTACACGAGCCCGATCAGCCCCTGCGCCGGCAGCGTGTCGAGCAGGCGCGTGCCGAACGGCCCGTCGAGCACGGCATCGGCGATGCGCTCGTCGTCGAACAGGAAGGGCAGGTCGAAGACGCCGAAGTCGCGCACGATGCCGACCAGCGTCGCGGTCGAGCCGACCATCATCTCCTGCGCGCCGCCGATCAGCGCGTTCTGCATCTGGATGTCGGTGCCGAGGCTCGCGCCACCGAAGGTCCGCACCCGCAGCCGGCCGCCGGACAGCCGGCCGACTTCCTCGGCGAAGAAGCGGGCCGCACGGCCCTGGTTGCTGTCCTCGGCCAGACCGTAGCCGAAGCGGATCAGCCGCGGCTTCACGTCGGCCGCGGCCGTGAACGGCAGGACCGGCATGGCCGCGAGCCAGGCGATCGCCAGCAGTCGCGCAATCCGGGGGATGTTCATGTGCTGCGCCTCTCGTCTCCAGCGGGATGGCCGGCGATGCATGCCGCCGGCTCTGTCGGGAGGACGAATCAGGCCACAGAGCCGATGTCGCGAGTGTTACGGCTTGTCCAGCCGTGCGCGTTCAGCGCAGCCACTGCAGCGGTGCCGTGATCAGCCCCGGAAACAGCACGAACAGCCCGAGCAGCGCGCAGTAGGCGCCGACGTAGGGCAGCACGCCGCGCACGGTCTGCAGCATCGGCACGCCGCCGACACCGCCGACGACGTTCAGCACCGTGCCGACCGGCGGCGTGATCAGGCCGATCGAGCCGACCAGCACGAACATCACGCCGAAGTACACCGGATCGATGCCGGCGCTGCGCGCCAGCGGCAGCAGCACCGGCGCGAGGATCAGGATGCTCGGCGTCAGGTCCATGACCATGCCGACCAGCAGCAGCAGTCCGACGATCACCGCCATCAGCAGCCGCGGATGCGCGAGCAGCGGTGCCAGCGGCCCGGCGAGCTGCCCGGGCAGTTCGGCGAGCGTGATCATGTACGAGGACACGGTCGCCGCCGCGCACAGGAACATCACGACGCCGGTCGTGCGGGCGCTGCGCACGAAGGCCGAGTACAGCGCCCCCCGGTCGAGCTCGCGGTACAGCACGCAGCCGGCCACGAGCGCGTACACCGCCGCGACCACCGCCGCTTCGGTCGGCGTGAACCAGCCGCCGCGCAGGCCGCCGAGGATCAGCACCGGCAGCAGCAGCGCCCAGCCGGCCTCCAGCAGCGCCCGGCGCCGCTCGCGCGCCGGCGCCGGCGGCTGCGGAATACACCCGAAGCCGGCGAGCCGCCGGCGCCAGACCAGCACCAGCACCACGCCCATCAGCAGCCCCGGCACGATGCCGGCGAGGAACAGGCTGCTGATCGAGGTGCTGGTGCTGACGCCGTACAGGATGAACGGCAGGCTCGGCGGAATGATCGGCGCGATGATGCCGCCGGCTGCGATCAGCCCGGCCGAGCCGGCGAGCGGATAACCGTGCGCGCGCATCATCGGCAGCAGCAGCGTCGTGAGCGCCGCGGTATCGGCGATCGCCGAGCCCGACAGGCTCGCGAGCAGCATGGCGGTGGCGATCACGACGTAGCCGAGACCGCCGCGCACGTGGCCGACGCCGGCGATCGCCAGCGCGACGATGCGCCGCGACAGGCCCCCGGCATTCATCAGCTCGCCGGCGAGGATGAAGAACGGCACGGCCATCAGCGGATAGCTGTCGACGCCGGCAATCAGGTTCTGCGCGACGAGCTGCGCATCGAAGACTTCGAGCTGCAGCATCAGCGCGGCACCGCCGAGGATCAGCGCGAACGCGATCGGCATGCCGAGGGCCAGCGCGCCGAACAGCACGGCAAGGAACAGCAGCAGCGTCATTGACCGGTCCCGGTGCGTCCGTGTGCGTCGCTGTCGCTGTCGCTGTCATCGGCTACCGCCGGCTGACCCGGCACGCAGGCGCGCGGATCGTGCGCGAGGATCCACCACAGATTGCGCGCGACCAGCCCGGCCATCGCCAGCGCCGACACCAGCCCGGCCCCGGCGACCAGCAGCTGCGGAAAGCCGAGCACGGTCGAGTACGTGCGCAGGCCGATCACCGACTGCTGCCAGCTGCCTTCGGCGAACAGCGCCAGCGCCCAGAGCATCAGCGCATGGCTGATCACCGCACAGAGCCGCCGCAGCGGCCCCGGCAGCCGCGCCTGCAGCAGGTCGAGGCCGAGGTGGCGCTGCTCGCGCAGCGCGACGATCGCGCCGAGGAACACGAGCCACACGAACAGCAGCCGTGCCAGTTCCTCGGCGGCCGCGAAGCCGGTGCTGAACACGTGGCGTGCGACGACGTTGCCGAACACCAGCGCCACCATCAGCGCCAGCGCCACGACCATCAGCGCCTCGGTGGCGCCACCGGGGCGCTGGCTGCACAGGGGTTTCATGAGTCGGGAAGAATCCGTCCGGCAGGGCCGTCGCATCAGGCCTGCGCCGAGAGCCGGTCGACGATTCCGGCGACGATCTGCGCGGGCGTGGCGGTGATGTCGCAGACGATCGCCCGCTCGTCCGGCAGGGGTTCCTCCAGATCGGCGAGCTGGCTGTCGAGCAGCGTGACCGGCATGAAGTGCCCGTGCCGGTGCGCGAGGCGCTCGGCGAGCTGCTCGCGGCTGCCGCGCAGGTACACGAACTGCAGGCCGTAGCCTTCGCAGCCGCGGCGCAGGCGTTCCCGGTAGCACTGCTTCAGCGCCGAGCAGCTGAGCACGGCCCCGCTGCCGGCGAGTGCCGCGGCCCCGAGCTGGCCGGCGAGCTGGTCGAGCCACTCGACCCGCTCGGCATCGGTCAGCGGCACGCCGGCGGACATGCGCGCGATGTTGGCGCAGGTATGGAAGGCATCGCCTTCGATATGGGGCAGACCGAGGGCTGCGGCCAGACGTCCGGCGATCAGGCTCTTGCCGGCGCCACAGACGCCCATGATCACGATGTTGGTCGCCATGCCGGTCACGCCACCTTCAGAAAGGCAAAAAAAACGGACCGCCCCGCTGGGGGAAACGGGCGGTCCGCAGGCGCCGTCGGGGGGAGGGGGAACGGATATCACGACGCTTGCCGCTATGTTAGCGCTATCATCCCGTGGCCGGTCAAGGCCCGGATGGTTGCGGACTGCAAAACGCTTCGCAGGGCCACGGGGCCGCCCTGCCGGCTTCCGTCCCGTGCACGCCGGCGTTTCCCGGAGACACCCCATGCCCCCCCGCAAGCCCCATAGCCGCGCCAGCGGCCGCGTCACCCTCGCCGATGTCGCCGCCCGCGCCGGGGTCAGCGCCATTTCGGTCTCGCGCACGCTGCAGTCTCCGGCGCAGGTGTCGGCGGCGCTGCGTGCCCGCATCCAGGCGGCGATCGCCGAACTCGGCTACGTGCCGGATCACGCCGCCCGCTCGCTGGCCTCGGCGCGCTCCGGCACCGTCGTCGTGCTCGTGCCCTCGCTCGGCAACGCGGTGTTCGTCGAGACGCTGACCGCCATCCAGGCCGTGCTGCAGCCCCGCGGCTGGCAGATGCTGATCGGCAACACCCGCTATTCACCGGCCGAGGAGGAGGCCCTGCTGCTCGCCTGGCTCGGTCACCGGCCCGACGGCATCCTGCTCAGCGGGCTCGATCAGACCGGACGGACCCGGGCGCTGCTGGCCGGCAGCGGCGCGCCCGTCGTGCACATGATGGAAATCGATGCCACCGGCGCCTGCTGCAGCGTCGGCAGCGGGCAGGAGGCCGCCGGCGCAGCGATGGCCGGGCATCTGCTGGCGCGCGGCTACCGGCGCATCGCCTTCATCGCCGTGCAGCTCGACCCGCGCACCCGGCAGCGGCGCGAGGGCTGGCGGCAGGTCATGCGGGATGCCGGCTGCTACGAGCCGGCGCGCGACCTCGAATCGCCGCAGCCCTCCAGCGTCGGCCTCGGCGTGGAAATGCTGGAGCAGCTGCTCGCGCAGGCGCCGGACAGCGATGCGGTGTTCTGCTGCAACGACGATCTCGCGCACGGCGTGCTGTTCGAATGCCAGCGCCGCGGCATCGACGTGCCCGGCCGGCTGGCCGTGGCCGGCTTCAACGACCTGCCGGCCTCGGCGTGGACGCATCCGCGCCTGACCACGATCGCCATCCCGCGCACCGGGATCGGCCAGGAAGCGGCGCGGCTGCTGACCGAACTGATGGCCGGACGCACGCCGGCGCAGCGGACGATCGATCTCGGCTTCGAGCTGAAGGCCCGCGACAGCACCTGAAGCGCCGCGCCCGCTGCCGGGGCACGCGCTGCCTCAGCCGGCCGCGGTCGGCAGGTCGATGATCCGGCCCGGCTCGAAGCCCGTCTGCGCGGCCGGCTCGTCCGGATAGCCGCGCGGATTCGAGACGATGCGCGTGCCACCGATGCGGAAGTCCGTCGCCCGGTGGCAGTGCCCGTGCACCCACAGCGCGATGCGCCCGTCGAACAGCGCACTCAGGTCCGACGCAAAGCCCGTCGATACCGGATCGCCGGCGTAGAAGGGCTCGATGCAGTCCGGGTGCGGCGCGTGGTGCGTGAGCACGACGGTCGGGCCGGGAAACGGCCGGGCGAGTTCGGCGGCGAGCCAGTCGCGGTCGCGCCGGTGCCAGGCCAGCGTGTCGGCCGGCTCCAGCCGGCGGCCGGCCTGACGAATCGCGCCGCGGAAATCCTGCATGACCACCGCGCAGGCGGCCATGCCGGCCCCGGCATCGCCGTACAGCGCGAAGTCGGTCCAGAGCGTCGTGCCGAGGATGCGCAGACCGTCGAGCAGCAGGCTGCGCCGCTCCAGCCAGTGCAGCAGACCTTCGTCGCTCAGCGCCTGCAGCCGGGCCTGCACCGCGCCGGTGTCGGCCGGGCCCGCGTAGTACTCGTGGTTGCCGGCGACCGCGATCAGCGGCACGCCCCTGCAGCGCGGCGCCAGCTCCGCCAGCCCTTCGGGGCCGTTGGCGACATCGCCGGCGCAGAGCACGGCATCGACGCCTTCGAGCGGCAGCGGCGGCCAGGGACTGGCCTCGCAGCCGTGGTGGCGCGCAGCGGCGCGGTGCGCATCGACGTGCAGGTCGCTGAGGATCAGCAGGCGCATGGAGGCTTCAGGCCGTCACGCGCGCGATCACCGAGGCGAACGCCGCATCTGCCTGCGCTTCGAGCGGGTGATGACCTTCGCGCACGCACCAGCGGCCGCCGACCATCACGTCGCGCACGAAGCGGCTGTCGCCGCCGAAGATCCAGCGCTCGGTGATCGCATCGCCGTGGGCGCCGGCGAGCAGCGGCTGCGCACCGTCGAGCACGACCCAGTCGGCGCGCCGGCCCGGCGCGAGGGCACCGGTCGGCTGGCCGCAGGCCTGCGCGCCGCCGGCCAGCGCCCGGCGCAGCAGGAAACCGCCGACCGAGGGCTGCCCGGGGCTCGCGAGGCAGGCGCGCCGCTCCAGACGCAGGCGCTGGCCCCATTCGAGCAGGCGCAGCTCGCCGGCCGGATCGACGCGCACGTGGCTGTCGGTGCCGATGCCGAAGCTGCCGTTCAAAGCGCCATATTCG
>JAFEGB010000134.1 GCA_018240295.1 Pseudomonadota bacterium
ACGGCCGCGAAATCGGCGTGATCACCATCGGGCACGCCGAGCGCCACGTAGAAATCGATGAACGCAACCAGCAGCCCGGCGCTGAATCTGCGGTCGTCGAATCCGGAGCTGAATTCATCGAACAGCGCATCAGGCGTCATCGTTCGGTGACGGGCAGTTGTGACAAAGCGTCGAATGCCTGGCGCACCAGTGCGAAGTAACCGGCATCGCGCTCGGTACCGATGGCGAGGTAACCGAGCGCTTCGGCTGCTGCCAGCGTCGAGCCGCTGCCGGCAAACGGGTCGTAGATGATGCCGATGCCGAGGGGCAATGAGGCACGCACGACCTGGCGCAGGAAGCGTTGCGGTTTCAGTGACGGATGCGGCGCGATCTCGCGTTCGCGGCCACGGGTCGGTGAACACGGAATCACGTCCTTGAACGGCTCGCCGCCGGGCAGGCGGCGCAGACCACCGGTGCCCCAGCGGCGCAGGTTCTCGGCGACGGTGCCATCACAGGGCTTGCGGAAGATGCCCCACGGCTCCCAGCACGAACGAGCCATCACCGAGATCTCGGCAAACTCGGTTTCGGCACCCTTGGGGCGGTCGCCGCCACGCAGCGTCTGCACCAGCCGGATGATCTCGCCGCGTTTTTCCAGCCCGGCCTGCTGCAGCGCGGTGAATGCCAGTGACGACAGCAGCGGGTTGGCCGCCATGAATACGTGCCCGCCCGGTACCAGCACCCGCAGCAGGCCGGTGGCGAAGGCGGCGAAGAAATCGCACAGGCTGGCGATGTCGGCCTTGCCGAGCACGGTGAAGCGCGGCAGTGGCTGGCGGCGAGCGCCGTCGAAACTCGGTGGAATGCGCCAGACCCCGCCGCGCCCGGCCCTGAGCTTGGCGTGGTCCTTGTCCTCGTACTCGATCAGGCCGTAGGGCGGATCGGTGACGACGGCATGGATGGACCCGGCTGGCAGCATGGCCAGCCATTGCAGGGCATCGCCGAGCACGCAACTGGCCCGGGGCGACAGCTCGACACGAGCTTGCGGACCCGCTGTGCGGACCTGCTGCCAGAGTCCGGCTTGCGCGTGCAGCAGCGTTTCACGCCAGGGCGGCAGCGCGACATCGGCTGGCTCCGGACTGTCGGGCGACTCCAGCGGGATGCATTCCTGAAGTGACATCGATGATCTCGAGCGACAGCAGACGGGGTCAGGCCGCCAAGCATGCGGCATCAGGGCGCCGACTGCGACCGTACGGCGGGCAATGGTCTGCTCACTACGGCTCGAACGTATACCCGAACAGCTCGATGTCCGGCCGGAACCGCTCCGCCACCAGCTCCGCCAGCTCGTCGGTGTAATAACTCCGGTAATCCTTCTTGCGGTCCTTCGCTTGGCGCTTGTGCGGCAGCGGCGGCGGCTGGATGCCGATGCGGCGGCAGGCTTCCTCGAAGTCGGGCTGCAGGTTTTCGGTGCGGCCGATGAAATCCACCAGCACCTTGCCGTGCAGGTCGATGCAGTAATCCGACTGCAGCTCGATGCTGGTATCGACGTGGTACTGGTACGGGCGCTCCGGGTCGAGCTTCCAGCGCATGAACTGCTCGAAGGTCTCGACGTGCGCCATCAGGTGCGGGCGTTCGCGGCGGATGTGGTGGAAGGAACTCACCTGCA
Organism: Pseudomonadota bacterium; assembly: GCA_018240295.1. Lineage (GTDB taxonomy): Bacteria > Pseudomonadota > Gammaproteobacteria > Competibacterales > Competibacteraceae > Plasticicumulans. The sequence goes on from JAFEGB010000134.1 coordinate 1,640, forward strand.
GATCCCACGGATTGCGCACGAACACGAACTTGAACAGCTTCTCGAACAGCTCGTGCGGCAGCATCTCCTGCGCCGCGATGATCTTCGAATGCCGCGGAAACTTGATGCCGAGCCGGTGCCCGCTCAGCCCCGACAGCCGCGAGCACAGGAACTGCGCGTAGAACCACGGATCGCGCAGCCGCAGCGGCCGCAGCGCATCGCGCACCGAGGTGCCGCCGGTCTTGGCGGTGTGTACGAACAGGAAGTTGTACTTCAGCGACAACAGCATTTCGGCGCCTCCGCGCACGGGGATCGGGATGGCGCCATGGTCGGTGCGGACCCGGCGTGAAAGGAAAGCATTAAAAGTAGAGTTTTCAGATCTTCTGGTTTGAACAGCCGCTGCGTCGCCCGGCGTTCACGGCCGCTCCGGCTGCCGTTGCGGCAGCAGCACGCGCAGATACGCCGCCGCCGCCGCCGCCTGCGTGTAGTCGGCGACCGCCGCGCGCAAGGTGTCGGGCGCGAGCGGTGCGGCCAGCGTCGCCAGCATCGCCTGCGCCAGTTGCGCGTGATCGCCGACCGGCACCAGCGGCCCGAAGCGCCCGCCGGCCAGCACCTCGCGCGGACCGCTCGGGCAGTCGGTGGCGACCGACGGCACGCCGAGCGCCAGCGCCTCGGTCAGCACGTTCGGCGAACCCTCCCAGGCCGAGGACAGCACGAACAGCCGCGCGCGCGCCATCCACGCATACGGATTCGGCGCGAAGCCCGGCAGCAGCAGCGCATCGGCAATGCCGAGTTCCTGCGCCAGCGCCGTCAGCGCCGCGCGCCCGCGGCCTTCGCCGAGGATCGCGAGCCGCGCCGGGCGCGCGGCGCGCACCGTCGCGAACGCACGCAGCAGCGTCGGGAAATCCTTCTGCTCGGTCAGCCGGCCGGCGGCGAGGATCAGCGGCGGCTCGCTTGCCTCCGTCCACGGGTGCGGGGGTGCTTCGGTGGCGAGTTGCGCCAGCCGCGGCGTCACGACCGGGTTGCGGATCACCGACAGCCGCGCCGCCGGCAGGCCGGTCAGCCGGCGCGTGTCGTCGAGCACGCCCTGCGAAACCGCGACCACGTGCTCGACCGGCCGGTACAGCAGCCGCATCGGCGCCGTGCGCAGCCAGCGCTGCAGCCCGGCCTTGCCTTCGAGCGCCGCCGACAGATTGGTGCCGAGCCGCCCGACGATCCGGCACGGCACGCGGGCGAGCGCGCGGGCGAGGACGGCGGCGCGGATCGCGCGGTCCTTGGCCGCGAGCAGCGCCGCCGGCCTTTCGGCCGCGAGGTAACGCGCCAGCGCCGGGATCGCCAGCGTGCTGTGGCGCGTGCCGAGATCGATCATGCGCACGCCCTCCGGCAGCGCGCCGAGGTGCGCGCTCTCGGCACGGATCGCCAGCAGATCGACCGCGACGCCGTGCGCCGCGAAACCGTCGATCAGGTTCAGCACCATGCGCTCGACGCCCCCGGCCCCGGAAAACGAGATCAGCACCGCGATGCGGGTCATGCAATGCACTCCGGAAGCCGCGGCAGCACGCAGGCATCGGCACGGACGCTGCGGTTTCGTGCCCCTCTTTCCACAATCCCGCTCCCGTGATCAGGGCTGCCTGCACAACTTGCAGCAGCGGCTCCCGGACTCGCGCGGGCAGCGCGGATGGATCTGCACGGCGGCAAGGCATGGACGAACAAGCCCCTCCCCCCTGGCGGGGGAGGGGGTGGGGAGAGGGGGTGAACGTCCGGGCGCAGTGCCGGCGTTTCCCCCTCTCCCCCGGCCCCTCTCCCGCAAGGGGAGAGGGGAGATCGAAACCCGACCGAGGGTGGTCGATCCATCCGGTCTGCAGCGCTGCTGACTTGTGCAGATACCCGTGCCCCGTGACGGGGGAGGGGCTGCAAGGGCCGCGGGCGGACCAGGGGGGAGGCTTGTCGGCAGCAGACGGAGTGCTTCATGCCATCAGCCCCAGCGCCCGCGCATACGCCCTGGCGCTGGCCTCGACCGTGTACGGTGCCGCAGCTTCGGCGAGCAGCGCCGGCGGGGGCGGGGCATCGAGCAGGCCGGCGAGGGCCACAGCGAGCGCGGCATCGTCGCCGACCGCCACCAGCGGGCCGTAGCGACCATCGGCGAGCACCTCGCGCGGGCCGCTCGGGCAGTCGCAGGCGACGACCGGCGTGCCGAGCGCGAGCGCCTCGACCAGCACGATGCCGAGTCCTTCCCACTGCGAGGTCAGCGCGAAGGCCGCGGCGGCGCGCATCGCCGGGTAGGGATTGGCGACGAAGCCGGGCAGCGCGAGGTCATCGGCGACGCCGAGTTCGGCGGCGAGCGCGAGCAGCCGTTCGCGCCGGCGGCCTTCGCCGAGAATCAGCAGCCGGCACGGACGCTGGCGGCGCAGCCGCGCGAAGGCCCGCAGCAGCGTCGCGAAGTCCTTGCGCGCCGACAGCTCGCCGACGCCGAGGATCACCGGCGCGCCGCCATCCGTGAGCCAGGGATGCCCCGGCGCGCCGGCGGCGAGCGCCTGCATGTGCGGCGTGACCACCGGGTTCGGCACGACGTGGATGCGCGCGCGCGGCAGGCCGGTGAAGGCCGCGAAGTCCCCGGCGACGCCTTGCGAGGGCACGAGCACGCCGGCGGCGAAGCGGTAGAGGCTGCGCATCGACAGCGTCTGCACCGCGCGATCGAACCACGGGCGGCTGGCGAGGTTGTGCGAGACCGTCGTGCCGAGGCGCACGAACGCGCGCGTGTCGCCCCCGGCGAGCGCCCGGGCGGCGAGCGCGGCACGGTTGACCTTGTCCTTGTCCGACAGCAGCACGCGCGGGCGCTCGCGCTTCAGATAAGCGACCAGCGCCGGCAGCGCCGGCCAGACGTGGGCGCGGCCGAGATCGACGACGCGCACGCCGTCCGGCACCGGATCGAGGCGCGGGCCGTGGCCGCGGATGTTCAGAAGGTCGATGCGCAGGCCCAGGCCGGCGAGCGCCGGCAGCAGGTTGGCGACGATGCGATCGACGCCGCTGTGGCCCGAGGTCGCCGCGAACAGCGCGAGATCCGGGCGCGGCCTCATCCGGCCAGTCCGAAGGCGCGCAGATAGCCGGCGCAGGCGCGCGGCAAGGTGTATTCGGCGATGGCGGACTGCAGGGTTGCGGCCGGCAGCGGCGCATCGAGCACGGCGGCGATCGCGCGCTGCATCGCTGCGGCATCGCCGATCGGGATCAGCGGCCCGAAGCGGCCGCCATCGAGAATCTCGCGCGGCCCGCTCGGGCAGTCGGTCGCGACCACCGGCGTGCCGCAGGCCAGCGCCTCGGTGACGACGTTCGGCGAGCCTTCGCGCTCGGACGACAGCACGAACACCGCGGCGCGGCGCATCCACGGCAGCACGTTGCCGACGAAGCCGGGCAGGCGCACGCGCTCGCGGATGCCGAGCGAGCCGGCCAGGGCTTCGAGCCGTGCGCGCTCCTTGCCTTCGCCGAGGATCACGAGGCGCAGCTCGCGCGTGCGCATCAGCGCCGCGGCGGCCTCGATCAGCACCTCGAAGTGCTTGACCGGCGCCAGGCTGCCGGCGCCGAGGATCACCGGCGGCGCACCGGGCGCGAACCACGGATCGTCGAGCGGCTCGGCGAGGCGCGCATCGAAGCCGGCGCTGATGGTCGGGTTGCGGATGACCGCGATGCGCGCGCGCGCAAAGCCGGTCAGCTGCGCGAGGTCATCGGCGACGCCGTCCGACACGCAGATCACGCCGTCGGGGCGCGCGTACAGCCGGCGCAGCCGCCAGCGGTGCCAGAGCCCGCGCAGCGGGTTGCGCGAGACCATCTTCGGGCGCGAGGACAGATGAATGCCGCAGCGCAGGAACACGCGCGTGCTGCCTGCCGCGTTTTTCGCCGCATCGCGGGCATCGAGCGCGAGCAAATCGTCCTTGCCCTTGGCCGACATCAGCACCAGCGGGCGCTGCGTGCGCAGGTAGTCGATGGTGGCCTCGCGCTGCGCGTTTCTCGCCGCCGGCAGCCGGATCAGCTGCACGGCCGGGTCGAGCCGGTCGAGATACGGCAGCTCGCCGGGGCGGGTCAGGAAGTCGGTCGGGTAGCCGGCCTGCGCGAAGCCGCCGGCGAGCGCGACCATCTGCTTCTCGACGCCGCCGTCGCTGAACGACGGAATGAACAGCGCGATACGGCCGGTCGCCGTCGTCATCGGGCGAGCCCCAGCGCGTCGAGATACTGCGCGGCGGCGGTCGCGAGCGTGAAGCGCGCGGTCGCGGCGCGCAGCTGCGCGGCCGGCAGGGGCGCGGCGAGCGTGGCGCGGATGGCATCGGCGAGGGCTGCGGCATCGCCGACCGGCACCAGCCGGCCGTGGCGGCCGTGTTCGAGGATCTCGGCCGGACCGTTCGGGCAGTCGGTCGAGACCACCGGCGTGCCGAGTGCGAGCGCCTCGACCAGCACGTTGCCGAGCCCTTCCCAGGCCGAGGACATCACCAGCAGCCGCGCGCCGGCCATGTACGGATACGGATTGACCGCAAAGCCCGGCAGCGCGACGCGAGCGTCCAGGCCGAGCTGCGCGACCTGAGCTTCGAGCGCGCCGCGCAGCTTGCCTTCGCCGAGGATCAGCAGCCGGTAATCGGCCCCGCCGGCGATGAGGCGCGCGAAGGCATCGAGCAGCGTCGCGAAGTCCTTCTGCGGCTCCAGCCGGCCGACGCCGAGGATCACCGGCGCGCCGCCATCGCCGAACCACGGATGTCCGGCCGGCCCGGCGGCGCGCGCATGCAGCTCCGGCGTCACGACCGGGTTGTAGATGATGCGCATCGCGGCACGATCGAGGCCGAGCAGCGTCGCGGCGTCATCGGCGACGCCGTGCGAAATCGCGATCAGGCCGTCGTTTCGCGGATACCAGCGGCGCATCTGTGCGAGCTGGCTGCGCGCCTTGGCCGGTGCGAGGCTCGCCAGCTGCGCGCTCTGGTTGGTGTTGAAGGTGCTGTGCACCGGCATCTTCAGGCCGCACAGCGCACGGCTGCGCAGCACCAGCGCGTTGACGCGCGAGCGCTGCGTCAGCACCACGTCGGGCCGCTCGCGCAGCAGGTAGGCCGCCGTGCGCGGCACGCCGAACCAGGCGTGCGAGGTGCCGAGGTCGATGAGGCGCACGCCGGGGCCGATCAGCTCGCGGTAGGGGCTGTCGGTGCGCGCGAGCAGCAGATCGACGGCCACGCCTTCGGCGGCGAAGGCGTTGGCGAGGTGCACGCGCATCTTGCCGATGCCGCCGCGGGCGAGATCGGCGAGCACCATCGCGAGCCGCCGGGGGCGGGAAGCGGTCGTCGGGGCGGACATCGGGAAGGCAGGCACCGGCCGGGCGAAAAAGGGCCGCGAGTATACCGGATCGTCCGGCGGCACTGGATTGCCGACGGGACGGCTAGAATGCCCGGCCTTTACCCGAGCGGCCGGAGCCGTGCATGTCGTCGCACATCATTTACCTGGCCTGGGGGCGAGCGCAGCGCCCGCATGCGAATTTGATCCAGACCCTGCACACGGTCGAGGCGCTGACGAAGCTTGGCGCCAGGGTACGGCTCTATCTGCCTCCGGTTCCCCGGGGCTTCGATCTGGGCCGGTTTCTGTCGGACATGGGCATCCGCACGACCATCGACCTGTGCCCGGCACCCAGCCTGCACCGGCGCTGGCGTGGCTGGCCTTTTGCACTGCTGCACCGGCGCGAGCTGCAGACGGCCGGACTTGTCTATACGCGTGTGCCGGAACTGTCCCTGATGCTCGCGCGACTTGGCATCGGACACTGGCTGGAGGTCCACGATACCGCCACCCTGCAGGCACGTGCCCAGCTGTCGGCGTTGCTGGCAGCACTGGCGCGCGGCACGCTGCGCGGACTGGTCGCCATCAGCGCTGCGGGGCGGGAGGCTCTCATCCGTGCCGGCGCTGTTCCGGAGCAGGTGCATGTGCTGCCGAGCGGCGTCGACCTGGAGGCATTTGCTGCGGTTCCTGCGCTGAACCTCGACCAGTTGCGGATGCCACGTGCCCTGTATGTCGGGCGCATCAGTCGTGACCGGGGTCTGCCGCTGTTCGAATCCCTTGCGGCCGCCGGTGTGGCGCTGACGCTGGTGGGGCCGCGGGATCATGATCCGGGCAACCTGCATCCGAATCTGGAACTGCGCCCCGCGGTTGCCCATGCCCAGGTACCGGGGGTGCTGACGCAGGGCGCGCTTGCCCTGATGCCTTACCAGGCCGATCTGCGCCACGCAGCCACGATCAGTCCGATCAAGCTGTTCGAGGCGCTGGCGGCGGGCAGGTTGGTGATTGCCTCGGATCTGGCCCCGATTCGCGAAATCATCCGGGATGGTGTCAATGGCCTCCTGGTGCCCCCGGAGGAGCCCCTGGCATGGCTGGCTGCCATTCGTCGTGTACAGGCCGATCCGGCTGCCGCCCTCGCCATCGCAGAGGCCGGACGTCAGACGGCCATGCGCTATGGCTGGGATTCCCGTGCACGCCACCTGCTGCAACTGACGGGAGGCGGTGCCATTGACACCGCGAGTGCTGCATGAAATTCGAGAGACAACTGCAATCCTGGCCGGGTGCGCTCGTCGAGCGCCCTGGCGCATGGGGGCGCCCGGCACTGCTGCTGTTCGCGCTTGCCAGTGTCTGGCAGACCGCTCCGGCCAACCTCGGTCTGGGCTTTGCGCTCCTGGCTGCCGGATTTGCCCTGCGCCAGCACTGGCAGAAAGGGGACCGTCCTGATGCCGTCGGTTACACAGCGATCCTGCTGATGGTCTGGCTGAGCCTGCGTATCGTCCTGCAGGGCTTCGGGTTGGCGGATGCCGCCCTGGTCAGACCCGCAGCCGGCTATGTCGACTGGCTGGCACCGCTGTCCTTTGTACTGCTGGCATCCCTGATGTCGCCGGCGCACTGGCGGCGCTGGCTGTGTCTGCTCTGGCTGCTGGCCCTGGCCGGCTGCACGATCGGCGTCCTCGGCTTTCTGCTGGCAAAAGGGCCGATGATCCTGTGGTCAGATCAACGTCTCGGATTTCATCTGAACAGGGCCTTGGGCATCGGCCTCTACGCTGGCGTGTTTCTGATCCTGCTGGTCGCCAGTGCACGATACTGGTGGCAGGTCGCCAGTCCGTGGCGCTGGCCCGTGCGCGTGCTCGCATTGGCGCTGATCCTGTTGTATGGCCAGGTGCAGTTCAGCGCGCAGAATCGCTCGACCTGGCTGGCGCTGCTGATTGTCGTGCTGGTGGCCTTGCCCTGGTGGGGCTGGCGCATGCGCCGCTCGAACGCTCTGGGCTGGCAGCGACTGGTGCTTCTTTCGCTGGTGATCGGCGGCATCCTGGTCATGGCGGGGATCGCCAACCGGAATGCCCTGCAGGCGCGGCTCGGCGCCGAACACGACGTGGTCAGGACCATCAGCGAGACTGGCCTTTCGAGCACTTCATATTCGTCAATCAGCGCCCGCCTGCGGCTGTGGCAGTTCGTGCTGACCAGATGGCCGGATGCGCGCTGGATGGGTCATGGCTTCGGAGGCATGCAGGAAACCGTCGATGCCTTCGGACGAGGCATCGCCCATCGACCGGACGAGGAACGTTTCGACCACGTCCACAACAGCTACCTGCAGACGCTGTGGACGCAGGGCGTGATCGGCGTGGCTCTGTGGACAGCCTTGATCGTGCTGTTGCTGCGCGATGTACACCGTGCCGCGCGCTTTAATGCCGAAGTCCGCGCCCTGCTGC
>JAFEGB010000135.1 GCA_018240295.1 Pseudomonadota bacterium
CTACACCGGCGGCCTGTGGTTCTTCGCGCGCGATCACCGGCGCTGGCATCACGCCGCCTGGCACGTGTTCGTGCTCGGCGGCAGCGTCTGCCACTATTTCGCGGTGCTGTGGCACGCGGGCTGAACCGTCGGACGGTCGCGTCGGCCGCGGCCGGAGCCTTGCGCGATGAACGCTTCCCCGATCCTGCTGCGCCCCGGCGCGCTCGACCTGGCGCTGCTGCGCGCCGTGCAGGAAGGCGAGCCGCCGCTCTGTCTTGAGCCCGGCTGCCGGACGGCGATCGACGCTGCCCAGGCGACGGTCACGCGCGTGCTCGCCGAAGGCCGCACGGTCTACGGCGTCAACACCGGCTTCGGCCTGCTCGCGCAGACGCGCATCGCAGCGGCCGATCTCGACACGCTGCAGCGCAGCCTGGTGCGCTCGCACGCCGCCGGCGTCGGGGCGCCGCTGCCGGAATCGACCGTGCGCCTGGTGCTGGTGCTGAAGATCGCGAGCCTCGCGCGCGGCCATTCCGGCGTGCGCGCCGAACTCGTCGAGGCGCTGCTCGCGCTGTACACGCACGGCATCCGGCCGCTGATCCCGGCCAAGGGTTCGGTCGGCGCGTCCGGCGATCTGGCGCCGCTCGCGCATCTGGCGGCGGTGCTGATCGGCGAGGGCGAGGCGACGTACCGGGGCGTGCGCATGAGCGGTGCCGCGGCGCTGGCGGCGGCGGGGCTGGCGCCGCTCGCGCTGGCGCCGAAGGAGGGGCTGGCGCTGCTCAACGGCACGCAGGTATCGACGGCGCTCGCGCTCGAGGGCCTGTTCGCGGCCGAGAACCTGCTCGTCGCGGCCCTCGTCACCGGCAGCCTGTCGGTCGAGGCCGCGCTCGGCAGCCGCCGGCCCTTCGATGCGCGCATCCACGCCGTGCGCGGCCATGCGGCGCAGATCGACATCGCCGCCGCCTGCCGCGCGCTGCTCGATCACAGCGAGATCGAACGCTCGCACGAACACTGCGGCAAGGTGCAGGACCCGTACTCGCTGCGCTGCCAGCCGCAGGTCATGGGCGCCTGCCTCGAACAGATCCGCCACGCCGCCGCGGTGCTGCTGACCGAGGCCAACGCCGTCTCCGACAACCCGCTGGTGTTCGCCGACGACGACGACATCCTCTCCGGCGGCAACTTCCACGCCGAGCCGGTGGCGTTCGCGGCCGATGGTCTGGCGCTCGCGCTCGCCGAAACCGGCGCGCTCGCCGAGCGGCGCATCGCGATGCTGATCGACGCCAACCTGAGCAACGGCCTGCCGGCGTTCCTGGTCGCGCACGGCGGCCTCAACTCCGGCTTCATGGCCGCGCAGGTCACGGCCGCGGCACTCGCCTCCGAGAACAAGTCGCTCGCGCATCCGGCCTCGGTCGACAGCCTGCCGACCAGCGCCAATCAGGAGGATCACGTGTCGATGGCGACCTTCGCGGCGCGCCGGCTCGCGGAGCTGGCGGCCAACACCGCCGGCATCGTCGCGATCGAATGGCTGGCGGCGGCGCAGGGCGTGGACTTGCGCGCACCGCACCGCAGCTCGGCAGCGCTGCGCACGGCGCTGGCGCTGCTGCGCGCCGCGGTGCCGTTCTACGAGCGCGACCGCTGCTTCGCGCCCGACATCGCCCGCGCCACGGCGCTGATCGAGGGCGGGCAGCTGCGCGCCGCGGTGCGCGACGCGCTGCCGGCCGGACTGCTGCCGAGCGGCTGATACCGATCACACGTGCATGCGCTGTTGATCCCCCTCTCCCCAACCCCTCCCCCGCGAGGGGGGAGGGGCTGAAACGATCGGGTGTTCAGCTGTGACTGGCATGAGGCCGGCAGGGGCGTTCAGCCGGCGAGGCGCAGCGCGTCGACCAGATGGCGCGCGATCAGCGGTGCCGACTGCGGGTTCTGGCCGGTGATCAGCGCGTGGTCGCGCGTCACGTACGCGCGCCACAGCTCGTCGTGCACGAATTCGGCGCCGAGCTCGCGCAGGCGCTGTTCCAGCGACACCGGCAGCACCGCGGTCAGGCCGACCGCGCTTTCCTCGGCATCGGTGATCGAGGTCACGCGCCGGCCGGCGACCAGCGGCCGGCCGCCGTAGCCGGTGGCGCCGAGCAGCGCCGCGGCGCCGTGGCAGAGCGTCGCGACGATCTGGCCGTAGCCGAGCATCGAGCTGACCACCTGCGCGACGCCGGCATCGCCCGGCAGATCCCACAGCGCGCCGTGGCCGCCGGGCACGAACAGCGCATCGAAGCGCAGCGGATCGATCTCGGCGACGCGCCGGGTCCCGGCAAGCTGCTGCTGCAGCTCGCGGTCCGCGACGAACTGCACGACCGAGGGCGGCAGCGCGCCCTCGACCTCGCACAGGCTGCGCGGATCGATCGGCGCCGTTCCGCCGAGCGGCGAGGCGAAATCCACGAGGCAGCGGGCTTCGCGCAGCGCGTAATACGGAATCGCGATGTCATCGGCCCAGGTGCCGGTCGGGTGGCCGGTGCCGTCGATCAGCGGCGTGGACGTGACGATGATCAGCACACGCTTGTTCATGATCCGCTCCTGTCCACGGCTCAGCCCGTGTGCGGACCGACCCTGCCGGGGGGGAGCGGTTCAGCCGCGCACATGAGCATCCGGCAAGATCACGGCACGCAAATGTCTGACGATCCTTGTTTTTCAGGGACCACCGGGAGCGGCCTGCACGGGGACACCCTCCGGAGACCGTGCGGAACCCGGCGCCCGCAGGAGCGGGCGCGCGCCAGACCGCGGGCCGGGACCGGCTGCCGGCGGCGGCGCTGAGGCTGCGGGCGCCGGTCGCGACGCTTTTCGCGTCGCGTGCAAGGCTTCGAGCGCGAGGCGCAAGGGAAAAAGCCTTGCGCTTGCGGCTTCCAGCCTTACACAGGCGGCAGCGGGCTTCCGGGAAGCTTGCCGAATCCGTGCGTCCTGCAAGCACTGGTCACGCGCCCGGGGGCTATGGGTCGCGCCAGACGCCGCAGTGCGCCTGCTTGGCGCGGTACATCGCCGCGTCGGCGCGCGCGAGCAGCGTCTGCGCGTCGTCGCCGGCGCGCTGCACGGCGATGCCGATGCTGGCGCCGATCTCCAGCGTGCGGCCGTCGAGCCGGTAGGGGCGTGCGAGCTGCTCGACCAGCTTGACGGCGACGGTTTCGGCGGCGGGCGCGCCGGGCGGCATCAGCATCGCGATCACGAACTCGTCGCCGCCGTAGCGCGCGACCGTGTCCTCCTCGCGCACCGCGGCTTCGAGCCGGCGCGCGACGCGTTCGAGCAGCGCGTCGCCGAGCGCGTGGCCGTGGACATCGTTGACCGGCTTGAAGCGGTCGAGATCGACGAACAGCACGGCGAGCTCGTGCCGGCCGGGTTCGGCCAGCGCCAGCGCGCGCTGCAGGCGCTCGTCGAGCAGGCGGCGGTTCGGCAGGCCGGTCAGCACGTCGTAGTGCGCGCGCTGCCAGGCCTCGTCCTCGCGGCGCTTGCGCTGCGTGATGTCGCTGAACAGCGCCACATGCCGCCACGGCCGGCCGGCGCCGTCGCGCAGCACGGTGACGTGGATCAGCACCGCCAGCGCCCGGGCGTCCGCACGCCGGATCAGGCCCTCGCCTTCCCAGCCGTCATGCGTGGCCAGCGCATCGAGGACCTCGGCCCAGGTCACCGGCTGCGGCAGATCAGCGGTGAGCAGCTGCGGCGTCTGTCCGCACAGCTCGTCGAGCCGGTGGCCGCTCAGGCGCTCGAAGGCCGGGTTGGCGGCGATGATGCGGTGCTCGCCGTCGGTGACGAGGATGCCTTCGGCCGCGGCCTCGAACACGGTCTGGCTCAGCCGCGCCTCGGCCTCGGCGCTGCGCAGCGCCGTGATGTCGCGGAAGGTCATCAGCACCATGTACGGCGCGCGGCTGCGCTCGCGGTGCAGCGCGCGCGTCGTGATCGTGAACCAGCGCACGCTGCCGTCGGCGGCGCGCCGGCCGAGCAGTTCGTTGTCGAAGTCGGCGCCGCTGAGCGCACTGCGGCGGCTCGGATAGTCCTCGACCGGCATCGGGCTGCCGTCCGGGCGCAGCATGTCGAGCTCGACGGTATCGGCCGGGTGGTACAGCTCGCGTTCGCTCGGCAGGCCGAGTTCGCGGCAGGCAGCGGCGTTGGCGTACTCGATGCGCCCGCCCGGCGCGAGGATCATGACGCCCTCGGCCATCGACGACAGCACGGCGCGCTGGCGCTCGGCGCTTTCGGCGAGCGCGCGCGTGGCCTGATCGGCGCGGCGCATCAGCACGCGCAGCACGATCGCGCAGGCGAGCAGCAGGCCGGTGCCGAGCACGGCCTGCAGGATCTGGCGCTGCGCGAAGGCGCGCGCCGGTGCGAGCGCGGCCTCGTAGCCGATGCCGGCGACCACGATCGGCCCGGCATCGAGGCGCCGCCACGCGTAGGTGCGCACCAGACCGTCGACGACGGCAGCGGTCGTGTAGACGTGCTGGTTCGGGTCGCCGCCGAGAAAGGGCCGGTCGGCCGGCACGCGCTGGCCGTAGTGGCGCTCGGGGTCGGGCATGCGCAGCAGATAGGCCCCGTCGGGCCGGAACAGCGCCAGTGAATCGCCGTCCGAGGGGGCGTACTTCTCGATGTCGCGTGCCCAGCGCTCGGGCGACACCGACAGCGCCACGACGCCGGCGAAGCGGCCGTGGCGCTCGATGCGCCGCGCGAACTGGATGCTCCAGCGCCCGGTCAGCCGGCCGATCACCGGCTCGCTGATCTCCAGCGGGTCATCCACGGCCGCGGCGAGGCGGCGGAAGTAGTCACGATCCCCGAGCCGGTTCGCCGGCGCCGGACCCAGGCTCGACCACTTGAGCAGGCCGTCGGTGCCGATCACGAACAGCTGGATCGCAAGCCCCGGCGGCAGCGCGCGCAGCGCCGCCTGTGCGAGCGCATCGAAGTCGCCGGCCTCGTCGATCCAGTCCTGCCGCGCACCGGTGAGCACGGCATCGAGCTGGCGCAGCGTCGCGTCGAGGCTCTCGGCCGCGGCCAGCGCCCGGTATTCGGCGTGCTCGCCGAGGTGCGCCGCCTCGGTCTCGACCTGGGTGTCGAGATCGCGCAGCAGCACAAACCAGTAGGCACCGACACCGATCAGGGTCAGCACGGCAAAGGCAAGGATCAGGCGGCGCAGGGCGCGGTGCGCAGGAGTCATGTGCCTAGCGTAAGCCAGGCTTAAGACAACGGTCTCGGTATCCGGCGGTCGGTGCCTGCAGGCACGGCCGCGGCTGCAGCCTCGATCCGGGGTCCGGGCGGCATGGCCGCATCACGAAGATCGCCGCGGTTTGCGGTCCGGGTCTTGCCGGTCCGGGTCTTGCACTTGAATCCGGGCACCCGGCCGGTCGCGCTTTCGTCCACCCGCAAGAGGAATCCCCCATGAGCCTCCACGGTAAAGTCGCCCTGATCACCGGTGCTGCGAGCGGCATCGGCCGCAACACCGCCGAAACCCTGGCCGCTGCCGGCGCCGCGGTCGCGATCGCCGACATCCGCATCGAAGCCGCCGAACAGACCGCCGCCGAAATCCGGGCCGCCACCGGCAGCCCCGCCTTCGGTCTGGCGATGGACGTGACCGACGAGCAGGCGGTCGGGCACGGCACGCAGGCCGTCATCGAGCGCCTCGGCGGCCTCGACATCCTGGTCTCGAACGCCGGCATCCAGATCGTCAGCCCGATCGAGGACTTCGCGTTCTCCGACTGGAAGAGGATGCTGGCGATCCATCTCGACGGGGCCTTCCTGACCACGCGCGCCGCCCTGCGGCACATGTACGCGCACGGCGGCGGCACGGTGATCTACATGGGTTCGGTGCATTCGCACGAGGCCTCGCCGCTGAAGTCGGCCTACGTCGCCGCCAAGCACGGCCTGCTCGGGCTGGCGCGCGTGCTGGCGAAGGAAGGCGCAGCCCACAACGTGCGCGCCCACGTCGTCTGCCCGGGCTTCGTGCGCACGCCGCTGGTCGACAAGCAGATTCCGGAGCAGGCGAAGGAGCTCGGCATCAGCGAGGAGGACGTCGTGAAGCACGTGATGCTCGGCGAGACCGTCGATGCGCAGTTCACCGCGGTCGAGGACATCGGCACGATGATCCGCTTCCTGTGCGAGTTCCCGAGCACGGCGCTGACCGGCCAGAGCTTCATCGTCAGCCACGGCTGGCACATGCAGTAGACCCCGCAGCCGGCACGCAGACCCGCCGGCGCGTCCGGCGCCGGCCTGCGCTACGGTGGGCACGAGACCCCCGGGCCGCCGGATTCCCCGCTCGCACGAGACTGCCCCGCATGGCCGACGATACCCGCGACACCCCCACCCCGCCGCCCGCGACCGGCCCGGCCGGCAGTGCGCTGCACGCCGCCATCGCCGAGTACGGCGTCATCGCCCTGGTGCTGCAGGGCGGCGGCGCGCTCGGTTCGTATCAGGGCGGCGTCGCGCAGGGCCTGCTGGAGGCCGGCGTCGAACCGGACTGGGTGGCCGGCATCTCGATCGGCGCGCTGAACGCCGCGATCATCGCCGGCAACCCGCCGGAGCGGCGGCTCGAACGCCTGCGCGCGTTCTGGGATGCGATCTGCGCACCGCAGTGGCTGCCGGCCTCCTGGGCCGTGCAGTGGCCCGAGGCCATCGTCAGCCGCATCGACGGCTGGCCGCGCAGCCTCGCCAACGCCTGGGACGCAACGCGCGCGATCCTCGAAGGCCAGCCCGGCTTCTTCCGGCCGCGGCTGCCGCCCTACGAGGTGCTGCTCGCCGACACGCCGTCGGCGGCGAGCTTCTACGACACCTCGCCGCTGCGCGCGACGCTGCTCGAATTCGCCGACTTCGAGCGCATCAATCACGGGCCGATGCGCGTGTCGGTCGGCGCCGTGAACGTCGGCACCGGCAATTTCACGTACTTCGACAACCGTCAGATGCGCCTCGCGCCCGAGCACTTCATGGCCTCGGGCGCACTGCCGCCGGGCTTTCCGGCGGTCGAGATCGACGGCGAGTTCTACTGGGACGGCGGCCTGGTCTCGAACACGCCGCTGTCGGTGATCCTCGACGAACACTCGCGCCCGGACGCGCTGGTGTTCCAGGTCGATCTCTGGAGCGCCGGCGGCACGCCGCCGGCCAACGTCGCCGAGGTCGCGACCCGGCAGAAGGACATCCAGTATTCAAGCCGCACGCGCATGATCACCGAGCTGCAGCGCCGCGATCAGCAGCTGCGCAAGCTGCTGCTCGATCTGGTGAAGCTCGTTCCCGGCGAGCACCACGACCATCCGGCGCGGCGCGAGGCCGTGCGCCTGGCCTGCGCGCGGCGCGTCAACGTCCAGCACCTGATCTACCGCGACAAGCCCTGCGAGAGCCATTACAAGGACTACCAGTTCGGCCCGGCGACGATGCGCGAACACTGGGCGAGCGGCCTCGACGACATCCGCAAGGCCCTGAGCGACCCGCAGCGCCTCGTGAAGCCGAGCGCGGACAAACCCTTCGTGACCTGGGACGGGGACAAAAAGGTCGTCTGAAGCGCCGGTGCGGAAAGCCCTGCCAGATCAGTCTGGTCCGGTCCCTCTCCCACGAGGCATAGGTATCTACACAAGTCAGCGGTTCCGCGGGCCGGAGGGATCGACCGATCAACGCCCGGGCGTTGATCTCCCCTCTCCCCTTGCGGGAGAGGGGTCGGGGGAGAGGGGGAGACGCCGGCACTGCGCCCGGACCTTGCCCCCTCTCCCCAACCCCTCCCCCGCGAGGGGGGAGGGGCTTGTTCATCAACATCTTGCCGTCGTTCTGATCCATCCGCGCTGTCCGGACACGTTCGGGAACCGATACGGCAAGTTGTGCAGATACCCA
>JAFEGB010000136.1 GCA_018240295.1 Pseudomonadota bacterium
CGTGCAGCGCCGCGTGCTGCGCGCGCTCCTCGCTGTCGCGCAGCGCGTGCACGGCGTCGAGCGAGCGGTTGTACCAGCGCGTCAGCTCGCCGATCTCGTCGTCATTGGTGATGCCGAGGTGCTCGGCGCCGGCCGGGTCGCGCTCGAAGCGCTGCAGCTGGCGGATCACCGCGCGCAGCGGCGCGATGACCTTGGCGTGCAGCCGGATCGCCATCAGCAGCGCGAACAGCAGGCAGCCGGCGACCAGCCCGAAGCTCGCCCAGCGGATCGGTGCGACCGGCGCTGCCAGCGTGTCGAGCGGCACGAAGCCGGCGATGGTCCAGCCGAGCGTGACGGCGCGGGCATGCGCGAGCAGGTAGTCGTGTCCGGCGATGTTCACGCTGCGGCTGCCCTGCGCATCGCGCAGGGTTTCGAGCAGGGGCGTGGCCAGACGCTCGCCGCGCAGCCGGGCGTCGGGGTGGTACAGCAGCCGGCCGTCGCCATCGACGGCGACGAACCAGGCGCCGTTGCCGAGCGCGACATCGTCGAACTGGCGGGCCAGCTCGTCGGGGTCGTAGCTGACCAGCAGCAGTGCCACCGGCTCGCGGCGCAGCGTCTCGCGCTCGACCCGATACAGCAGGCGCGCGGCCGTGATCACCTTGCGGTAGGCCGAATGCACGTTGATGTTCGGGCCGATGCCGCTCCAGTGCACGGTGCGCCCGGAGCGCTGGGCGGCCTCGAACAGCCGCCGGCGCTGCTCCTCGTCGAGGCGCACGGCTTCGAGCGTGTCGCCGACGTGGTAATGCCGGCCGCCGGCGCCGATCAGGTCGATCGACACCAGGCCGCGCAGGCTGGAATAGCCGTTCAGGATGTAGCCGATGCGCGCCTGGGTCGCGAGCCGGTCGTAGGTGTCGGCGTCGGACTGTTCCTCGATCGCGGCGGCGGTGATCGCCTCGACGCCGGCGAGGTTGGCGAGCAGGCTCTCGACCTGCGCCATCTGCGCCTCGATGTAACGGCGCTGCGCCTCGACCGCGGCGGCAACCGAATGCGTGGCTTCGCGCAGCAGCGCATCGGCGGCCATGTGATAGGACAGAAAACCGGTCAGCAGCAGCGGCACCGCGCTCGCGGCCGCGAGGTACAGACCGATGCGCCAGGCGAGCGTCGCGCGGCGCAGCCAGTGGCGCGGATCAGCGTTCACCGGTGCGCCCGTCCGCGCCTCCGCCGTCAGGGCGCAGGACCAGCGTCACCGGCACCAGCGTGCGCGCCGGCAGCACCTCGCCGGCGAGCGCCCGCAGCGCGTAGCGCACGCCGGTCTCGCCCTGTTCGGCCGCCCGCTGGTCGACGGTCGCGTACAGCCAGCCCTGCGCCAGCGCCTCGCGCGCCTCGGGCAGCGCGTCGTAGCCGGTCACGCGCACGTCCGGCCGGCCGGCGTCCTTCAGGTAGCGGATCACGCCGAGCGCCATCATGTCGTTGGCGCAGACGACCAGGCGCAGCTCGGGGTGCTCGCCGAACACGCGCTGCGCGACCTCGAAGGCCTCGTCGATCTTCCAGTGCGCGCTCTCGCTGGCGACGACCTGCACGGCCGGGTGTCTCGCCAGCGCCGAGAGCGCCCCGCGCCGGCGGGCCTCGGCGTTGGCGGCCCCGCGGATGCCTTCGAGCAGCAGCGTCGGCACCGGCCCCTGCAGCGAGGCGGCGGCCTGATCGGCGGCGAGGGCGGCACCGCGTTCGTTGTCGACCGTGACCAGCGGCACGTCGCCGAGGCCCGCCCGTTCGGCGAGCACCGGATCGAGCGGATTGTCGATGACGACCAGCCGGATGCCGGCATCGCGGGCCTTGCGCAGCACCGGGATCAGCGCCGCCGAATCGCCGGGGGCGATGACGATGGCGTCGGTGCGCTCGCGGATCGCGGTCTCGACGATCTCGATCTGCTGGTCGATCGAGGTCTCCTGCGCCGCCGCGCGCACCAGCAGCCGCGCCCCGGTCTCGGTCGCGGCCCGTCGTGCGCCGCGCTCCATGTCGACGAAGAACGGATTGGTCAGCGTCTTCATGACCAGCGTCACCTGCGGCCCGCCGGTTTCCGAAGGTCGCGGCACCGGCGGCGGGGCGTTCTGGGTCAGCGTGGCGCTGCGGGTCTGCGGGGCCTCGCGCTCACAGGCGCCGAGCAGCGAAAGCATCGCTGCACCGGCGAGGGCGGCGAGCACGGCCAGGGCAGCGGAGCGCGAAGCAGCAAATCGGTGGTCCATCGGAGTCGGCTCGGCAACGGCGGCGGGCGGCGGGAAGCACAATCCCCAAGGTGGGGGGCATGGCCCTGGGCAACCGGGAGATGCTAGCGGTTTTTGCGCGATTCGCGGCCGGTGCGAACGGTTTTCCCGCGTTGCGGCCGCTCGGGGCCGCAGCGGTTCGTTCAGGAGGTGACGGCAGCGCGCGCGGGCGTCTCTCCGGTGTGCGCCGCCGCGTGGCCCGCGGGTGGCAACCGGTCCCGGAGCCGGAAGGCATTCATCTGAAATTGACCATCAGTCAAAAATGGACCAGAGTTCATGCATGACTGCGCCCACCCAGACCCGCAAGGCCCGCGAACGCGCCGCGCGCGAGCAGCTGATCCTCGATCACGCCCGGCACATGCTCGCCGCGCAGGGCTATCTCGACCTGAACCTCGACGAGCTCGCCCGGCGCGTCGAGTACTCGAAGGGCACGCTGTACCAGCACTTCAGCTCCAAGGAGGACCTGGTCATGGCCATCGCCGTGCAGGGCATGGAACTGCGCGCCGGGCTGTTCGAGCGCGCCGCGGCCTTCCGCGGCAGCAGCAGCCGCGAGCGCATCCAGGCCTTCTCGGTCGCCGCCGCACAGTTCAGCCACGAGTACCCGGATTACTTCGAGGTCGAGACCCTCGTGAAGATCGCGAGCTTCGCCGGCCGCGCCAGCGAGGAGCGCCAGAACGCGCTCGGCCTGGGCGTCGGACGCTGCTTCCGCGCCGTCAATGCCGTCGTGCATGCGGCGCTGGCCGCCGGCGACCTGCCGGCCGACGGCCTGCCACCGGAGCGCATCGTGTTCGCGATCGCCTCGGTCAGCATCGGCAGCGAGATCATGGGCCGGCTGCCGGCGCTGCGGCTGCTCGCCGGCATCGACGAGCTGGCCTGGACCGTGCGCGCCAACCAGTGCGTGCTGCTCGACGGCCTCGGCTGGCGGCCGCTGTCGCGCGACTTCGACATGGCCGCCGTCGACCGGCGCCTGCGCGCCGAGGTGTTTCCGGAGGCGACATGGCTGCAGGTCTGAGTCCGCGCAATCCGCATCCCTGCCTTCTCCCGGGGCCGCTGCGCCCTTGGGCATCCGCTGCGTCCGGCCCGGTCCGGCCGGCGGTGTCCGGCGGGCTTTCGTGTGCTCATGATTTGACTGAAAGTCGAAAAATATCATTCAGTGCAGCAGGCGCAGCAAGTACCGCGGGGTGGCCGGCATGAACTACATCGCCTGGCAGATGCTGACCGGCGATCGCGCCAAGTACTTCGCGCTGGTGTTCACGATCGCGTTCGCGTCCTTCCTGCTCGTGCAGCAGGTGTCGATCTTCGTCGGCATCCTCGAACGCACGGCCAGTCAGATCGTCGATGTCGCCGAACCGGACCTGTGGGTCATGGACCCGGCGACGCGCTACTTCGACGAGGTGCAGGCGCTGAAGTCGAACGACCTGTACCGCGTGCGCGGCGTGCCCGGCACGCAGTGGGCCGTGCCGCTCTACAAGGGCAATGCCCGCATGCGCGCCGCCGACGGCAGCTTCCGGCAGGTGATCCTGCTCGGCCTCGACGATGCGACGCTGACCGGCGTGCCGCGGCGCATGCTGCTCGGCTCCGCCGGGGCGCTGGCCGAGCCGGATGCGGTGATCCTCGATCGCGCCGGCTACCTGTTCTTTTTCCCCGGCGAGCCGCTCGTGCTCGGGCGCGAGTTCGAGCTGAACGACCGGCGCGCGAAGCTCGTCGGCATCGCCGAGGCCAGCGCGCCGTTCGTGACCTTCCCGGTGGTGTTCACGCGCTATTCGAACGCCGTCACCTATATCGGCCGCGAGCGCAACACGCTGTCCTTCGTGCTCGCGAAGGCCGCGCCGGGCGTGCCGGTCGCGGAGCTGGCCGCGCGCATCGGCGCGCAGACCGGGCTGGCGGCGCAGAGCGTCGACGGCTTCCGGCGCCAGACCATCCGCTTCTATCTCGCCAACACCGGCATTCCGGTCAACTTCGGCATCACCATCGTGCTGGCGGTGCTGATCGGCATGGTGGTCGCCGGCCAGACCTTCTACCTGTTCACGCTCGAAAACCTGAAGCAGTACGGCGTGCTGAAGGCGATCGGCGTTTCGGACGGGCGCATCGTCGCGATGATCCTGCTGCAGGCCTGCGTGGTCGGCCTGATCGGCTACGGCCTCGGCATGGGCCTGGTCGCGGCCTTCTTCGAGGTCATGCTCGGCTATCTGCCGGTGCGCGGCATCGTCGTGCAGCCGGTCGCGGCCATGGTCACCGGCGCCGTCGTGCTCGCGATCGTCGCGCTCGCGAGCCTGCTGTCGGTGCGCCGCGTGCTCGTGCTGGAGCCGGCCGCGGTGTTCCGCGGATGAGCGCGCCGGCGACCCCGGCCGTGCGCACGCAGGCGCTGACGCGCAGCTTCGGCGATGGCGACGAGTCGGTGCAGGTGCTGCGCGGCGTCGACTATCAGGCCGGATTCGGCGCGCTGAACTATCTGGTCGGCCCGTCCGGCTGCGGCAAGACCACGCTGCTGTCGATCGTCGCCGGCCTGCTCGAACCCGGCGACGGCGATCTCGAAGTGCTCGGCGAGCGTCCGCAGCGCTTCGGCGCCCGCGCCCGCGCGGCCTTCCGCCGCGAGCGGCTCGGCTTCGTGTTCCAGCAGTACCACCTGCTGCCGGCGCTGACCGCGGCCGAGAACGCCGCGGTGACGCTGATCGCCGCCGGCATGGCGCGCACCCGCGCCGTCGAGCGTGCCCGCGCGCTGCTCCATGAACTCGGCCTCGGCGGGCGCGCCGACGCGCTGCCGAAGCATCTGTCCGGCGGCCAGCAGCAGCGCGTGGCGCTCGCGCGCGCGCTGGTGCACGAGCCGCAGCTCGTGCTCTGCGACGAGCCGACCGCCGCCCTCGACGCCGAATCCGGCCGGCGGGTCGTGGAGCTGCTGCGCGCGGTCGCGGTGCGCCCGGATCGCGCCGTCATCGTCGTCACGCACGACAACCGCATCTTCGATTTCGCCGGGCGCATCGATCACATGGAGGACGGCCGCATCGTGAAGAGCGAATCGCGCATGCCGGCCGCTCCGGAGACCTCCGCATGAAGATTCCCGTCCTGCCGCTGCTCGCGGTCGCCGCGCTCGGCTTTGCCGTGATATCGATCAGCCGCACGCAGCCGGTGCATCCGCTCGCCGATCCGCCGTCGGCGCCGCCGGTCAGCCCGTACGCGCATGCGATCGGCGCGGTCGGCCTGGTCGAGCCGCCGGGCGAGGCGATTGCGATCGGCACGCATCTGCCCGGCGTCGTCGAGCGCGTCGAGGTCGCCGCCGGGCAGACGGTCGCCGCCGGGGCGCCGCTGTTTCGCATCGACCCGCGCCCGTACGCGAGCACGCTGGCGGTGCGCGAGGCCGCGGCCAAAGCCGCCGAGGCGGCCGTGCGCACCGCGCAGGCGCTGCTCGCCGATGCGAAGGCGCAGCAGGCGCACGTGCAGAAGCTCGCCGACCAGCGCTCGATCGCGACCGAGGAAGTCATCCGCCGTCGCTATGCGCTCGATGAGGCCGGCGCCCGCTACGACGAGGCACGCGCGGTGGCCGAGCGCGCGCAGGCCGAGGTCCGCGATGCGCGCACCGAACTCGAACGCACGACGGTGCGCGCGCCGCTCGATGCCGTCGTGCTCGCCGTGAACCTGCGCGCCGGCGAGTTCGCGCCGGCCGGCGTGCCGGCCGAACCGCTGCTCGTGCTCGGTGCCCGCGGCGCGCTGCAGGTGCGCGTCGACATCGACGAGCACGAAGGCTGGAAGCTCGACCCGCAGCGCCCGGCCGTCGCACGCCTGCGCGGCAACGCGACGATCTCGTCGCCGCTCACGTGGGTGCGCACCGAGCCGCTGGCGGTGCCGAAGCGTTCGCTGACCGGCGCGACCACCGAGCGCGTCGACACCCGCGTCGTGCAGGCGATCTACCGGATTGAAAACGCCGGTTTCCCGGTGCGGGTCGGGCAGCAGCTCGATGTGTATGTCGAGACGGCGGCGCCGGCCTCGTCGACGGCGAGCGCGAGCGTCAATCCATGATTGATTTGCAGCAAACGGGTATTGCCGAACCGGCCATGTGCCATCGACTCACTCCTCTCCATAAGCCCTTTCCCGCAAGGGGAGAGGGGCTGTCAGGGTCGACGTTTCTTGCTGCGTCTGATTCGAGACAGGATTCAGCATCGTTATCTGCACCGACATCCGCTTTGACGGATTCTGGTTTTTCGTCCGTTCAAAACGAGGTAGGTAATCGGGGTGAATGCCACCGGGCTGATTTACTGCCTCACGCTGCAATTACCCGCCAGAAGCCCCTCTCCCCTCGTGGGAGAGGGGTTGGGGAGAGGGGGAGAATTCAGGGAGCAGCATTCAGTCAAGGTCGCGGTCGTCGTCAATGGTTGATGGCCATGACGCTGAGCCTGCTCGCCGGCTGCACCGTCGTCGGCCCCGATTTCGTCACCCCGCAACCCGAATTGCCGGCCGCCTTCCGCGAAGCCCGCGGTCCGGCCCCGACGCCCGAGCAGCTGGCGTTCTGGTGGCAGCGGTTCCATGACCCGGAACTGAACCGGCTGGTCACGGCGGCCCTGGCCGCGAACCGTGAACTCGCCGCGGCCGAAGCGCGCGTGCGCGAGGCGCGGGCCTTGCGGGCGGCGACCGAAGGGCGGGAACTGCCGGGCGTGAATCTTTCAGCCTCGGCCGTGCGTTCGCACGAAAGCGCCGAGACCCTGAGCGGCCAGAACCTGCAGCGCGCCGGCGAGCATCTGACCAACAACCTGTTGCGCGCCGGCATCGATGCCGGCTGGGAGCTTGACCTGTTCGGCGGCGTGCGCCGCGCAGTCGAGGCCGCCGAAGCCGATGCCGTGGCCGCCGAAGCCGCGCGGCTGGCGGTGCAGACGAGCGTCGCCGCCGACACGGCCGGAGCCTGGCTGGAACTGCGCGGGCTGGCGCGCGAACTCGCGGCCGTGCAGCGCAACCTCGATGCGCAGCGCGCGAGCTGGCAGCTGGTGCGCGACCGGCAGGCGGCCGGCATGGCGGCAGACCTCGATCTCGCCCGCGCCGAGGCGCAGGTCGCGAGCACGGCCGCGGCGATTCCGCCGCTGCGCGCGGCGATGCGCCAGACCGCCTACCGGCTGGAAATCCTGAGCGGCCGCACGCCGGGCAGCGACACGGCGCGCCTGCTGTCAGCCGCGCCGCTCGGTGCGACCGACTGGCCGGACCCGCCGGCCGGCGTGCCGGCCGAGTTGCTGCGCCGCCGGCCCGATGTGCTGCGCGCCGAGGCCGAACTGGCGGCCGCGAGTGCGCGCATCGGGGTGGCCGAGGCCGAGCTGTATCCGAAGCTGACGCTGAGCGGCACGCTCGGCATCGCGGCGACGCAGGTCTCGAACCTCGGCCCGTCGGGCGCGCAGACCTGGAGCTTCGGCCCGGCGCTGTCGCTGCCGATCTTCGAGGGCGGACGGCTGCGAAGTGTTGTCGCTGCCCGCGAAGCCGCGCTCGACGGCGCCCGCGCCCGCTACGAACAGACCGTGCTCGGCGCTGTCGGCGAGGTCGAAACCGCTGCCGCCACCCTGACCGAAACCCGCGCCCGCCGCGCCGCGCTGGTCCGCTCGCTCGCCGCGCTGCAGCGCGCCCTCGGTCACGCCGACGACCGCTACCGTGCCGGTGTGTCGAGCTTCCTCGACGTGCTCGACGCGCAGCGCGCGCTGTTCGTCACCGAAATCGAGGTTGCCCGCGCCGACCGCGATCTGGCGGCGGCCCAGGTGCGGCTGCACAAGGCGCTGGGGCAGGGGTGGTGAGCCTGGTTTGCCGTCCTGCCGGATGCGACTGTACTGGACTAAGCTGGACTAGTTCTCGCGTACAGGGGGCAACATGAAAACCGTCAATATCCACGAAGCCAAGACGCACTTGTCAAAACTGCTGGATCAGGTTGCCGCAGGCGAAGAAATCACGATTGCGCGTGCCGGCAAACCGATCGCCCGGCTTGCGCCACTGGATTTACCCAGGAAACCATTCGCCTTCGGTGCCATGCGCGGCCGGATCAGGATCGCGGATGATTTCGATGCGCCGCTGCCGGATGACTTGCTGTCGATGTTTGAAAGCGGCGAACCTTCGTGAAGGTGCTGCTCGACACGCATATCGTGCTCTGGAGCCTGGCAGTGCCGGAGCGACTTTCCACAGCGGCGCGAAATACCATCGAAAGTGCCGAAGAGATTTACGTGAGTTCGGTATCCATCTGGGAGATCAGTATCAAGTCAGGGCTGGGCAAGCTGGATGTCGATGTTGATGAGCTGCTCGGCTGGCTCGTCAGTCTCAAGATCGTGTCGTTGCCGGTCACATGGTCTCACGCCAGAGCCTTGCGCGAGTTGCCTCTGCATCATCGCGATCCTTTCGACCGCATGCTGATCGCTCAGGCGGTCACCGAGCCCCTGCATTTGCTGACGGCTGATGTTCAGCTGAAGCCTTATTCATCTTTGGTGCTTTGTCAGTGATGCATGCATTCATGGATTCATGCGTTCAGCTTGGCGTGCATGGGCAATGCTCAGGCTCTCACAAGAATTTCAGTTCACGTCTGGTTTCATGATTTCCAGGACCACCCTGCGGGTTGTGCCGGGCGTTCAGGTTTCTGGATTCCAGAGCCGTGAGCTGCCTGCCTTGCGACCGGCAAGCTGAACAGCGTTTCTGTTCGCAAGCTTGACAAAATCATTTGACAAATTCAGTAGAGCCCGTTCTTTCGAGAATTGCACGCGAATTGCACGCAAGTGGACGGGCTTCATTCTGTCGGTTTCAGCTTTGCCGGTTTCAGACGATCCGCCGCGGCACCACCATCTTCGCCACCATCACCTGCCTTACCTCCCCCCGCTGATTCTTCGTCTCGCTCCGGACCGCGACCATGCCGCGATCCGGCCGGGAGCGCGACGGGGTCACCGAGAGGATTTCGCTTTCGACGTGCAGCACGTCGTCCGGCCGGGTCGGCTGCGGCCAGCTCAGTTCGACGCCGGCGCCGATCAGGCCGCCGGCGAGCGGCAGGCCGCTGGTCACGAGCAGGCGCATCGTGATCGCGGCCGTGTGCCAGCCGCTCGCGGCGAGGCCGCCGAACAGTGAGCCCTGCGCGGCGGCCTCGTCGAGGTGGAAGTACTGCGGATCGAAGTCTCCGGCGTAGGTCTTGATCTGCGCGGCATCGAGCGCGTGTCCGGCGCTGACGTAGCGCGCACCGGGCACGAGATCATCGAGATAGAGCTTTTCGGGGGCGGTGGCGGTCATGGCGGGGTTCCTGCGGGCGGGGGCGATTCGCGGCAGGTTTGGTCGACGGACCCGCGCCCGGCAAGGCCGGCATGGCTGCGATGCAGGCGCGGCGCGCCGGGTCCGCGGCCCGGGTGACGGCTGCGGCTGCTGCGGCTGCAGCAAGCCTTGCGGGGAGCGGACGGCTACATTCCCGGGCGCGGTCCGTCCGGACCGCCGACGCAGCGGCGCCTCGCGCTGCCGCTGCCGAGGAACCGAAGCCCGGCTGCCGGTGTTTCGCCTGCCGTCCGCCCCGGAGTACCTGCCATGCGCCGCATCTGCAACGCCCGCATCGTCGCCACGCTCGGACCTTCGAGTTCCACGCCCGAGGTGATCCGTGCCCTCGCCGAGGCCGGTGCCGACGTGTTCCGCTTCAACTTCAGCCACGGCAGCCACGAGGACCATCGGGCGCGCATGCAGGTCGTGCGCGACATCGAGAAGGCCGTCGGCCGGCCGATCGGCGTGCTGCTCGACCTGCAGGGGCCGAAGCTGCGCGTCGGCACGTTCGCACAGGGGCCGGTGACGCTCGTGAAGGGCCGGAATTTCCGGCTCGATCTCGATCCGGCGCCCGGCGATGCCACGCGCGCGCCGCTGCCGCATCCGGAGATCTTCGCGGCACTGAAGCCCGGGGCCGACCTGCTGATCGACGACGGCCGCGTGCGCCTGCACGTCGAGCGCTGCGGCGCCGATTTCGCCGAGACCACCGTCGTTGCCGGCGGCATGGTCTCGAACCGCAAGGGCGTCAACGTGCCCTCGGTGGTGCTGCCGATCTCGCCGCTGACGGCGAAGGATCGCGCCGATCTCGAATGCGGGCTGGAACTCGGCGTCGACTGGGTGGCGCTGTCCTTCGTGCAGCGGCCCGAGGACATGGACGAGCTGCGCGCGCTGGTCGGGAATCGCGCCGGCATCCTCGCCAAGCTCGAAAAGCCGTCGGCGATCGAGCAGCTCACGGCCATCGTCGAGCGCTCCGACGCGGTGATGGTCGCGCGCGGCGATCTCGGCGTGGAGTTACCGCCCGAGCGCGTGCCGGGCATCCAGAGGCGCATCATCCACGCCGCGCGCAGCGCCGGGCGGCCGGTGATCGTCGCCACGCACATGCTCGATTCGATGGTGCACGCACCGGTGCCGACCCGCGCCGAGGCTTCCGATGTCGCCAACGCCATCTTCGACGGCGCCGACGCGGTGATGCTGTCGGCCGAATCGGCCTCGGGCGACTACCCGGTCGAGGCGGTGCGGATGATGGATCGCATCATCCACGAGGTCGAACGCGACCCGGCCTGGCGGCGGCTGATGGATGCCAACCAGGCGGTGCCGGAGGCGACCACCGCCGATGCCGTCTGTGCGGCGCTGGCGCAGGTCACGCAGGTGCTCGGCATCGCCGCGACCGTCACCTACACCAGCAGCGGCTACACGGCGCTGCGCGCGGCGCGCGAGCGCCCCGAAGCCCCGATCCTCGGCCTGACGCCGAACCTCGCGACCGCGCGCCGGCTGACGCTGGTCTGGGGCGTGACGCCGGTGCACGGCGAGGACATCCACGATGTCGCCGAGATGGTCGAGCACGCCAAGCGCGCCGCGGTCGCCCACGGCTACGCCGGCCCCGGCGATCGCCTCGCCATCGTCGCCGGCATGCCGTTCGCGCAGCCGGGCACGACCAACCTGCTGCATCTGGCGCAGATCGGCGAGGGCTGAGCCGTCCCTGCCGGGCGGTCCCCGCCGGACGGTCGCCGGATCCCGGCGGGCCGGCCGGCGACCGCGCCGGGGCCGGTCAGCGCAGGCGCGCGCTCAGCGCCACACGCCGCGCGCCGAGCGCCAGCCGTCGAGCACCTCGCGGTAGTGGACGCGCTCGTAGCCGCCCGGATCGGAGATGCGCGCCTCGCTGAGGCTGCCGCGGATCTGGCTGATCGATTCGAACTCGTGCACGGACATCCAGCCGAGCAGGCCGGCGAGGATCTCGGCGACGCGCTCGGGGCCGTGCGCGAGCAGCGCGCCGACCACCTGCACGGCGTCGGCGCCGACCAGCAGCAGCTTGGCGAGCTCGGCGGCCGACTTCACACCGCCGCCGGCAGCGAGCGAGATCGTCGTGCGTCCGCGCAGCATCGCGATCCAGTGCAGCGCCAGCAGCGCATCGCCGGGGTGCGACAGCGTCGGGCGGTGCACGAGGCTCAGCGTGTCGATGTCGATGTCGGGCTGGTAGAAGCGGTTGAACAGCACGAGCCCGCCGGCGCCCTCGCCTTCGATCCGGCGCACGAAGTGCGGCAGCGCGCTGAACTGCGGCGAGAGCTTGACCGCGAACGGAATCCGCACGTGCGACTTCAGCGCCGCGACCAGATCGAGGTAGCGCTGCTCGACCTCGGTGCCGGATTCGGCCGGCGAGGCGGCGAGGTAGTAGACGTTCAGCTCCAGCGCATCGGCCCCGGCCGCCTCCAGCGCCTGCGCGTGGTGCAGCCAGCCGCTGCGCGAGACGCCGTTGAGGCTGGCGATGACCGGCACCGCCAGCGCGGTCTTCAGGCGCTGGAGCTGTTCGACGTAGCGCTCCAGCGCGTTGCGATAGCCCGGATGATCGGGCAGGAATCCGTCGGCCTCGGCGTGGCCGAGCGCGGCCTGGTCGCGAAAGCGCAGCCAGGTTTCCTCCTCCTCGATCAGCTCCTCCTCGAACAGCGAGTGCATGACCAGCGCCCCGATGCCGGCATCCTCCAGCCGGCGCGCGTGGTCGAGGTTGCGCGACAGCGGCGAGGCGCCCGCGATCAGCGGGTTGGCGAGCTGCAGGCCCAGGTACTGCGTGGCGAGCGGGTTCATCAGGGCACATCCTCCTCGGTGGTGGCACCGGCTGCGGGCTCGGGCAGGGTGTCCTGATCGAGTCCGGCCAGCTGCTCGTAATGGTGGTAGCGGGCCAGCACCTCGGCCTGCGCTTCGGCGCGCAGGCGTTCGGCCGCGGCCGGATCGGCGAGGCGCAGCATCTCGAAGCGGCCCTCGGTGCGGGCGTACTGCTCGAAGGGCAGGCTCGGGCGCGCGCTGTCGAGCTTCAGCGCGTGCTCGCCGGCGCCGGCGCGGCGCGGGTCGTAGCGCAGCAGCGGCCAGTGCCCGCAGGCGACCGCCAGCTCCTGCTGGCGCAGGTTGCGCGAGAGATCGACGCCGTGGGCGATGCACGGCGAGTAGGCGAGGATCAGCGACGGTCCGGGCCAGCTTTCGGCTTCGAGGAAGGCGTTCAGCGTCTGCTGGTCCTTCGCGCCGAAGGCGACGCGTGCGACGTAGACGTGGCCGTAGTCCATCGCGAGCAGTGCGAGATCCTTCTTGCCGACGCGCTTGCCGCCGGCCGAGAACTTGGCGACCGCGCCGCGCGGCGTCGCCTTCGAGGTCTGGCCGCCGGTGTTCGAGTAGACCTCGGTGTCGAGCACGAGGATGTTGATGTCGCGATCCGACGCGAGCACGTGATCGAGCCCGCCGTAGCCGATGTCGTAGGCCCAGCCGTCGCCGCCGACGATCCACACCGACTTCTTCGCCAGCGCATCGGCGAAGTGCTCCAGCCGGCGTGCGCGCGGATCGGGCAGCGTGGCGAGGCGCGTGCGCAGATCGGCGACGCGCAGGCGCTGCGCGGCGATGCCGGCCTCGTCGGACTGATCGGCCCCGAGCAGCGCCTCGACCAGCGTCGTGCCGAGCACATCGGCCAGTTGGCGCAGCAGCGCTTCGGCGTGCTCGCGCTGCTGGTCGAGCGCGATGCGCATGCCGAGGCCGAACTCGGCGTTGTCCTCGAACAGCGAGTTCGCCCAGGCCGGTCCGCGGCCGTCGCGGTTCGCGGCCCACGGCGTGGTCGGCAGGTTGCCGCCGTAGATCGACGAACAGCCGGTGGCGTTGGCGACCAGCATGCGGTCGCCGAACAGCTGGCTCGCGAGCTTCAGGTACGGGGTTTCACCGCAGCCGGCGCAGGCGCCGGAGAACTCGAACAGCGGCTCGTGCAGCATCGCGCCGCGGATCAGGCCGATGCGCGTGGTGCTGCGGTCGGCCTCGGGCAGCTGCAGGAAGTACGCCCAGTTGGCGCGTTCGGGCTCGCGCAGCGGCTCGGCCGGCGCCATGTTCAGCGCCTTGCGCCGGTGCTCGGACTTGTCGCGCACCGGGCAGACCTCGACGCAGAGGTTGCAGCCGGTGCAGTCCTCGGGCGCGACCTGGTACACGATGCGCAGCCCGCTGCCGGCGTATTCCTTGCCCTTGGCCGGCGCGCTGCGGAAGCCGGCCGGGGCCGCATCGGCCTGTCCGGACGTCAGCAGCTTGGCGCGGATCGCCGCGTGCGGGCAGACCAGCGGGCACTTGCCGCACTGGATGCAGAGTTTTTCGTCCCAGACCGGCAGTTCGAGCGCGAGCGCGCGCTTCTCGTAGCGCGCGGTGCCGACCGGGAAGCTGCCGTCGGCCGGCAGCGCCGAGACCGGCAGCTCGTTGCCGCGCCCGGCCAGCAGCTCGGCGGTCACAAGGCGCACGAACGCCGGCGCATCGGCCGGGATCGGCGCATGAACGGCCTCGCCGGCTCCGTCGTCCGCGGCTTCGTCGCGCTCCGGCACCGGGATCGCGTGCAGGGCCGCGAGCGTGGCGTCGATCGCCGCGTGGTTCTGCTCGACCAGCCGCCGGCCCTTGCGGCCGTAGCTGTCCTCGACCGACTGCTTGAGCGCCGCGATCGCGGCCTCGCCCGGCAGCACGCCGGAGATCGCGAAGAACGCCGTCTGCATCACGGTGTTGATGCGCCGGCCCATGCCCTGCGCCGCGGCGAGCGCGTAGGCGTCGATCGCGTACAGGCGCAGGTTCCGGCCGCGGATCGTGGCGCGCACCAGCGGCGGCAGCGAGGCCCAGAGCCGCCCGGGGGCGAGCGGCGTGTTCAGCAGCAGCGTCGCCCCGGGCTTGGCGTGCGCGAGCAGTTCGGGGCGCGTCAGGAAGGCCGGCTGGTGACAGGCGACGAAATCGGCCTCGCCGGCGCCGATCAGGTAGGCCGAGCGGATCGGTCCGGGGCCGAAGCGCAGGTGCGAGACCGTCATCGCGCCGGACTTCTTCGAGTCGTAGACGAAATAGCCCTGCGCGTGGCGGCCGGTGTGGGCGGCGATGATCTGCACCGAATTCTTGTTCGCCGACACCGTGCCGTCGGAGCCGAGGCCGTAGAACACGCAGGCGGTGACGCCGGCCGCCGCGCCGCTCTTCCAGTGCGGGTCGAAGTCCAGGCTCAGATGCGTCACGTCATCGTGGATGCCGATCGTGAACGGCGAGCGCGGCACGGTGGCGGACAGCTCGTCGAACACGGCCTTCGCCATCGCCGGCGTGAACTCCTTCGACGACAGCCCGTAGCGCCCGCCGATCGTGCGCGGCAGCGTCTGGAAGGCGCCGTGACCGTGCTGCGCGAGCGCGGCGATCACGTCGAGGTGCAGCGGCTCGGCCGGCGCGCCCGGCTCCTTGCAGCGGTCGAGCACGGCGATGGCGCGCGTCGTGCGCGGCAGCGCGGCGACGAAGTCGGCGCCGGCGAAAGGCCGGTACAGGCGCACGCGCAGCACGCCGACGCGCTCGCCGGCAGCGAGCAGCGCATCGACGGTCTCGTGCACGGTCTCGGCGCCCGAACCCATCAGCACCAGCACGCGTCCGGCCTCGGGGTGACCGTGGTAGTCGAACAGCCGGTAGCGCCGTCCGGTCAGTTCGGCATAGCGATCCATGGTCCGGCGCACGAGGCCGGGCAGCGCGTCGTGATACGGATTCGCCGCCTCGCGCGACTGGAAGAACACGTCGGGGTTCTGCGCGGTGCCGCGGATCGTCGGGTGCTCCGGCGTCAGCGCCCGTTCGCGGTGGGCGCGGATCGCGGCCTCATCGAACAGCGCGCGCAGCGTGTCGTCGGCCGGCGGCTGCACGAGCGCAAGCTCGTGCGAGGTGCGGAAGCCATCGAAGAAGTGCAGGAACGGCACGCGCGCGACCAGCGTCGCCGCGTGGGCGATCGCCGCCAGGTCGGCGGCCTCCTGCACCGAGCCGGAGGCGAGCAGCGCGCAGCCGCAGCCGCGCACGGCCATCACGTCCGAGTGATCGCCGAAGATCGACAGCGCGTGCGTTGCCAGCGTGCGTGCCGCGACGTGCAGCACGAACGGCGTCAGCTCGCCGGCGATCTTGTAGAGGTTCGGGATCATCAGCAGCAGGCCCTGCGAGGCCGTGAAGCTGGTCGCCAGCGCTCCGGCGGCCAGCGCCCCGTGTACGGCACCGGCTGCACCGCCCTCGGACTGCATCTCGACGACCTGCGGCAGCGCGCCCCACAGGTTCGGTTTGCCGCGCGCCGCCCATTCGTCGGCGTATTCGCCCATCGAGGAGGCCGGCGTGATCGGATAGATCGCGACGACCTCGCTCGCGGCATACGCGACGCGGGCGGCAGCTTCGTTGCCGTCGAGGATTTCGGGACAGGCGGGGTGCGGCAGCAGCGGGGCGTTCATGACGCCACCTCCGGGGGCAAGTCAGGGATCAGACCTGACCTTGCCTGTCGGCCGGGGGGGTGGGACATGATTTGCGTCAGCGGGCGATCTGCCGGCATGTGGCTGACGTTTCGTGATGCGAAGTCAAAAAGACGTCATATCCGGCCGGAAGCTCCGGATTTCATGCTGATGTACCGAATTGCGAAATATGTTCCGATATGCGGAACAAGATGTCGGGTCGATTGCATGACATGCATGGATCACGATCGCTGTCCGGCGTGCGGGCGGCATGGTGCAGTGCCTCGTCAGGATGTGTCTTGCGGCACGTTTGCTGCTTTAATCCCGGGGCGCCCCTGACCCGGTCTGTCCGCCGGCAGCCTTGGCACCTGCTTCAGACTTCCGGCCCCGGCGGTCGTGTCAGGCCGATCCGCCCCGTGCGCGGACGTACCGCGACCGTGCACGCCTCCCCCCGGAAGCTGCCCATGCGCATGACCACCCGGTTCATCGCATCGCTGCTGGCGGTGCTGGCCGTCGTCGCCGTGGCCCTGTCGCCACTGATCGGCGGCCTGATCTCGCGCTGGTTCCAGCGCGACATCGAAATCCGTTCCGGCCTGGTGTTCCACACGCTCGAGGCCCCGCTGGCCGAGCGCCTCGGGCGTCACGACGCCGATGGCATCCGTACGCTGTTCGACGATGTCGATCGTGACGAACGTGTGGCCGGCGTCGGCTGGTGCGATGCCCGCAACGTGCTCGTGCATCGCAGCCGGCGCATGCCGGACGGCTTCTCGTGCCGTTTCGCGCCGGCAACCACCGGCGAGCCGGTCTTCCGCAGCGAGACCTCGTTCGGCCGGCAGTTGCTGGTCGGTGCGTTTCCGCTCGCCGGCGGCCGGCTCGTGATCGTGCACGACATCGGCTACATCACCGACCGCAGCGCCAGTGCCCAGGGTTATCTGGTCGTGTCGCTGATCGTGCTCGCGGCGCTGATCTCGATGGTGACGGTGCTGGTCGCACGGCTGACGCTGCGCGACTGGCTGCGCACCGTGCGCGACAGCTTCGCGCAGCCGGTGGCGAGCGCAGCGAAGCCGTCCTCCGCCGATCTGGCGCCGCTGGTCGACGAGATCCGCCAGCGGTTGCGCGCGCTCGACGGCGTGCGCCGCAGCGTCGATGACTTCCGGCTGAACTGGGCACCGGAGACGCTGGCAGCGATCCTCGATCGTGAGCTGCCGGATTCCGAGGTCATCGTCGTTTCCAACCGCGAGCCCTACATCCACAACCTCGTCGACGGCCGGATTGATCTGCAGATTCCGGCGAGCGGCCTGGTCTCGGCGCTGGAGCCGGTGATCCGCGCCTGTTCCGGCACTTGGATCGCGCACGGCAGCGGAAGCGCCGATAACCTGAGCGTCGATGCACACGGCCACATTGCCGTGCCGCCCGATGCACCGGCCTACACGCTGCGCCGCGTCTGGCTCAGCGAGGCCGAGCAGGACGGCTACTACTACGGGCTCGCCAACGAGGGTCTCTGGCCGCTCTGCCACATCGCCTTCGTGCGCCCGGTCTTCCGCGATGGCGACTGGCAGCAGTACGTGGCGGTCAACCGCAAGTTTGCCGACGCCGTCATCGCCGAGGCCCGCACGCCGCGGCCGATCGTGCTGGTGCAGGACTACCACTTCGCGCTGCTGCCGCGCATGGTGCGCGAACGTCTGCCGGAGGCGACGATCGTGACCTTCTGGCACATCCCGTGGCCGAACGCCGAATCGTTCAGCATCTGCCCGTGGCGCGGGGAAATCCTGCGCGGACTGCTCGGCAGTTCCATCCTCGGCTTCCACACGCAGTTCCACTGCAACAACTTCCTGTCGGCAGTCGACCGCTTCCTGGAAAGCCGCATCGATCAGGAAGAGGCAACGGTCACGCACGGCGGTGAGACGACGCTGGTGCGCCATTATCCGATCTCGATCGAATGGCCGCCGCAGGCGATCCGCAGCCTGCCGCCGGCCGCGGTCTGCCGCGCACAGGTGCAGGAACGGCTCGGGATCGGCGCCGACGTGCGCCTCGGCGTCGGTGTCGAGCGCTTCGATTACACCAAGGGCATCCTCGACCGCTTTCTGGCGGTCGAGGCGCTGCTGGTCAACCATCCGGAATGGGTCGGCCGCTTCTCGTTCCTGCAGATCGCCGCGCCGACACGCAACCGCCTGCCGGTCTACCAGCAGTTGCGTGCCGAGGCCGAGGCCCTGGCCGAGCGCATCAATGCCCGTTACGGCCGGCCGAACTGGCGACCGGTCGTGCTGATCGCCGAGCATCACAGTCCGGTCGACGTGTTCCGGCTGTTCCGTGCCGCCGATGTCTGTGTGGTCAGCAGCCTGCACGACGGCATGAACCTGGTCGCCAAGGAGTTCGTCGCCGCGCGTGACGACGAGCGCGGCGTGCTGGTCCTCAGCACCTTTGCCGGGGCCTCGCGCGAACTGCTGGAGGCGCTGATCGTCAATCCCTACGACACCGCCGGCATGGCCCGGGCGCTGGTCGCGGGGCTGTCGATGTCCGGGGCCGAACAGGGCGAACGCATGCGGCTGATGCGCGAGATCGTCAAGGAGAACAACGTCTATCGCTGGGCCGGGCGCATGCTGCTCGACGCCGCACGCATCCGCAAACGCGGTCATCTGCTCGGCTGGATGGAGACCATGAACTGAAGCCGCGTCCGCGCGCCGAGGGAACGATCGGCGCGTGCTGCTTTCTGCGCCAGGGATGCGCGCGCAGACCTCAGGC
>JAFEGB010000137.1 GCA_018240295.1 Pseudomonadota bacterium
AGCCTGCGCGGTGCCCGCGGCCAGCAGTTGCCGGATGCGACCGTCGGCGTGAACCAGAGCCGCTAGCGCCTCAGCGGCGTCGGCTCGACGCCGCTGCCGGCCGGCACGCCACTGACCAGCAGCGACCGGCGCGTGTCGCTCGATCTGTCCTGGGAGCTCGACCTGTGGGGGCGGCTTGCGCGCGGCACCGAGGCGGCGCGCGCCGAACTCGCTGCCAGCGAGGCCGCGCGCGACGGCGTGCGCCTGTCGCTGACCGCGACCGTCGCGCGCAGCCTGTTCGAGGCGCGCGCGCTGGCCGCGCAGCTCGACATCACCCGCCAGACCGTCACCTCGCGCCGCCAGACCGCCGGGTTGCAGCAGAAGCGGTTCCGCGCCGGCTCGGTTTCCGAACTCGAAGCCAGCCAGGCCGAGGCCGAAGCCGCCGATGCCGCGGCGCGCCTGCCCGATCTCGAACAGCAGCTCGCCGCGGCCCGCAACGCGCTCGCCGTGCTGCTCGGGCGCACGCCGCAGGCGCTGGTCGAGCGCCCGGTCGGCGATCTCGGCGGCGAGGAGAAGCTGCCGCCGCTGCCCTCGGTGCCGGCGGCCCTGCCCTCCGACCTGCTCGAACGCCGGCCCGACGTGCGCTCCGCCGAGCAGCAGCTCGTCGCCGCCAATGCCCGCATCGGCGCGGCAAAGGCCGACTACTTCCCGCGGCTGACGCTGACCGGCTCCTACGGCGCCGAGAGTCAGGCGCTGTCGGATCTGTTCACCGGCCCGGCCAACACCTGGTCGCTCGCCGCCGGCCTCGTGCAGCCGCTGTTCACCGGCGGGCGCATCGCCGCGAATGTCGAGGGTGCCGAGGCACGCACGGCGCAGGCCGAGATCGCGTACCGGCGCACGGTGCAGGCGGCCTTCCGCGAGACGCTGGATGCGCTGGTCGCGCACCGCAGCGCCAGCGAGCGCCTGCGCGCCCGCGAGGAACGCGAGGCCGCCCTCGCCCGCTCGCTGAAGCTCGCCAACCGCCGCTACGAAGCCGGCTATTCGAGCTGGCTCGACGTGCTCGATGCCGAACGCGGCCTGTTCCAGGCCAGGCTCGACCGCGTCGAGGCCCGGCGCGTGCGCCTCGATGCGGCGATCGGGATCATCGAGGCGATGGGCGGGGGGTGGACGGTGCCGGGGAAGACCGAAAGCTGAACAGGTCCGCGCCGCCGGGCCCGGTACGGACGCAGACCGGATTCAGATCAGTTCATCGTGCACGCAAGCCGAAACCGCCGCCGGCACCGCGGTCTCCGCGACCTCGATGCTGCGCTCCTCGCCGTCGATCTCGCAGCGCAGCCGGTAGCGGAAACCGTCGGCCGCCGTGGAGGCGCTGCGGCGTTTCGGGGGCGGTTTTCTGAACAGGGCTTCGACGCTGGCGCGCGCCGCGTCCGGCAGGTCGGCGAGTTCGATGCAGCCGCAGCTGCGGATGCGCGCGCGCGGACCGCCGAAGCCGGCCAGTCCGCCGAGTCGCTCGACGTGCAGCATCGTCATCGCGGATCTCCCGGTGCGCGTGCGGGCGCCGATTATAGGCCGACCGCCAGCCAGGCCTGATCGACGGCGCGGCGGATCGACGGTTCGCTACCGAAGATCTGGCGTGCGAGGCTGCGCGTGCGGTTTGCGAAGCTGCGCATCGACAGGTTCGGGCTCGGGCGGTAGCCGGTCAGCGCGTGGTACCAGATGCGGCCGGTCTTCTCCCAGCTGCGCCCGCCGATCGCCATCGCCGCCCGATAAAAGGCCTGGTTCGGGATGCCGCTGCTGTCGTGCGGGTCCATGCCGTTGCGGTACTGGTCGAAATGCGCCGGCTGCGGCGACAGGCAGTGCTCGGCACCCGGATTGGCCAGGTCGCGCAGGCAGGTGTAGCCGCGCGCCAGCGCGCCCGGTCCCATGATGTCGCGTCCGATCAGCCAGTCGGCCTGCTGCACGCTCTGGCCGGCGCGCCATTGCCGGAACATCGAACCGAATACGTCCGACACGCTTTCATTGAGTCCGCCGGCCTGATTGCGATAGGCGAAGCCGGCCGTGTATTCGGTCAGGCCGTGCGTCAGTTCGTGCGCGATCACGTCATTGGAGCGCGTGAAATCGATGAAGATGTTGCCGTCGCCATCACCGTAGGTCATCTGCAGGCCATTCCAGAAGGCGTTGTTGTAGCCGACACTGAAATGGATCGACGACAGCAGGCCCATGCCGGCATCGTCGAGCGAATTGCGGTTGAAGGCCAGGCGCAGGAATTCGGCCATGGCCGTGGTTTCAGCGAAGGTGCGGCGGGCGGTCTCGTCGGTGGCATGGGCGGGATCGCAGAAGGGCGTGCCGGGCAGCGCCATGCCGTGGCGGCAGTCGAAGACGCTCACCACCGGCGGCGCGGCGGCGGCGAGCGCGGTCATGCCGGTCGGCAGCACGCTGTGCGCCATGCGCATCAACTGCTGGCTGGCGCTGCGCACCTTGCGCCATTCGGTCTCGATGCTCGCGGCATCGGCGAAGGATTTGCGTTGTGCCTCGGGCAGTTGCTCGTCCTGCGCGAAGCGGTCGAGCACCCGGGTCGGGATGATGAAGCAGCCGCAGCCGGCCGCGTGGCGGCGATGGGGTGCGAGTCTCGCGGCGCACGGCGCGGTTTCGGGACGGGACGGACGGGACATGTTCGGACTCCTGCTGGCGGTGGCCGTCATGCGTCCGGCTTCTGGAGCGTGGCCGCCGTGTTGCAGCCCACGGCCGCGGCGTTCAGGCCGGAATCGTCGATGTGCCGTTCACGTCCGGCTTGTGGATTCCGCCCCTGCAGACAGGCAGGGGGGAATGAATCGAAATGCCATTCGGGCGCGTGACCGGCTTTTCCGGCTGTCGGACATTTGCGGATGCCGCAGCCGGCAGCGATGAGCCTAGTGCGCGATTCCGGCAATCCCATACTGCAGGCGCAGTATCCGGCGCGGCTTTCTCCGGACATGAAGGAAACTTCATGCGCAGGGCCGTCCGGAGCACCCGGACCCTGGGCGGCGGCTAATGCCGGGCCGCAGGAATGGCGATCACGAATCCGGACTTTTCCCTGCAGGCCCGGACCCGTCCGGACAAGCCCGCGGCGCGGCGCATCAGCGTCCCCTGCCCCACAGCGCGATCAGCCCCGCGACCGCGAGGTTCACGCTCAGATAGGCCGCCATGACGATCGCGATGCCTTCGATCGCCTGTCCGGTCTGGTTGATGGTGGTGTTGGTGACCGAAACCAGATCCGGATAGCCGATCGCGACCGCGAGCGAGCTGTTCTTGATCAGGCTCAGCGCCTGACCGGCATACGGCGGCAGCGCAACGCGCACCGCCTGCGGCAGCAGCACCAGCCGCAGCGCCTGCACCGGCGTCAGCCCCACGGCCAGCGCCGCCTCGCGCTGGCCGGCCGGCAC
>JAFEGB010000138.1 GCA_018240295.1 Pseudomonadota bacterium
CATCCGGCTTGCATCCATCCTGTGCACACCCCGTTACTTTGTCACTTCTGTCGGGTTCGCGACAAGGGAGGATTTCATGCCGCTGTTCGATTTTCGCTGCCCGGCCTGTGAGGTCACCTTCGAACTGCTGGTGCGTTCGAGCACCGTGCCGGCCTGTCCGCACTGCGGCAGCCAGACGCTGGACAGGCAGGTCGCCCGCATCGCACCGGCGGCCACGACGCCGGGGCTGCTGCGCAACGCGCGCAAGGTGGCGATGAAGGAAGGGCACTTCAGCAACTACAAGCCGTCGGAGCGTCCGAAGGTCTGAGTCTGCGGCGGATGCAAGCCGGGTTTTCCGAGCGCAGCGGTCGGATACGTCGGATACAATCCCGCATCCCGCCGCAGCCGCACCGGCTGCGCAAGTCGTTTCTGAAACCGCCCGGAGTAGTCGTGATGAGCAGCCTGACCCGGCCGATGGTGGATGCCGCCATCCAGGCCTATGTGGACCCCTACCTCGATCAGGATCTGATCGCCGCCAAGTGCCTGCGCGACGTGCGCATCGACGGCGGCAGCGTGGCCGTCGCGATCGAACTCGGCTTCCCGAGCGGCGAGTACCCGGCGAAGCTGGCCGGCGAACTCGAAACCCGGCTGCGTGCGCTGCCCGGCGTCGAGGCCGCCACGGTCACGGTCACGACGAAGATCATCGCGCACGAGGTGCAGAAGGGTCTCAAGCCCCTGCCCGGCGTCAAGAACGTCATCGCCGTCGCCTCCGGCAAGGGCGGTGTCGGCAAGTCGACGACCTCGGTCAATCTGGCGCTGGCGCTCGCCGCTGACGGCGCGCGCGTCGGTCTGCTCGATGCCGACATCTACGGCCCGTCGCAGCCGCGCATGCTCGGCGCGATGCAGCAGCCCGAGTCGGCCGACGGCAAGTCGATCGAGCCGGTCATCGCGCATGGCGTGCAGAGCATGTCGATCGGCTATCTGATCGAGGAAGAGACGCCGATGATCTGGCGCGGCCCGATGGCCACGCAGGCGCTCGAACAGCTGCTGCGCGACACGCGCTGGAAGGATCTCGACTATCTGGTCATCGACCTGCCGCCGGGCACCGGCGACATCCAGCTGACGCTGTCGCAGAAGGTGCCGGTCTCGGGCGCCGTGATCGTCACGACGCCGCAGGACATCGCGCTGCTCGATGCGCGCAAGGGCCTGAAGATGTTCGAGAAGGTCGAGGTGCCGATCCTCGGCATCGTCGAGAACATGAGCATCCACATCTGCTCGAACTGCGGTCACGCCGAACACATCTTCGGTGCCGGCGGCGGCGAGCGCATGGCCGCGCAGTACGACACCAAGTTCCTCGGCAGCCTGCCGCTCGACATCCGCATCCGCGAGCAGGCCGACAACGGTCACCCGACCGTTGCCGTCGATCCGGACGGACAGGTCGCCGGCCTCTACCGCCACATCGCCCGCCGGGCCGCGGCGCGGCTGGCGCTGTCGGCGAAGGACTACTCGCACCGCTTCCCGAACATCGTCATCCAGAAGAACTGACGGCGGACGGCGCATCAGGCGCATGTAATACCGATCACACGTAACCGCATGGTTTTTCTCCCCCTCTCCCCAACCCCTCCCCCGCGAGGGGGGAGGGGCTGAAACGATCGGGTGTTCAGCGGTGATCGGTATAAAGAAGGGCGCGCGGTTAGAATCGCGCGCCCTTCCTTCATCTGATCCGGCCCGCCTGCGGCCGAGCCGAGGTTTGTCCGTGAGCATCAAGTCCGACCACTGGATCCGGCGCATGGCCCGTGAGGCGCGCATGATCGAGCCGTTCGAGCCCGGTCAGGTGCGCGCCGATGCCGACGGTGCGCGCATCGTCTCCTACGGCACGTCGAGCTACGGCTACGACGTGCGCTGCGCCGACGAATTCAAGGTGTTCACCAACGTGCATTCGACGGTCGTCGACCCGAAGGCCTTCGATGCGCGCAGCTTCGTCGAGGTGCAGGGCGATCGCTGCATCATCCCGCCGAACTCCTTCGCGCTGGCGCGCACGGTCGAGTACTTCCGCATCCCGCGCGACGTGCTGGTGATCTGCCTCGGCAAGAGCACCTACGCACGCTGCGGCATCATCGTCAACGTCACGCCGCTCGAACCGGAGTGGGAAGGCCATGTGACGCTGGAGTTCTCGAACACGACGCCGCTGCCGGCGGTGATCTACGCGAACGAGGGCGTCGCGCAGATGCTGTTCATCGGCGGCGACGAGGTCTGCGGCACTTCGTATGCCGATCGCGGCGGCAAGTACCAGGGCCAGACCGGCGTGACGCTGCCGCGCACCTGAGCGGAAGGTGAAGAGGGGCGGGGAGACGCTTGCAGGCCCGGCCTCACTCCCGCGCCCAGGCCGCCAGCCGGAAGCGCGCCTTCTCGCTGCCGTTGCGAAGCCGCGTGCCCTGCACCGGCAGCCAGTCGAGCGAGGGCGCGAGCCACACGACGATGCGCAGCGTGTCCTCGCCTGCGCGCGGCACGCGGATGCAGTCGTAGCGTTCGGCGGCGAGCGGGCCGAGCGGCGTGGCCAGCGTCTCGTCGGCGCCGCGCACGACGCTGTAGCGGCGCAGGCCCTCGCGATCCGGCGTCTGCCAGAAGTTCGGCGGCGGCCGGCCGCTGCGGCGGGCGTCACCGAGCGCGAGCATCAGCGCGAACGGGTCCCCGGTGTCGGCCGCGAGCGTGTCCTCGCGCCGCTCGCCGTTGTAATCGACACGCAGCCGCCCGCGCGCCCAGTCGTAGGTGAGCGCGACCTCGGCATCGAAGGGCGAATCGACGCGGATCGTGAAGCCGAGCGGCCGGTCGCCGTCCGGACGCTGTTCGACCGTGAAGCGTGCCGTGCCGAGTTCGCCGAACAGCAAGCCGACCACACCGCTGCCGTCGGCGCGCGCCTCGACCTGCAGCCGGCCGTCGTCGCCGGCGCGGCCGTGGACCTCGGCGGTGCCGACCTCGAAGCCGGCGGCGCCGATCACGTACTGCGCGCGAAACGGCGGCTGCGGCGCCGCCGGTGCGCCGGCGGCGAGCAGCGCGAAGCCCAGTGCGGCGAGCAGCGATCGGCAGAGGCGGCAGGTCGTCTTCATGGCCGGCTCAGGCTTTCGATCTCGGCGCGCGCGCGTTCCTTGTGCTTGCGGCTGCGCACGGCGAGCACCGGCAGCCAGTCATCGGCCGGTGACAGCCACAGCGTGATGCGCACGCGCCCGGAGCCGCCGTCCGGACGCGACAGCTCGTACTTCTCGGCGTCGCGCGCACCGAGTGCGGTCGGCACGGTTTCGCGGCCGAGGCTGTCGAGGCGGTACTCGACGATGCCGGAGGCATACGGCACGCGCAGCCGCGGCGGCGCCGGGCGGCCGCTGCGCCGGGCTTCGAGCAGCTCTACGAAGAAGGCGAGCGGATCGGCGAGATCGGCTTCGAGCGGCAGGTCGCTGGCGCTCTCGCCGTGGCGGGCATGCAGCCTGCCTGCCGGCCAGTCGTAGAGCAGCGTCGTAGCCGACGTGAACGGCGGCTTCGAATGCACGAGGAAGCTGAGCGGCCGGCTGTCCGGGCGGCCGGGCACCGCGGCGCCGGTCAGCTCGGCGCGGCCGAGTTCGCCGAACAGCCCGGTCAGGCCGCCGCCCTCGACGCGGGCGTGCAGCTCGTAGCCGGCCGGTGTCGGCCGGCTCAGCAGCTCGGCGCGCGCGACGGTCAGGCCGTGCGCGATCAGCGCGTAGCGGGCGGTCAGCGCCGGCAGCGGTGCGGCCGGCGCCGGGCTGGCGAGGGCGAGGCCGAGCAGCAGTGCGGCCGGACGGAGCAGGGCAGGGCAGTGGCGCATGGCGGTCAGACGCGACGCAGCGTTTCCGGGTTCGCGCGCGCAGTGCGTTTCGTGCGCCGCTCAGTGCTGTTCGCCCTGCACGGTGACCACCAGCCGGCGCTGGTGGCTGGACTGGCGGTGTTCCCACAGATACACGCCCTGCCAGGTACCGAGCAGCAGCCGGCCTTCGCCGACCGGCAGCGTCAGGCCGTTGGAAGTCAGCACGCTGCGGATGTGTGCCGGCATGTCGTCCGGGCCTTCCATGTCGTGGGCGTACCACGGCGCGCCATCGGGCGCGAGCCGGGCCATGAAGGTTTCGAGATCGCGGCGCACCGACGGGTCGGCGTTCTCGCAGAGCATCAGCGAGGCGCTGGTGTGCTGCACGAACACGTGGGCGATTCCGGTGCGTACCTGACTGCGCCCGACCACGGCGCCGATCTGCGTGCTGAGGTCGGTGGTGCAGCGCCCCGGCGTGCGCACGATCAGGATTTCCTGGTGAATCATCGGACGGCTTCCCCGCTCACGTCGATCAAGGTCATGCGCAGGGTTTCGCGCCCCTTGCGCGTCTGCACGATCTGCACCGGCACGTAACCGAACTTCGGCGCGAACCAGAAGGTGGCGGTGCGCTTGTCGCCGGGCCGGCCGCGGCGCAGCACCTCGGCCTCGACCGGGCCGCGGCCGGTCTTCACGGTCTCGCGCCCGGCGCTCTCGACCCGGTAGGTATCGGGGCTGGCGTCATCGACCAGCGTGAAGCTCTCCGGCGGCCGGCCCTGTCGCAGCAGCCACATCGCGCGCAGCTGCAGGCTCAGCGGATCGAGCATGCCGGGGGCGAGCGCGAGCTTCGCCGGCGCCGAGCCGGCCTCCTCGATCCGCACCTCGCCGGCCGCCGGATCGAAATCGATGCGCACCGATTCGCGCTCGCGTCCGCCGCGGCGCTCGTGGCGGTAATGGCCGGGCTGCGGACCGTCGTCGCCGAACGTGCCTTCGGCTTCCTCGCTCAGCCGATCGGGCAGCAGCATCGCCAGCTGGCCTTTTGCGGCTGCTTCGGAGCGCATGCGGTAGCGCCCCGGCGCCGGCTCGTCGAGCGTGACGGTGGCCTCGCCGACCGGCACGCCGGACAGCGCCAGCGAATAGCGGGCCGTGAAGCCGGGCACCGGCAGCGCGGCCAGGGCGGTCAGCGGCCAGGCCAGCGCGGCGGCGAGCAGGCCAGGGATCAGGCGGCGCAGCATGCGGGCACTCCGGACGGGAAGGCGGATATCCGCCAGCCTACACCCGCGGCGCGCGTGCGGCCTGCGGCATCCGGCGTAGCCGCTGCGGGAAAACCCGCAGCTCAGGCGCCGTCGTCCAGCCGCTTCGGTGCCGTCAGCGGCGCGCCGTCGAACAGCACGGTATCGCCATCGAGGCGCACGCGGCCCTCGGCGAACCAGCGGATGGCCAGCGGATACAGCTTGTGTTCCTCGACCAGCACGCGCGCGGCCAGGGTGTCGGCATCGTCGCCGGGCAGCACCGGCACCGTCGCCTGCAGGAACACCGGGCCGCCGTCGAGCTCGGGCGTGACGAAGTGGATGCTGACGCCGTGCTCGGTCTCGCCGGCGGCGAGCGCGCGCTCGTGCGTGTGCACGCCGCGGTACTTCGGCAGCAGCGACGGATGGATGTTGAGCATGCGTCCGCGGTAGTGCTCGCAGAAGCCCGGCTCCAGGATGCGCATGAAGCCGGCGAGCACGACGAGTGCCGGCCCGAAGCCGTCGATCTGCCGGATCAGCTCGGCCTCGAAGCTCGTGCGGTCCGCGAAGTCCTTGTGATCGAGCACCAGCGCCGGCACGCCGGCATCGCGCGCGCGCTGCAGCCCGTACACCCCGGGACGGTTGCTGATCACCGCGCGCACCTCGACCGGCAGTTCGCCGCTGGCGGCACGGTCGAGGATGCTCTGCAGGTTGCTGCCGCGGCCCGAGATCAGCACGACGATGCCGGGTTTCGCTGCCGCCGCCATCAGCGGATCTCCACGCGCGGCTGCGCGTCGTCACCGGCGGCCTCGATGCAGCCCATGACCCAGGCCGTCTCGCCGCTGGCGGCGAGGCTCGCGAGCGTGGTTTCGACATCGGCCGGCGCCACGCACACGACCATGCCGACGCCGCAGTTGAAGGTCCGGTACATCTCGGATTCGATCACACCGCCCTGCTGCTGCAGCCAGCGGAAGATCTCCGGCCGCTGCCAGCTCGCCGCGTCGATGACGGCGCGCGTGCCGTCGGCGAGCACGCGCGGCAGGTTGTCGGGCAGGCCGCCGCCGGTGATGTGCGCGAAGCTGTGCACGTCGATCTGCTCCAGCAGCTTCAGCATCGCCGGAACGTAGATGCGCGTCGGCGCGAGCAGCGCGCGCCCGAGCGTGGTGCCGGCGAAGGGCTCATCGAGGCTGGTGCCGGTGACGGCGAGGATGCGCCGGATCAGCGAATAGCCGTTCGAGTGCGGGCCGCTCGACGCCAGGCCGATCAGCACGTCGCCGGGCGCGACCCGGCTGCCGTCGATGATGCGATCCTTCTCGACGATGCCGACGCAGAAGCCGGCGAGGTCGTAATCGGCGCCCTCGTACATGCCGGGCATCTCGGCGGTCTCGCCGCCGACCAGCGCGCAGCCGGCGAGCGCGCAGCCATCGGCGATGCCCTGGATGACGGTCGCGGCGGTGTCGACATCGAGCTTGCCGGTGGCGTAGTAATCGAGGAAGAACAGCGGCTCGGCGCCGGCGACCGCGATGTCGTTGGCGCACATCGCCACCAGGTCGATGCCGATGGTGTCGTGCAGTCCGGTATCGAGCGCGAGGCGCAGCTTGGTGCCGACGCCGTCGGTGCCGGAGACCAGCACCGGCTGGCGGTAGCGATCCAGCGGCAGCTCGAACAGCGCGCCGAAGCCGCCGAGGCCACCGAGCACGCCGGGGCGGGCCGTGCGCCGGGCGTGCGGCTTGATGCGTTCGACGAGCGCCTCGCCGGCGTCGATATCGACGCCCGCGTCGCGATAGCTGAGGCGGATGGGCGGAGTCTGGTCGCTCACGGGGATCACCTGGGTCGGGCGGCGGACGGAGGGGAACAGGCAGCGGGCCGCAGCCGGCGTGCGAAACCGGGCATTCTACACATGCCCGGCGGCAAGACCGGAGCCGGGGCCGTGTGGCAGCGTCCGACGCTCATTTGACAGTGCGCGAGGCGGCTCACCAGACTGCCCGGCACTCCCGACCGCCGCGTTTCCCGCCCGCTCCCTGCATGCCCTCCCTGCGCGCCCGCGACATCCCGAACCTGATCACCGGCCTGCGCCTGCTGCTGGT
This sequence comes from Pseudomonadota bacterium, assembly GCA_018240295.1. Taxonomy (GTDB): domain Bacteria; phylum Pseudomonadota; class Gammaproteobacteria; order Competibacterales; family Competibacteraceae; genus Plasticicumulans. Next base: position 7,104 of record JAFEGB010000138.1, read on the forward strand.
GCCGCCGATCCTGTGGCTGCTGTGGCACGACGATCACGGTGCCGCGCTGCTGCTGTTCCTGATCGCCGGCGCTTCCGATGCCCTCGACGGTGCGCTCGCGCGCGGTTTTCACTGGCAGAGCCGCCTCGGCGGCATCCTCGACCCGATCGCCGACAAGTCGCTGCTGGTCGGCTGCTTCCTGGTGCTCGGCGCCGGCGGCGAGCTGCCGCTGTGGCTGGTGGCGCTGGTGCTCGGCCGCGATCTGGTCATCGTGCTCGGAGCCGCCGCCTGGCACTGGCTGATCGGCGCGCTCGAAGCCCGGCCCTCGCTGATTTCCAAGCTCAACACCTTCATGCAGCTCGCCGTGGTGCTCGCGGTGCTGCTCAGTCACGGCGCCACGCCGCTGCCGGACTGGCTGCTGCGCCTGCTCGAATGGACGATGGCGCTGACCACGCTCTGGAGCGGCATCGACTACGTCTGGCACTGGAGCCGGCTCGCGCGCCGGCACGTGCGCGGCGAGGTGGCCGGATGAACGCCGACGAGCGGCGCACCTGGGCGCTCGGGCTGGTGGGGCTGGTGGTCGCCGGCTACGGCCTGTGGCTGCTGTCGCCGGTGCTCGCGCCCTTCCTGTTCTCGGCCGTGCTCGCCTATCTCGGTGACCCGCTCGCCGACCGGCTCGAACGGCTCGGGCTGTCGCGCACGCTGTCGGTGGTGACGGTGTTCGTCAGCATGTTCGCGCTGATCCTGGTGCTGCTGCTGTTCATCGTGCCGATGCTCGAACGCCAGGCCACGCAGCTCTTTGACCAGGCGCCGGCGGCGATCGACTGGTACAACGTCGAGGTGCGCGGCTGGCTGCGCCAGCAGTTCAACCTGCCGCTGCCGCAGCTGCGCTTCGACGCGATCAAGAAGGAAGTCGTCACCGCGCTGCAGTCGGCCGGCTCCGACAGCCACGCGCTGATCGCCACCATCAGCCAGTCCTCGGCGGTGCTGGTCGGCTGGACGGTGACGCTGCTGCTGGTGCCGGTGGTGACCTTCTACCTGCTGCGCGACTGGGACCTGCTGGTCGAGGACATCCGCCACCTGCTGCCGCGCTCGGTCGAGCCGCAGGTCTCGAAGCTCGCGCGCGAATCCGATGCCGTGCTCGGCGCCTTCCTGCGCGGGCAGTTCGCGGTGATGCTCGCGCTCGCCGTGATCTACGGCGGCGGCCTGACGCTGGTCGGGCTCGACTACGGCCTGCTGATCGGCCTGATCGCCGGGCTGGTGAGCTTCGTGCCGTACTTCGGCTTCTTCTTCGGCATCGTGCTCGCGGGGCTCGCGGCGATGGTGCAGTTCCACGCGCCGCTGCCGCTGCTCGCGACCTTCGGCGTGTTCGCGTTCGGGCAGCTGCTCGAATCCTTCATCCTGACGCCGCGCTTCGTCGGCGGCAGCATCGGCCTGCACCCGGTGGCGGTGATCTTCGCGCTGATGGCCGGCGAGCACCTGTTCGGCTTCTTCGGCATCCTGCTGGCGCTGCCGGTGGCCTCGGTGGTCATGGTGCTGCTGCGCCACACGCACGCGCACTACGTGCAGAGCGAACTCTACGAAACCCCGCCGGCGCCGCATTTCGAGCCTGATGAGATCGTCGAGTCCGCGGTCACGCACGAGACCATCCGCGCGCTCGATGCCGATGCTGCCGGGGACGAGGCCGGGGCGGCGGCGGACGATGACGAAGTGCTGGCGCGTGTCACCACCGTCGAGCGCACCGAAACCGTCACCACCGAAACCATCGAGGCGCTGCGCCCGGCCGGCGCGCCGCCGGAGCGCCCGGCATGAAGGACCAGATGCCGCTGAAGCTCGCCGCCCGCGAGCGCGCGAGCTTCGACAACTACGTGCCCGGCGCCAACCTCGCCGTGCTCGAACACCTGCGCCGCTACACCGGCAGTCCCGGCGAGCCGGTGCTGTACCTGCACGGCCCCGACGGCAGCGGGCGCACGCATCTGGTGCAGGCGGTGTGCAGCGCCGCCGCCGCCCGCGGCCAGACGACGGTGCGCGTCGGCCTCACCGACACCGAACGCCTGCCGCTCGCCGCGCTCGACGGCCTCGAAAACCTCGCCGTGGTCTGCATCGAGGACCTCGACGCCATCGCCGGCCAGCGCACCTGGGAGGCCGCGCTCGATCAGCTCTGCGCGCGGCTGGTGGCGCGCGGCGGCGGGCTGGTGATGACCGGTGCCCGCGTCGCGGTCGCGGCCGGCTTCACGCATCCGGGCTTCGCGAAGCGCGTCGCGCAGGCGATGGACTTCGCGCTCGCCCCGCTCGATGCCGCCGGCTTCGCCGCGCTGCTCGCCGCCCGCGCCGGCCGGCTCGGGCTGGCGCTGCCGCGCGAGGTCGCCGCGCTGCTGCTCAATCACTGCGCCGATCACCCCGGCCGGCTGATCGCCGCGCTCGATGCGCTGGAGCGCGCGCTGCCGCAGGCCCGCGGCCGGCTCGGCGTCACCGGCGTGCGTGCGCTGCTGCGCGCCGAGGGCCTGCTCGCCGCGCCGCCGTCCGGCTGAACCCTCCGCCCCGCCGTCCGTGGAGCCCCTGCCCGTGCCGCCCGAATCCCTGCTGTCCGCCGATCCGCTGTGCCCGACCTGTCCCGGCGTGCGGCTGCGCATCGCCACGCCTGCCGACCTGCCGCTGATCCTCGGCTACATCCGCGCGCTCGCCGATTACGCGCGTCTGTCCGATCAGGTAGTCGCCGACGAGGCGCTGCTCGATGCGCATCTGTTCGGCGAACGCCCGGCCGCCGAGGTGCTGCTCGCCGAACTCGACGGCGCCCCGGCCGGCTTCGCGCTGTACTTCACCAGCTTCTCGACCTTCCTCGGCCGCCCCGGCATTTACCTCGAAGACCTCTGGGTCGAACCGGCCTGCCGCCGCCGCGGCGTGGCCCGCACGCTGCTGGTCGCACTCGCGCGGCTGGCGCTGGCGCGCGGCTGCGG
>JAFEGB010000139.1 GCA_018240295.1 Pseudomonadota bacterium
ACCTCGCCGGCCCGTTCGGTGATGCGCTCGCGCAGGGCCTGCGCCGTGGTCTTGCGGCCCTTCGGGCGCCCCTTCGGGTTGCCAGATTTCCCTTTGCGGAACGTCATCGGCGTTGCTCCTCGGTTGCAAAGATCAAGGATCAGAACGCGATGTCGTCATCGAACGGCTCGCCACCAGCACCGGCACCAGCGGCCGGCGCGGCCTTCGCCCTCGGCCTGCGTTCGGCCCGCTGCGGCGGCGCAGCGCCGACCATCAGTTCAGTGACGGTCACGCTCAGCCCGGCGCGCAGCGTGCCGTCCCGGTCGGTGTAGGGGCGGGCCTGCAGGCGCCCGGATACCGCCAGCGCAGCGCCCTTCTTCAGGCCGGCCAGCCGCTCGGCGAGCGCGGCATCGAACGCGGTCAAGCTGATGATGGTGTCGGCGTCCACGCGCAGCAACGCGGACACGAACGGGTTGCCGTTGCCGGCGGTGCGCCGCTCGGGATCGCGCAGCAACTCGCCGGCGACGAAGGCATGCATGGTCATCAGAGCTTCCTCTTGGGCTTGGTCAGCGGCTTCTTGAGGCTCAACACCGGTCGGCCAGTCGGCGCCACGGGTTCAGGCGCCGGTGCAGCAGGGACGACGGGTGTCACTACTGCTGACACCCTTCCAGCCTTCGCACGCAGCTTCTCCAGCCACGCAGCGGCGGCAGCCTGATGCTCTGGTGCAACGGGGCCTGCGTCGGTGCCGTCGAGGTTGATCCGCGGCCGGCCCTCGGCGATCGCGGTCAGGTATTCAGGCTGCCGGCACCAGCGCCACAGCGCCCGGTGCAGCGTCGTGCGGCTCGGCACCGTGCCTGATGCCTCGATGGCTTCGCGCACGCGCAGCGCCAGCGGCCGGACGGCGGCCGGATCGGGCGGGAAGGCGGCAGGGAACGCGGCCTGCAGTGCGATCAGCGCGGCCTCGGTCTGGCCTCGGCGTTTCTCGGCTCGGCTCATGGGGCGGTCCTCGAAGTCAGGTTCAGCGGTAACTGCCCCGGATCGGCGGCCCGCAGGCGGGGTTGATGCCGGCGGTCGAGCAGGGCGCGCAGCCGTTCGGTATGCCGCAGGAAGGCATCCGCACGGCGACGCTGAACGTCGGCCTCACGTCGCGCTGCGTCGCGTTCGCGCCGGCACTCGGCCAGCGATTCGAGCAGGCGCCCGACGCTGGCAGTCAGGGATTCGGAATCGTGCGAACGCTCGGCAGCGCGGGCGGGATCGGCGGGGCGCCACGGCTTCATGCTCTCGCCCCCGGATTGCCGTCCAGCGTCCGCGCCAGCAGCAGCAGCAGCGGCCCGTCTGGATCAGCCCGCAGCGCCAGCAGGCAGCGGTCTACGGCCCCGTGCTCGCGCTCCAGCCGCACGCGCAGGGCGCGCCCGACCGTGCTGCGGTCGAGGTACTCGCGCAGCTCGCCTACGTCGTCGCCGATCTCCAGCGCCAGCCGGTGCAGCAGCGGCAGGCCAGCCGGCGGCAGCGGACGGACACGACGATCCGCCGCCAGCGCGCGGGCGAAACCGTCGAGTGCGTCCCGGTCGCGTAGCTCGGGCAGGTCGTCGTCGTCGGCCTCGGCCAGAATGTCGGCCGTGCGGCAGCCGGCGACCGTCGGCCCGTGCAGTTCGAGCAGATCGGCGACCGTCGTCGGGATCGCAGCCGGCGGCGCACAGCCCGGTGCCCACTGCCCGGACGCCAGCGTCAGCGCCTCGAATCCCTCGGGCAGCGGCACCGGCCGGGGTTCGCACCACGAACAGCGCCAGCCAGCGCCGGGCGCCCGCCACCAGCTAGGTGAGCCGCAGCGTTCGCAGTGGGCTGTCGGCTCCGAGTTATCCACAGCCCCGGAGTTATCCACAGCCGCGGCCAGAATCGGCACCGGCTCCGATTCGGGGGCGGGGGGCATATACCCAATATCCCCAATATCCCCAAAATTCAGGGGCGGGCGGGGGTTTTGGGGATTATGGGGATTTTGGGTATAGGGGGGTTCGGCCTCAGCCGGCGCCCCCATCAGGTCGCGCCAGCCCATCAGGTCGCCCCCCGCAGCAGGTCAGGACGTACCTGGTACGTCGGCGACGGTCGCCCGGCGCCGCGGGCCTCGGCCTCGGTCAGCCGGATGTATCCGCGCTCCGCCAGCATCACGAAGGCCGGTTCGATGTCGGCGCGCGCCGGGAAACTGCCCTGCAGCGCCTTCCAGCCGTCGCGAGCGCGGAACGTGGTGTGCCGGGTACGCTCGATCCAGCGCCAGACCCTGCGCGCAGCCGACAGGCCGGGATCGGCCCCCATCAGCGCGAAGGCGGCGAGCGCGTGCGCGGCGAGGGTCGCGGCCAGTTCGAGTGCCGCGCTCATCGTGGCCTCGCCGATCTCGGACGGTATCTCGCCCGTGGCGTGCTCGGCGCAGTGCAGCAGGCCGGCGAGCCGTGCCGCAGCACCGGGCAGCTTGCCAGACCAGTCGCGGACGTGCTCGAAGCGCCCGCCGTCGCGCATGTCGATCTCGATGTGCCGCGCAAAGGCCTTCCACTCGATCCACGCGCCGCGGCTCAGGCTCAACGCATGCGGGTGCTCCTTCCCGGCCTTGTCCTTCGCGCGCTCGCGCTTGAGCAGCGCCCGCAGGCCGGTGTCGTAGGCATCGCGTACGCCCTCAGGCACCGGTCGGCCGTCGAGCGTGCGATGCCCGAGCTTCGACGGCGGCAGCAGGTACAGGAAGCGCCCGAGCAGGCCGCGCCCGCGGAATCCGGGCTTGGCTGCGAGGCCGGCAATCACGTCGGGCTGCGGCGATATGCCGATGGTCAGCGCCGG
>JAFEGB010000013.1 GCA_018240295.1 Pseudomonadota bacterium
AAGTCGAGGAACACGGTGCGGTCCTTCATCGCGAAGGCCTCGCGCAGTGCGCCTTCGACATCGCCCGGCTTCTCGATCTGCAGGCCGATGTGGCCGTAGGCCTCGGCGAGCTTGCGGAAGTCCGGCAGCGCTTCCATGTACGACATCGAGTAGCGCTTCTCGTAGAAGAACTCCTGCCACTGGCGCACCATGCCCAGATAGCGGTTGTTCAGGTTCACGATCTTCACCGGCGTGCCGTACTGCTTCATCGTCGAGAGTTCCTGCAGCATCATCTGGATGCTGCCCTCGCCGGTGATGCAGGCCACGTCGAGGTCCGGGAACGCGAACTTCGCGCCCATCGCCGCCGGCAGGCCGAAGCCCATCGTGCCGAGGCCGCCGGAGTTGATCCACTGGCGCGGACGGTCGAACAGGTAGTACTGCGCGGCCCACATCTGGTGCTGGCCGACGTCGGAGGTCACGATCGCCTGGCCGCCGGTGACCTTGTAGAGCTGCTCGACCACGTACTGCGGCTTGATGATCGTGTCGCTGTTGCGGTACGCGAGCGACTCGATCGCGCGCCATTCGTCGATCTGCCGCCACCACTGGGCGATGGCCTCGGCATCGGGCTTGAGGCCTTCCTCCTTCAGCACCGCGATCATCTGGCGCAGCACGTTCGGCACCGAGCCGACGATCGGCAGCTCGACCGGCACGTTCTTCGAGATCGACGACGGATCGATGTCGATGTGGATGATGCGGGCGTTCGGGCAGAACTTTTCGAGGTTGCCGGTCACGCGGTCATCGAAGCGCGCACCGACGGCGAACAGCACGTCGCAGTGATGCATCGCCAGATTCGCTTCATAGGTGCCGTGCATGCCGAGCATGCCGACGAACTGGCGGTCGGTGGCCGGATAGGCACCGAGCCCCATCAGCGTGTTGGTGATCGGGAAGTTCAGCAGCCGGGTGAGCTCGACGAGATCCTTCGAACCGTCCGACAGCACGACGCCGCCGCCGGTGTAGATCATCGGCCGGCGCGCCTGCACCAGCAGCTCGACCGCCTTGCGGATCTGGCCGGCGTGGCCCTTCACGGTCGGGTTGTACGAGCGCAGCTTGATCTTCTTCGGGTAGTCGAACTCGACGCGCGCAGCGGTGATGTCCTTCGGCAGGTCGACCAGCACCGGACCGGGGCGGCCGGTCGTGGCGATGTAGAAAGCCTTCTTGATCGTGACCGCGAGATCCTTCACGTCCTTGACCAGGAAGTTGTGCTTCACGCACGGACGCGTGATGCCGACCGAGTCGACCTCCTGGAAGGCATCGTTGCCGATCAGCTTGGTCGGCACCTGCCCGGACAGGATCACCATCGGCACCGAATCCATGTAGGCGGTGGCGATGCCGGTGACGGCGTTGGTCAGGCCCGGACCGGAGGTCACGAGCACGACGCCGGGCTTGCCCGAGGCACGCGAGTAACCATCGGCGGCGTGCGCGGCGGCCTGTTCGTGCCGCACCAGCACGTGCTTCACGTCGTCCTGGCCGTGCAGCGCATCGTAGATGTGCAGTACGGAGCCGCCCGGATAGCCGAAGAGGTATTCGACCCCCTCTTCCTTCAGGCAACGGACAACGATCTCGGCACCGGTGAGTTCCACGGCAGGAGCCTCCTGGGACTGGGCATATGGGTTGACGGCGGCGTGGCGCCGCGCAGACTGGCAAAATCGCCGGTATCGTCGTGGCTGCGCGCCCCGCGGATCAGCAGGAACGGCCTTTCGGGCACCGCCCGCGGAGTCGCGGACGGGGTCATCGGTGGCAGCCAGTTCGCACGGACCGGGCAAACTATCCGCAGCCCCCCCAAAGGTCAAGGACGGCGGGCATTCCCGCCGCACGACCGCCCTCCCAACACGCTGAAACCGCAGGAGTACGCATCATGAACCGCGCCCGCCCGGCCCTGCTGCTGGTTCTCGGCTGGCTCGCACTCGGCGCCCTGCCCGCCGATGCCGCGGTCTACAAGTGGGTCGATGCCGAAGGCCGCACGCATTATTCGTCCACGCCTCCGCCCGGGGCCGACGCGAAGCCGGTCGTCATCCGCGAGGACCCGCTGCCGCCGCCCGCCGCCGGTTCGCCGCCGGCCGCCCCGCCGGCTGCGGGCGGGGGCAATGCCGACAACGCGCCGCGCCCGCCCGATCAGGCGCGCGCCGCCGCCTGCGACACCGCCCGCCACAACCTCGCGCTGCTCGAAAAGGACGGCCCCGTCGCCAAGGCCGGCCCGGACGGAAAGAACGTGCTGCTCGAAGGCGAGGCGCGCGCCCGCGAGCTGGATCGCGCGCGCAAGGCCGTCGCGTATCTCTGCGACTGAGGCCGCCGGCGCCGCCCCCTGCGCCGGCGCAGTGCGGCTCCGGTACACTCGCGCCCTTTCCGTCTCGCGAGTCACCGGAGTCCCGCCGCCACCATGCGCGTATCCCGCTTCCCGCTCTACACCGTCAAGGAAACCCCGGCCGACGCCGAGGTGATCAGCCACAAGCTGATGCTGCGCGCCGGCCTGATCCGCAAGATCGCCGCCGGCCTCTACACGTGGATGCCGCTCGGGCTGCGCGTGCTGCGCAAGGTGGAGGCGGTCGTGCGCGAGGAGATGAACGGCATCGGCTGCCTGGAGATCCTGATGCCGGCCGTGCAGCCGGCCGAACTCTGGCAGGAATCCGGCCGCTGGCAGCAGTACGGCCCCGAACTGCTGCGCCTGAAGGACCGCCACGAGCGCGACTTCTGCTTCGGCCCGACGCACGAGGAGATCATCACCGATCTCTTCCGGCGCGAGATCAAAAGCTACAAGCAGCTGCCGATCGCGTTCTATCAGGTGCAGACCAAGTTCCGCGACGAGGTGCGGCCGCGCTTCGGCGTCATGCGCGCGCGCGAGTTCCTGATGAAGGATGCCTACTCCTTCCACGTCGATCAGGCCTCGCTGCAGCAGACCTACGACGACATGCACGGCGCCTACTCGCGCGTGTTCACGCGCCTCGGCCTCGACTTCCGGGCCGTGCTCGCCGACACCGGCTCGATCGGCGGCTCCGGCTCGCACGAATTCCACGTGCTCGCCGACTCCGGCGAGGACGACATCGCCTTCTCCGATGCCTCCGGCTACGCCGCCAACGTCGAACTGGCCGAAGCCCTGGCCCCGGCCGGCGAACGCCCGGCCGCCGGCGAGGCGCTGACGCGCGTGCACACGCCGAAGGTCAAGACCATCGCCGAGCTTGCCGCCTTCCTGAAGATCCCGGCCGAACGCACGCTGAAGGCCGTCGTCGTCGACGGCAGCGACGGCCGGCCGGTGCTGCTGCTGCTGCGCGGTGACCACGAGCTGAACGAGATCAAGGCCGGCAAGCTGCCGGAAGTGGCCGAACCGCTGACGTTCTCGACCCCGGCCGCGATCAGCGCCGCCTTCGGTGCCCAGCCCGGCTCGCTCGGCCCGGTCGGCTTCGACGGCGTGGTCATCGCCGATCGCAGCGCTGCCGTGCTCGCCGATGCCGTGACCGGCGCCAACGAGGACGACTGGCACCTCAGCGGCTTCAACTTCGGCCGCGACTGCCCGGAGCCGCGCGTCGCCGACCTGCGCAACGTCGTCGCCGGCGACCCGAGCCCGGACGGCCAGGGCCGGCTTTCGATCCGCCGCGGCATCGAGGT
>JAFEGB010000140.1 GCA_018240295.1 Pseudomonadota bacterium
CGCGCGCCACCGTGGAATAGTCGGAAGGCACCTGCACGGCGGCGTGCAGGCGCGCCAGCGCCGCCGGTGGCTCCGCGGCTGCGAGGCTGGCGGTGCGGCAGGCATCGAGCCGTGCCGCCAGCGTCGCGACGGGCGCGAGCGAAGCCGGGGGCGCATCCGGCAGGCGCGCACGCTGCAGCGCTTCGCGCCCGCGCCCGGCCCCGGCGAGGCGCTGGCGCCAGGCATCGATGGCCGGGGCCGGCAGCGTTGCCGGATCGAAACCCGCCAGAAAGCGGTCGGCTGCCAGCCCCGGCCAGCCGGGCACGGCACGCGGGGTCGATGGCGAACCGGGCGCGGCGGCATCGAGCGCCGCGACCAGGGTCGTGCATTCGGCCGGGATCGTGGCCGCGCCGGGCGCGGGCGGCAGCGTCGCGCAGCCGCTGACGGCGAGCAGCAGCACGGACAGCGAGGGCAGCAGGCGGGCGGGGGGCATGCAGGAATCTCCGGGGAGGCCGGTGGCAGGTACGCAGCCGGCGGGTCGCAGCGATACAGTGCCCGGCCTTTGCGGCCTGCGGAGTACACCGGCGTGCAGCCGATCCTTCCATCACCCGCCCTGCGCTGGGATCTCTGGTGCCACGTCATCGACAACTATGGCGATGCCGGCGTCTGCTGGCGGCTGGCGCGCAGGCTGGTCGCGGTGCACGGCCAGCGGGTGCGGCTGTGGATCGACGCCCCGGCGGTGCTCGCGCGGCTGTGGCCGGCGATCGACGCGCAGGCGGCGCACCAGGTCGTGGCCGGCGTCGAGATCCGGCACTGGCGGGAATCTCTGGAAGCGGCCGAGTGCGCCGATGCCGGCGACGTGGTCGTCGAAGCCTTCGCCTGCGAACTGCCGGCGCCCGCGCGTGCCGCGCTGCAGGCGCGCCGGTCGCTGTGGCTGAACCTCGAATACCTGTCGGCCGAAGCCTGGGTCGAGGGCTGCCACGGGCTCGGCAGTGCGCAGCCGGGCGGGCGGACGCGCTACTTCTTCTTTCCCGGCTTCACGCCGGCGACCGGCGGCCTGATCGGCACCGATGCGGCGTGCGCGCAGTGGGATGAGCGGGCCGTGCGCGCGTGGCTGGCCGCGCAGGGCGTGACGGGGCCGGCGGCGGCGCGGCGGCTGTCGCTGTTCACGTACGGCAATGCCGCGCTGCCGGGCTGGCTGGAGGCGCTCGCAGCGGGCGATGAGCCGTGGCTCGCGCTGGTGCCGGACGGGCGCACGCTGCGCGCGCTCGGCGACTGGCTCGGGGCGCCGCTTGCGCCCGGCGAAACGCGCACGCGCGCTGCGCTGAGCGTCCACGCGCTGCCCTTCCTCGCGCAGGACGACTACGACCGGCTGCTGTGGAGCAGCCATCTCAACGTCGTGCGCGGCGAGGACAGCTTCGTGCGCGCGCACTGGGCGCGCCGGCCGCTGCTGTGGCAGGCCTACCGGCAGGACGGGGAGGCGCACCTCGACAAGCTCGAAGCCTGGCTCGCGCGGGCGCTGGACGGGCTGGAGGCCGGGGCCGCCGGCGCTGCGCGCGCAGCGCACCGGGCCTGGAACCGGGAGGCGGATTTCGCGGCGCACTGGCCGGCGCTGCGCGCGGCGCTGCCGGCGCTGGAGGTGCAGGCCGGGCGTTTTGCCGGGCGGCTGGCGGAAGGGCCGGAGCTTGCGGCCGCGCTGGTGGCGTTCGCGCAATCGAAGATAGAATAAGCAGTTTTTACACCCAACCCACCAGGATCACCCGATGAAAACCGCTCAGGAAATCCGCGCCGGCGCCGTCATTCTGGTCGACGGTCAGCCGATGGTCGTGCAGAAGGCTGAGTTCAACAAGTCCGGCCGCAACGCCGCGGTCGTGAAGATGAAGCTGAAGAACCTGCTGTCGGGTTCCGGCACCGAGACGGTCTACAAGGCCGACGAGAAGTTCGATGTCGTCATCCTCGACAAGAAGGAATGCACGTACTCGTACTACGCCGATCCGATGTTCGTGTTCATGGACGCCGAATACAACCAGTACGAGATCGAGCGCGACGATCTCGGCGATGCCGTCCACTACATCGTCGACGGCATGGAAGATGTCTGCGAAGTGACCTTCTACGAAGGCAAGGTCATCTCGATGGAACTGCCGACCATCGTCGTGCGCGAGGTCGAATACACCGAGCCGGCCGCACGCGGCGACACCTCGGGCAAGGTCATGAAGCTCGCGCGCCTCAAGGGCAGCGGCTACGAACTGCAGGTGCCGGCCTTCGTCGAGACCGGCGAGAAGATCGAAATCGACACGCGCACCAGCGAGTTCCGCAAGCGCGCGTGAAGCCGGTCACCCCCGCCGGATGTGTCCGCCCTCGCCCCCGGTCGCCGTCCGCGATCGGGGGCGATGCGTCTGGGCAGCCGCTATCCGCCGGTGATCGCCGACAGCGGCGCGAGCAGCAGTTCGCCACGCAGCAGCAGGCGCTCCGGCGTGCCGGCGTAGACGAGGCCGGCGTAGCGCGTCTGCTCGATGCCGATGCCGAGCCCGCTGCCGGCCGCGAGCAGCTCGGGGCCGTGCACGAGCAGGTGCAGCGCATCGTTGCTGCGCAGCCCGGCCACGGCCGGCGCGAGGATGCTCAGGTGATGCGCGGTATACACGAGCGGTTCGGCGCAGAAGTCATGCCCGGCCGCCGTCGCCTGTTCGAGCAGCGCACACGAGAGCAGCGCCGCGGCGTAGGTCTGCGGGAACACCGAGCGCGGCGCCAGTTCGTCGAACCACAGCGCCTGGTCGGCCAGCGCGCCGGCGAGGAAGTTCTTGGCGTGGCCGACGCTCGCGAACTTGCGCTTCAGGAACCAGGGGCCGCGCTGGCAGCGGTCGGGCTGCGCGCGCAGCGGCCCGGGGAAGGGCGCGCAGCTCAGGCCCGGCTCGTACAGCGCCCCGGCGCTCTGGCGCAGCCAGCCGGCCAGCACCAGGCTGTCGGCCTTGCGGATCAGCAGCCGGCGCGACAGCCCCGGCTCCGGAGCCTCGCGCCGGGCCGCCGCGCGCACTTCGGCCGTGAACGCCTCGCCCGGACACAGCGCGCCGGCGAAGGACAGATCCCAGTTCGTCCAGTGCAGGCCGTGCGCCGCGGCCCAGGCCGCGTCCTCGTCACGGGCCGGATGGGTCTGCCACAGATACTCGATCAGGGCTTCGAGCTGGAAGCCGAGCACCAGCGGACCCGCGAACGGGTTGGCGACGATGCGCTGCCAGTGGTGCGGATCGTGGAAGGGATTGAAGTCGTCGGTGGCATTGCGCGCGGCATCCACGTGGATCTGGGCAAACCGGCCTTCGAGCGTCGAGCTGGCGCGCATCGCGGACTCCGGGCCTGCGCCGCGCCGGCGGACTGCCGGTGCGCGTGCGGCCGTCGCCGAGCTTAGTCGCGCATGCGTGAGATCGAAGCCGGGGAAGTCGACGTCATCATCGTGTTCGGTGCGGCGCTGGCGGCGGACGGCTCGCCGGGGCCGGCGCTGCTGCGGCGCATCGAACACGCCGTCGCGCTGTGGCAGGCCGGGCGCGGGCGCTGGCTGCTGTGCTCGGGCGGACTCGTTGCCGGCACGCGCAGCGAAGCCGCGGTGATGGCCGGATGCGCGCGCGCTGCCGGAGTGCCGGCGCAGTGCATCGTCGAGGAGGACTGCGCGCGCAACACCTGGCAGAACGCGCAGTTCAGCGCAGCACTGCTGCGCAGGCATGGCTGGCGCACGGCGCTGCTGGTGACCGAGCGCTATCACCTGCCGCGCGCCCGGCTCGCCTGCCGGCTGAACGGGCTGCCGGTCGTTGCCGTCAGCGGCCCGGGGCATCCGCCCGGACGCGGCCGGGGCCGGCGCCTCGCCCTGGCGCTGCGTGAGGGACTCGCCTGCGGGATGATGCTCATGCGGGCTGCCGCGGCCATTCTGCGCCGTAACGGTGCAGAAAGCCGGCAGGCCGCCGGCGATTGAACGGGTGATCGTCCCGACACCGGTACTGCGCATGACGATTGCCGGCAATCTCCCGGGCGCCGGCAGCCGGTCGACACCGGTGGTTTCGGCAATTGCACCAGGTTGGCGCAAATCAGCATGAGCGCTGGCCCGGGCATTTCCGGTACGGACAAATCCGGTTTGTCCGCACCGGTCCCGGCAATACCGGCGCACTGCGTCATGGCCGGTGTGCCGGTGTCCAGCCTGCTGATGGTAAAGGGGAAAAATTACCGTGCCGTGTCCGGGAATTGCCAGCCAATAGCCGGCATCCGGAAGCGCGTGCATTTTCATCGGAAGCAGAATCTGTATAATCCCCCGCCCTTTCCGGGTATTGGGAACATTGCCGAAATGCCAGCTCAGAATATCGTTCCGAACACCGTCGCCACGTCTGCCGCCCATATCGAACCCTGCCACGGTTACGCCTTCGACGGTGATCTGGTGCGTCTGTACGCGCAGATCGCCGTCGATGCCGTGCCGGTGGCCAATGCCGAATGGGCCGTGCAGCTCTGGGCCTGCGCGACGCCGTTTGCCGGCGGTGAACTGCACGGGACCAAGATCGCCGAGGTGCGCGCCGCGGTGGCGGCCGAGGCGCCGGCCTGGCTCGATGCGACCACGACGGCGCTGCCGCCGGCCGGGGCCGGCGAGCATGCGATGGTGCTCGTGCTCGCCAGCGGCGACGACGGCCACTTCGCGGCGATCCACGACTATGCGAACTATCCGCACGCCGAACGCTTCGTGCTGCCGCGCCTCGGCGGCACGGTCGGCTACCGGATCGACGGCGGCAGCGTCACGCTCGAAGTCGGATCGGTCGCCAACCCGCGCCCGGCCGACAACCTCAGCGGTTCGCTCGCGCTCGAGTTCTGGGCGCTCGCCGCGCCGTATGCCGGTGCCGATGCGTTCGCCGGCAGCAAGCTCGCCGGCGTCGATCTCGGCACGCTGGCCGGTGGCTGCGCGCTCGACGGCCTGACCTTCACGCTGAGCTGTGCCGGCCAGCCGGACGGCGTCTGGTATCCGGTGCTGATGCTGCGCGAGTGGACGGCCGCCGGCTGGGTCACGCGCGACTACACCGCCTTCGCGCCCTCGGGTACTGCCGCGCCGCTGGCCGCCGCCCCGGTGGCGCAAGCCCCGGCCGTCGAAACCGCTCCGCTTGCCGAAGCGCCGGTCATCGAGGCGCCGGCCGCCGCGCCTGCGGTCGTCGAGCCTGCACCGGCCGTGAAGCCGGCCAAGGCCAAGGCCAGGAAGGCAAAGGCCGCGGCGTCGGGACCGGCGGTGTCGGTGAATACCTCGACGGTGACCGCGCTGGCCG
>JAFEGB010000141.1 GCA_018240295.1 Pseudomonadota bacterium
CCACAGCATCGAACTGGCTGCGGGTGCCGGCATCATTTGCGTTCGACGCTGCGGAATTCCTGCCTATGGCCGTAGTACGCGAGGTGTTCAGTCGCTGCCATCACCGGCTGGGGTGACAGGTCACCTGCACACCGAACTGGCGTTCAGGGTCTACGGGTATGAATACGTATGCACAAGCATCAGGTGCTGCACCAAGCGGCAGGCGCCGACGATTTCCTGCTGCTGCCGTGGCTGCGCAAATCCGTCCCGCCGTATGCCCCAGTCCAAAACAGCATGAAGCCCGCACTTGGCGGGCTTCATAACAAACTGATTCTGGCGGAGAGGGTGGGATTCGAACCCACGTGGCGTGTTACCGCCCATCCGATTTCGAGTCGGCGCCGTTATGGCCACTTCGGTACCTCTCCGTGAGGGCGCGCACTATAACCGCATCGACCGGCGGCGCCAAGCCCTGCCGCAGCGATCCAGACCGGATTCAGGCCGGATCAGGGGCGGCGGCCGGGGGCTTGCGGCGGGCGCGGAAGAAGCGGCGCAGCAGGTCGGCGCTGTCTTCGGCGGCAAGGCCGGCGTCGACCTGGCAGCGGTGGTTCAGGCGCGGGTCGCGCAGCAGGTCGTAGACGCTGCCGGCGGCGCCGGTGCGCGGGTCGGGGGCGGCGTAGACGACGCGCCCGACGCGGGCATGCACGAGCGCGCCGGCGCACATCGGGCAGGGTTCGAGCGTCACGTACAGCGTGCTGCCGGGCAGGCGGTAGTTGCCGGCGGCGCGGCCGGCGGCGCGCAGCGCGCGGATTTCGGCGTGCGCGCTCGGGTCGTGGCAGCCGATCGGTGCGTTGCCGGCCTCGCCGAGCAGCACGCCGTCGCGCACCAGCACGGCCCCGACCGGCACCTCGCCGGCGGCCTCGGCGGCGCGCGCCAGTTCGAGGGCGCGCCGCATCCAGCGCCGGTCCTCGTCGCTCCAGAGGCAGGCGTCCGCGGCGGTTTCGGGGCCGGTCGCCGGCACATGAGCTGCGGCTGCCGGATCGCCGGCCGCTAATGGTGCGGTTTCGGTCACCGGTGCCGGCGCTCCGCTGCCGGAACCGGACGAAAGCGCGAGTGCCCCGTCGATCCCGGGCGCGGCGCTGACCGCTACGAATCCGCTGAAGCGTGCCCCGTCCGCGTTCTCGCCGGCGTCCGCCGGCTCGCCGGCCGCCGCGGGCCGGGCGATCGCAAGCGCCGCGGCGCCGGTCGCTGCGTCCGGACTCACGGCCCCCACATCACGTAGGAGTCGGTCGCGACTGCCTGCTTCAGCAGCTCGATCAGCGGCACGGCACGCGTCGAGAGCGCCGGGCCAGGCGGCTCGGCGTCGTGGCCTTCGGCCTTGGCTTCCTCGGCGTCGGCCTCGGCGGCCTCGGTGGCCGCGGCGTCCTGCACCTTGCGCGCCTCGATCGCGGCTTCGAGCTTCGCGAGCGCGCCGGGGACATCCTCGGCCATCAGTGCGCCCTTCTCGCTGCCGCTGGTCCCCATCAGCCGCAGCAGTTCCTGCGCGTGCTGGCCGAACATCTGGATGCTGCCGGTGTTTTCACCACGGAACTTGATCAGCACGGGATGCGCCTCCTGTCAGACTCCCGCCGGAATGCAGGAGCCGGCCGGTCCGGTCCGGGGCGCCCGGCCCGGTGAATCACCCGGGACGGGCGCCAGCCTCTGGCCGCCGGCGGCCGGTCACTCCCACTCGATCGTCGCCGGCGGCTTGCCGGACACGTCGTAGACGACGCGGGAGATGCCGTCGATCTCGTTGATGATCCGCCGCGACACCAGTTCCAGAAAATCGTAGGGCAGGTGCGACCAGCGCGCGGTCATGAAGTCGATGGTCTCGACGGCGCGCAGCGCGATGACCCAGTCGTACTTGCGGCCATCGCCCATGACGCCGACCGAGCGCACCGGCAGGAAGACGGCAAACGCCTGCGAGGTCTGGTCGTAGAGGCCGGCGCGGCGCAGTTCCTCGATGAAGATGTGATCGGCGCGGCGCAGCAGCTCGGCGAATTCCTTCTTCACCTCGCCGAGGATGCGCACGCCGAGGCCGGGACCGGGGAAGGGATGGCGGTAGACCATCTCGTGCGGCAGGCCGAGTTCGACGCCGAGCTTGCGGACTTCATCCTTGAACAGCTCGCGCAGCGGTTCGAGCAGCTTCAGGCGCATGTGCGCCGGCAGGCCGCCGACGTTGTGGTGCGACTTGATCACGTGGGCCTTGCCGGTCTTGCCGCCTGCCGATTCGATGACATCCGGATAGATCGTGCCCTGCGCGAGCCACTTCGCCGCCACCAGCCGGTTGGCCTCCTCCTCGAAGATCTCGACGAACAGGCCGCCGATGATCTTGCGCTTGGCCTCGGGGTCGGTGACGCCGGCGAGCGCGGCGAGGAAGCGTGCCTCGGCGTCGACGCGGATCACGCGCACGCCCATGTGGCGCGCGAAGGTCGCCATGACCTGATCGCCCTCATGCAGGCGCAGCAGGCCGGTGTCGACGAACACGCAGGTGAGCTGGCGGCCGATGGCCTTGTGCAGCAGCGCCGCGACCACCGAGGAATCGACACCGCCCGACAGGCCGAGGATGACCTCGTCATCACCGACGCGGGCGCGGATGTCGGCGAGCGCGTCCTCGATGATGTTGCCGGTGGTCCAGAGCGCCTCGCAGCCGCAGATGTCGAGCACGAAACGCGCGAGGATGCGCGCGCCCTGGCGCGTGTGCGTGACCTCGGGGTGGAACTGCACGGCGTAGTAGCCGCGATCCTCGTCGGCCATGCCGGCGAGCGGCGCCGAGGCCGTGCTAGCGATGCACTTGAAGCCGGGCGGCAGTTCGCTGACGCGATCACCGTGGCTCATCCACACGTCGAGCAGGCCGTAGCCTTCGGGCGTCGTGTGATCCTCGATGTCGCGCAGCAGCTGCGAATGACCGCGCGCGCGCACCTGCGCGTAGCCGAACTCGCGGTGATCGGAGCTTTCGACCCGGCCGCCGAGCTGCGCGGCCATGGTCTGCATGCCGTAGCAGATGCCGAGCACCGGCACGCCGAGTTCGAACACGGCCTGCGGGGCGCGCGGCCCGCCTTCGACCGTCACCGACTCCGGACCGCCGGAGAGCACGATGCCGCTCGGGCGGAAACGGCGCACGTCGGCATCGCTCACGTCCCACGGATGGATTTCGCAGTAGACGCCGATCTCGCGCACGCGCCGGGCGATCAGCTGCGTGTACTGCGCGCCGAAGTCGAGGATCAGGATGCGGGACTGGTGGATGTCGCGGGTGGTCATGGCGGCGGCCGGGGGCTGGAGGGGCGTGGGGAGCGGCGGTGGTGAAAACGCCGCGAGGGGTGATCCTGCCACCCCTCGCCGTTCGGGTTGTGCCGCTCGGGCGGCGGCGTGCTTCTTTGCCGGGCAGTGCGTGCCGCAAGCCGCGGGCGGCTCAGCTGACGCGGTAGTTCGGGGCTTCCTTGGTGATCTGCACGTCGTGCACGTGCGATTCGCGCATGCCGGCGCCGGTGATGCGCACGAACTCGGGGCGGGTGCGCATGTCGTCGAGCGTCGCGCAGCCGACGTAGCCCATGCTCGAACGCAGGCCGCCCATCAGCTGGTGCACGATCGCCGACATCGGCCCCTTGTACGGCACGCGGCCCTCGATGCCCTCAGGCACGAGCTTCTCGACGGCGCTCGCGTCCTGGAAGTAGCGATCGGCCGAGCCCTGCGAACCGGCCATCGCGCCGAGCGAACCCATGCCGCGGTAGGCCTTGTACGAGCGGCCCTGGAACAGCTCGACCTCGCCCGGGGCTTCCTCGGTGCCGGCGAGCAGGCCGCCGACCATGACCGCGTAGGCGCCGGCGACGATGGCCTTGGCGAGATCGCCGGAATAGCGGATGCCGCCATCGGCGATCAGCGGGATGCCGGCGGTCTTCAGCGCCGCGGCGACATTGGCGACGGCGCTGATCTGCGGCACGCCGACGCCGGCGACGATGCGCGTCGTGCAGATCGAACCCGGACCGATGCCGACCTTCACCGCATCGGCGCCGGCCTCGGCGAGCGCGATCGCGGCATCGGCCGTGGCGATGTTGCCGCCGATGACCTGCACGTCCGGGAACTGCGACTTGACCCAGCGCACGCGCTCGAGCACGCCCTGCGAGTGGCCGTGCGCGGTGTCGACGACGATCACGTCGACCCCGGCACCGACCAGCGCCGTGACCCGCTCGTCGGTGCCGGCACCGGTGCCGACCGCAGCGCCGACGCGCAGCCGGCCCCGGCTGTCCTTGCAGGCGTTCGGGAAGTCCGAGGACTTCTGGATGTCCTTCACGGTGATCATGCCGCGCAGCTGGAAGCGGTCGTTGACGACCAGCACCTTCTCGATGCGGTGGCGGTGCAGCAGCGCGATGACTTCCTCGCGCGAGGCGCCCTCGCGCACGGTCACCAGACGCTCCTTCGGCGTCATGATGCGGCTGACCGGCGCATCGAAGTTGGTCTCGAAGCGCAGGTCGCGGCTGGTGACGATGCCGACCAGATCCTCGCCATCGACCACCGGCACGCCGGAGATGCCGTTGGCGCGCGTGATCGCCAGCACCTCGCGGATGCTCAGCCGCGGCGAGACGGTGATCGGATCGGAGATGACGCCGGCCTCGAACTTCTTGACCCGGCGCACCTCGGCGGCCTGCTGCTCGGCGGTCATGTTCTTGTGCACGATGCCGATGCCGCCTTCCTGCGCCATCGCGATCGCCAGCCGGGATTCCGTCACCGTGTCCATCGCCGCCGAGACCAGCGGCAGGTTCAGCGTGATCTCGCGCGTCAGGCGCGTGGCGAGCGACACGTCCTTGGGCAGGACCGTGGAATGCGCGGGCAGCAGCAGCACGTCATCGAAGGTGAGTGCTTCCTGAACGATACGCAGCATGGGGGGAATCCTGAGCCGGCGATAAGGAAGCGGCGAAGTATAACGGCCTGACGCAAGGGCGGAACAGGCCGGCGCGTCCGGTCGTCCGCATTTGGCTGCGGTGCAGCACGACATGGCTGTGGCAGGCTGCACGCCCCGCCCTGCCCGCACCTCACGCCCATCCGGCCCGGAGCCTGCCGCCGATGAACGAACCCGTCGTGCCCGCCCGCGACATCGTCAGCGTCTCGGCGCTGGTGCGTCAGGCCCGCGGCCTGCTGGAGATGAACCTGCCGATGCTGTGGGTCGAGGGCGAGATCTCCAACCTCGCGCGCCCGGCCTCGGGGCATCTGTACTTCACGCTGAAGGACGAGTTCGCGCAGGTGCGCTGCGCGATGTTCCGCACCCGCGCGCTGCTGCTGCGCGAAGCACCCGCCAACGGCCGGCAGGTGCTGGTGCGTGCGCGCGTGACGCTGTACGAGGCGCGCGGCGAGTTCCAGCTCGTGGTCGAATCGCTCGAACCGGCCGGCGAGGGCCGCCTGCGCCGCGCCTTCGAGGCGCTGCGCGCGCGCCTCGAAGCCGAGGGCCTGTTCGATGCCGCGCACAAGCGTGCGATTCCGCGGCTGGCGCAGCGCATCGGCGTCCTCACCTCGCCGGCCGGCGCGGCGCTGCGCGACGTGCTGACGACGCTTGCACGGCGCGCGCCGCAGATCCCTGTGATCGTCTATCCGGTGCCGGTGCAGGGCGATGGCGCCGCCGCGAAGATCATCGCGATGCTGAAGACCGCCGCTGCGCGCGCCGAGTGCGACGTGCTGCTGCTCGTGCGCGGCGGCGGCTCGCTCGAAGACCTGCAGGCCTTCAATGACGAGGCGCTGGCGCGGGCCGTGCGCGCCTGCCCGATCCCGGTGATCGCCGGCATCGGCCACGAGACCGACGTGAGCATCACCGATCTGGTCGCCGACCTGCGCGCCGCGACCCCGACCGCCGCCGCGGTCGCCGCCAGCCCCGACACCGCCGACTGGCGCGAGCGCACCACGCGCCTGACGCTGCGCCTGCACGGCGCCCTGCAGCGCCGGCGCCAGCGCCTCGCGCAGCTCCTGCAGTCCCTGCGCGCACGCCTCGATCGCCAGCAGCCGCGGCGGCGGCTCGAAGCGCATGCGCAGCGCCTCGACGAGCTCGACGGCCGGCTGCGCCGGGCGCTGGCGGCACACCTGCGCCAGCGCCGGCAGCGGCAAGCGCAACTGCTGACGCGCCTCGCCGCGCAGTCGCCGCGCCGGCGGCTGGCCGAACAGCGCCGGCGGCTGAAGACGGCCCAGGGACGCCTGGAGCCGGCAACCCTGCGCCGGCGCCTGCAGGGACTGGCCGGGCACCACGAGGCCCTGGTCCGGCGGCTGGCCGCGGCGATGCGGCACCGGCTCGCTGTGCAGCAGGCGCGTTACGCCGCGCTGCTGCGCGAACTGCATGCGCTCAGTCCGCTGGCCACGCTCGCGCGCGGCTACGCGATCGTGCGCGACGCCGAGGGCCGCGCGCTGCGCCATGCCGGCGACGTGGCCGAGGGCAGCAGGATCACCGCGCAGCTCGCGCACGGACGGCTGCACTGCCGCGTCGAACCGGCCGGAGACGACGAAGCCGGCCTCTGAAGCCGGCTTCCGGGGGACTGCGCAGCGCCGCGCCCGGCTAGCGCCGCCGCCCCTGCTTCAGCCACACCAGCACGTTCGCGTACAGCCGCGGGGCCTCGATCGGCTTGGAGACGAAGTCGTCCATGCCGGCGGCGAGGCAGCGTTCGCGGTCCTCGTTGTAGGCGTTGGCGGTCAGCGCCAGGATCGGCACGTCGCGGCCGTTGGCGAGGTCGCGGATGCGGCGGGTCGCGTCCAGACCGTCGATTTCCGGCATCTGCATGTCCATCAGGATCAGGTCGTAGCGGCGCGACTGCACGCAGGCGATCGCCTCGATGCCGTTGACCGCACAGTCGACATCGAGATCGGCCATGCGCAGCAGTTCGGCCGCCACCTCGCGGTTGACCGGATCGTCCTCGACCACCAGCACGCGCGCACCGCCGAACTGCGCATGCAGATCCTCGCGCGCGCCCTTGACCAGCAGCAGGGCCGGAGCCGTGCCGGCCACGGCGGCGGGCGCCTTGGCCAGCCAGGCCGTGAACCAGAACACGCTGCCGCCGCCACGACGGGCATCGACGCCGACCGTGCCACCCATCAGTGCCGCCAGTCCGCGCGTGATCGCCAGCCCGAGGCCGGTGCCGCCGTAGCGGCGCGTGGTCGAGGTGTCGGCCTGCTCGAAGGCGTTGAACAGCCGCGCCGCGTCGGCCGGATCGATGCCGATGCCGGTGTCCTCGACCTCGAAGCGCACGCAGGCGCGTTCGGACTCGTCATCGAGCAGGCGGGTGCGCAGCGTCACCGAGCCTTTTTCGGTGAACTTCACGGCGTTGGCCGCGTAGTTCAGCCAGGCCTGACGCAGGCGCGTGGCGTCGCCGCGCAGCGCCTTCGTCTGCGGCGCGTAATCGCTGCGCAGCTCCAGCCCGCGCGCGCGCGCCGACGGCCCGCACATCGTCGCCACGTCGTTGCCGATCGCCTCCAGCGACAGTTCCTCGGCTTCGAGCGCGACCTTGCCGGTCTCGATCTTCGAGAGGTCGAGGATGCTGTTGATGATCTCGACCAGATGGTGGCCAGCGCGCTCGATCTTGTTGATCTGCGCACGCTGGCCGGCGTCGGTGATGCTTTCCCGCAGCAGATAGGCCATGCCGGTGATCGCGTTCAGCGGCGTGCGGATCTCGTGGCTCATGTTGGCGAGGAAGGCACTCTTGGCGCGGGTCGCGGCCTCGGCACTGGCGAGCGCCTCACCGAGCTGGACGTTGAGGGTGCGCAGCTCCTGCGTGCGCGCCTCGACCTCGCGTTCGAGCTGCTCGCGCTGGCGCTCGCGCTCGGCGGCGCGGCGGATGCGCTCGCCGGCCTCGTGTGCGACCACGGCCAGCCCGAGCAGCCGGCCTTCGACGCTGCGCACCGGCGAGATCGTCACCGAAGCATCGATGTCGCGGCCGTCGGCGTGGCGCAGCACGCAGTCGCGGCGCAGCGAGCCGCTGCCGTGGGCCTCGGTCAGCATCGCCGGCACGCCGGGTTCATCCCCGGCGAACAAGCTTGCCAGCGACTGACCGAGTACGGCGGCCGATGCATGGCCGAACAGCGCCCGGGCACCGGGGTTCCAGCTGGTGATGGCGCCGTGCTCGTCGGTGCCGACGATCGCGTCGCCGGTGGC
>JAFEGB010000142.1 GCA_018240295.1 Pseudomonadota bacterium
CGTCACCGGCCATCACGGATTGCCGCCGAAGCAGAGTCCGGGTTCGCTCGTCGATGCGTTTGCCGATGCCGACCGTCAGGCCGCGCTGGCCTTCGTCGATGAGGTGGCGAACCTGCTGCTCGGCGAACTCGAACCGGTTGTCATCGCCGACGCCGAAGCTTTCCGCGTGGCATCGAAGCGGCTGTCCTGGTGGCTGGCCGGGATTGCCGTGCTCGCCGACTGGCTCGGCTCGAACACGCGCTGGTTCGACTTCTGCGATGACCCCGGCCTGAAGCTGGCGCGCTACTGGCCGCGCGCGTGCCGGCAGGCTGCGGCTGCCGTCAGCGAAAGCGGCGTGCTGCCGGTCGCAAGTGCTGCAAGCCGGGCGTTCGGCGAGCTGTTCCCGGCGATTCCGCCGGCCGGGGCCTCGCCGCTGCAGCAACTCGCTGCGGAACTCGATCTCGCGACCGGGCCGCAGTTGTTCGTGCTCGAAGATGTCACCGGCGCCGGCAAGACCGAAGCCGCACTGCTGCTCGCCCACCGGCTGATGGCGGCGGATCGTGCGGATGGCCTGTATTTCGCGCTGCCGACGATGGCAACGGCCGGCGCCATGTATGCGCGCCTCGGCGAGGTCTACGGCCGGCTGTTCGAATCCGGCACGCGACCGTCGATCGTGCTGGCCCATGGCATGCGCGACCTCGATCCGCGCTTCCGGCAATCGCTGCTGTCGCCGGGCGCGCCAGAGGACGACTACGCCGATGCCGGCGCCGAAGGCCCGGAGGCCGCCGGCCTGCGCTGCAATGCCTGGCTGGCCGACAGCCGCAAGAAGGCGCTGCTCGCGCAGGTCGGCGCCGGCACCCTCGATCAGGGCCTGCTCGGCATCCTGCAGGCCCGACACCAGTCGCTGCGCCTGCTCGGCCTGTTCGGCAAGGTGCTGGTCTGCGACGAGGTGCACGCCAGCGACCCGTACGTGCACGAACTGCTGTGCATCTTGCTGCACTTTCATGCCGCTGCCGGCGGCAGCGCGATCCTGCTGTCAGCAACGCTGCCGACGAAGATGCGTGCCGGACTGCTCGAAGCCTGGGCCCGGGGCCGTGGCGATGCACCGATGCGGCCCAGTCAGCATGCGTATCCGCTGCTGACGCAGGCCGGGGTCGCGGAGCTGCCGGTCGCCACGCGGCCGGATGTGGCGCGGCAGGTTCGCGTTTGCCGGCTGGATTCGATCGATGCCGTGCTCGACCTGCTGCTGCGGGCAGCCGAGGCCGGCCATTGCGCCTGCTGGATCCGCAATACCGTCGGCGATGCCTGTGCCGCACATGCGCTGCTAGCGGCGGCAATGGCCGGACGCGGCCAGCCGGACGAGTCGCTGACGCTGTTCCACGCCCGCTTCACGGTCGCCGATCGCCAGCGCATCGAGACCGATGTCGTCGCCCGCTTCGGGCGCAACGGTGACCCGGCGGGTCGGCGCGGCCGGATCGTGATCGGCTCCCAGGTTCTGGAGCAGTCGCTGGATGTGGATTTCGACGTGCTGGTCTCCGACCTCGCACCGATCGACGCGCTGATCCAGCGCGCGGGGCGCATGTGCCGGCACCGGCGCGATGCAATCGGTGCCGTGCGCGCCGACGACGATCCCCGGCCGGATGCCCGTGTGCCCTGCCTGTGGGTGCATGGTCCGGCGCCGGTCGCTGATGCCGGAGCCGACTGGTATCGCGCGATGTTCCGGGGCGCTGCAGCGGTATATCCGAACCATCGCCAGCTTTGGCTGACCGCCGCCGAACTCGAACGCCGCGGCGGTTTCGCGATGCCGGACGACGCGCGGGCGCTGATCGAGACCGTATTCGGCGATGACGCCGAAGCACCCGCCGCACTCGATCGCAGCGACATCAACACTGACGGAGAGCGGCACGCGGCAACGGCCATGGCGCAATTCAACGCGCTGCAGCTCGATGCGGGTTACCAGCGCAGCGGCAGCCAGTGGGCCGATGACAGCGTGACCCCGACCCGGCTCGGCGACGCCGAAACCGTGCTGCGGCTGGCCGTGTACGTCGATGGCGACTGGCGTCCGCTGCATGACGAGGCTCAGGGCTGGGAACGCTCGCAGGTGAAGCTGCGCCAGCGCCATGCCAGACGACGTGCGCCCCTCAGCGATCCGATGCTCGAAGCCGCTGCCGTGTCTGCTGAATCCCGGCTGCCGGACCGCGGCAAATGGAGCGTGCTGCTGCCGCTGTTCCCGGACGGCGAAGCGTGCTGGCGCGGCGTGGTGCTGGATGGCGACGACAGACCTTGCACGCTCTGGTACGGGCCGCGCTTCGGGTTGTTGCGTGAACAGGAACAAAACGTCAGCAAGGAATCCTGCCCATGAATCTGATCGACGACACCTGGATTCCCGTCCGCCGCCACAGCGGCATCCGGGCACTGATTGCACCGGGGCAGATTGCCGAATCCGATGATCCGGTCATTGCCATCGATTCCGGCCGGCCGGATTTCGATGATGCGCTGTTTCAGTTCCTGATCGGCCTGCTGCAGACCTTGTGCGCTCCGACTGACGAACTCGACTGGGCAGACCGGCTGGATCCACCGGCTGTCGAGCGGTTGCGCGAGCGTTTCGCCACGGTTGCCGATGCGTTTGGGCTGGACGGCGACGGGCCGCGGTTCATGCAGGATTTCGATGCAAGGCTCGGTCCGGCGGAAAACGATATCGACAGCCTGCTGATCGAGGCGCCGGGCGGACAGACCAAACGCAATAACGCCGATCATTTCATCAAGGGCGGGCTGGTCGGCGGGATTTGCCCGGCCTGTGCCGCGCAGGCGCTGCTGACGCTGAATACCAATGCGCCGGCCGGCGGTGCCGGCATTCGCACTTCGCTGCGCGGCGGCGGGCCGCTGACGACGCTGCTGCGGTTCGATCCGCAGGCGCGCCGTGACGGTCAGCCGGTGATGCTCTGGCATGATCTCTGGCTCAACGTGCTGACCCGCCAACGCTTCTTCGGTCATTGGCACGGTGCCGACGATGCCCGCGCCTGGTTTCCGTGGCTGTCGCCGACGCGCACCAGCGAAAAGAACGAGCAGATCACCGCGGCCGATGCCCATCCGGCCGTTGCCTTCTGGGCCACGCCGCGACGCATCCGGCTCGACTGGAGCAGCACCACGGCGGGCCACTGCGATCTCTGCGGTGCCGAATCCGAACGACTCGTCCAGCGTTACGCCAGTCGCCCGCGCGGCGCGAACTACACCACCTGGCTGCATCCGCTGTCGCCGTATTACCGGCTGAAAGCGACTTCGACCGAATGGCTGCCGCAGCATCCGCAACCCGGAGGCATCGGTTACCGGCACTGGCCGGAACTGCTGTTCGGCGACGAAGCCTCGACCCGGCGGCCGGCGGCCGTGATCGTCGAGAAAACCGATCGCGTACTCGGCGAAGTCGATCCGCAACGCTGGAATACCGGCCTGCCGTTGCTGCTATGGGCCGGCGGTTACGACATGGACAACATGAAGGCGCGCTGCTGGTACGAGGCCAGGATGCCGGTATTCACCTCGGGCAAGCCGGAGGTTCGCAAGGAACTGCGGCATCTGTCCGCGCAATTCGTCGAGGCCGCGGGACTGGTACGCGCCTGTCTGGGCAGTGCGGTACGCGCCGCCTGGTTTGCACGCCCCGCCGATGCGAAAGGGGATTTCGGTTTTCTCGACCGCGCGTTCTGGGATGCGACCGAAACGCCGTTCTTCAGGCTGGTGCAGACCTTGTCCGGGATCGATCTGACCCGGGACGCCAGCGACGCCCTGCGGCTGCAGGCACGCGAATCCTGGCTGCAGACCCTGCGCACGACGGCCCGGCACCTGTTCGATCTCTGGGCCGACAGCGGCGGCTTCGATGCCCGCAAGCCCGAACGGCTGGTCGCCGCGCGCGATCAGCTCGGCGGCCAGCTCAACGGGCCGAAGCTGCGCACGGTGCTCGGCCTGCCGGTGCCGCTCAACGAAAAGGACAGGAAACCGGCGCGCCGCGCGCGCAAGGAGAGTTCGACATGAAGCCTGCCCGTCTGCGCTTCGCCCCCGACTCCGCCGCTGGCGCGGCACTGGTGCAGTGGTGGCTGGAACTGCACGAGCGGCAGCGCGGCGAGCGGGCCGCACTGAATCGGGCGGAATCCCTCGAATCGGCCGTCCTCAGCGGCGATGCCGATGCCTTGCGGGCATTTCATCGGCTCGGCGATGCGATCGCAGCAGCGGCACGCGCCGACGAAGTGCCGTTTCGCGACTATCAGGCCCGGGAAGACGGCAGTCCCCGCTACAACGACCGCGATCGTCTGTGGCCGATCGCCGTGCTGCTGGCATCGATCCGGCCCGAGCGCAACGGCGGTCCGGGCAGCGGCAGGTCCGAAGCCCTGCCGCGTGCGATGCGCCGCCCCGGTGCGAACCGCGAAGCGTGCGTCTCCGAACAGCGTTTCAAGCGCCTGCTGGCCCTCGATACGCCCGCCGAACTGCTGCGCCCGCTGCGCCGGGTGCTGGCGCTGCTCGCGCAGGCCGGACATCCGGTCGATCTCTACGACCTCGCTGCTGCGCTGTATCGCTGGGACGAACGGCGCCGCAAGAACTGGGCATATGCCTACTTCGCACGCAGCGACGAAACCGCCCGGCCCGATGCTGCACCCGTTCAACCCTGACATCCGATCCAGAAAACCGGCCAGGGACCGACCTTGCCAATCGACGACAACGGAGTACTGATCGTGAACCGTTTCCTGCAACTGCACCTGCTGACCCACTACGGCCCGTCGAACCTGAACCGCGACGATTCCGGCCGCCCGAAAACCGTGGTGATGGGCGGCACGCCGCGCCTGCGCGTGTCCTCGCAAAGCCTCAAGCGTGCGTGGCGCACCTCGGATGTGTTCGCCGCGGCCTTCGGCCGTCCGGCCGGACTGGGTGAAACCGGCGAAGGCACCCATCTCGGCACCCGCACCAAGCGCATGGGCGTCGAAATCTACGACACCCTGCTCGGTGCCGGCCTCGCCGAAAAGCTCGCGCAGGAATGCGCGGCCAGCATCGCCGGGCGCTTCGGCAAGCTGAAGAAGGCCGATGCCGAAAAGGCGCGTTCGGGGCTGGAGATCGAGCAGCTCGCGCATTTCAGCCCGGAGGAACGTCAGGCGATCACCGATCTGCTGCCGAGGCTGATCACGGAAAAGCGCGCGCCGACCGAAGCCGAAACCGCCTTGCTGCGTCAGCCGCGTGCCGCCGTCGACATTGCGCTGTTCGGCCGCATGCTCGCCGATTCACCCGCTTACAACATCGAAGCCGCCGCCCAGGTCGCGCACGCCGTTGCCGTGCACAGATGCACGATCGAGGACGACTACTTCACGGCCGTCGACGATCTGAACCGCCATGACGAGGACGCCGGCGCCGGCCATGTCGGCGAAGCCGAATTCGGGGCCGCGGTGTTTTATCTGTACCTGTGCGTGGATCGCGAACTGCTGTGCGAGAACCTGGGCGGCGACCGCGCGCTCACCGACCGGGCCCTGGCCGCGCTGGTCGAAGCCGCGACCAAGGTCGCGCCGACCGGCAAGCAGAACAGCTTCGCCTCCCGCGCCCGTGCCTCCTACGCCTTGCTGGAGAAAGGCGACGAGCAGCCGCGCCAGCTGTCGGTCGCCTTCCTGAAACCGGTCAGCGGCAGCGATCCGCTCGCCGATGCCATCGACCTGCTGCGTGCAACCCGCGCGAAGATGGATCAGGTCTACGGTCCGTGTGCGGCGGCCGTCACCGAACTCGATGCGCTCGCCGGCACCGGCAATCTTGCCGAGCTGCAGGCGTTTGCGGCCGGAGACTGAGGCAATGGACTTCCTCGTATTTCGTCTTTACGCGCCGCTTGCGGCCTGGGGCGGGATCGCCGTCGGCCAGGAGCGGGCGTCCGATGCCTGCCCCGGCAAGTCGGCGATCGTCGGCCTGCTCGGGGCCGCCCTCGGCATCCGCCGCCACGAGGAAGCGCGGCTGGTCGCGCTCGACGCCGGCTACGGCTATGGCGTGCGCATCGACGCCGAAGGGGTCGTGCTGCGCGATTACCACACCGCGCAGGTGCCCTCGCGCGTCGATCTGAAGGGCCGCCCGCATTGCACCCGGCGCGACGAACTCGCCCCGGCGCGGGCCACGCTCCACACCATCCTGTCGTTTCGCGAGTACCGCTGCGATGCACTGGCCACGGTCGCGCTGTGGGCACGCAGCGAAGCGCCCTGCCCGCTCGCCGATCTGGCCGCCGCGCTGCGCCGGCCGCGCTTCGTGCTGAGCCTCGGGCGCAAGTCCTGCGCCCCGGGCCTGCCGCTGGAGCCGCAGATCATCGTGGCCGATCACTTCGATACCGCGCTCGATGCCGCCCGCTTCGCCGGTGAGCAGTGGCTGGGCAGCGATGACGATCCGCTCGGCCTCCAGCGCAACGACCTGTGCCTGGCCTGGGATGTCGATGCTCCGGTCAGCCGCGCCGCGCAGATGGTCGTCCGGCGTCGCGACGAAATCCGCAGCCGCCGTCGCTGGCAGTTCGGTGAACGATCGGAAGCCCAGTGCAGGCTTGCCCGGGGGTCAGGAGCATGAATCAGGACGATTTTCTGTTCAGCCACATCGAACTGCGGACCGAGCGCTGCGATTCGCTATTCATGCGCAGACTGCTCACCGGCGGGGGTTACGGCCTGCATCAGGCGATCTGGAGCTTGCTGCCCTGCGATCCGGAGGCGCGGCGCGACTTCCTGTATCACCGCATCGACGGCGCCGGCGTGAAGTTCTACGTCGTCTCGGCACGCGAACTCGTTGATGACACCGGCCTGTGGCGCATCCGCAGCAAGCCCTATGCGCCGCAGATCGAGGCGGGCGAGTCGCTGAACTTCACGCTGCGCGCCAACCCGACGGTCGCCCGCGGGCGCGAGCCCGGCGGCAAGGGAAAATCCATCCGCCATGACGTGGTGATGGATGCACGCCGCAGCTTCCCCGAGGCGAGCGAAGCCGAGCGCGTCGCGCAGGCCGGCATGCACTGGCTGCACGGCCGCGAGGGCCAGCGGGCCGAGCGTCACGGCTACGTCATCGAATCGGCCCAGGCCGATGGCTACACCCAGCACCGCTTGCACAAACCCGGCACCGAACGGGCCATCACCTTCAGCACACTCGATTACGTCGGCCGGTTGCGCGTGACCGATCCCGAGCGTTTTCGTGCGGCGCTGTTTGGCGGCATCGGGCACGCCCGCGGTTTCGGCTGCGGGCTGCTGCTGGTGCGCCGGGGGTAGGCTCGTCCGGCGGCTGCGGCACTGATCACGACGGATATCTGCGATGAACTGGCGCGAACACATCGTCACCAACCCCGAAATCCTCTGCGGCAAGCTTCGTGACCGTGGGCGAACGCAGCCTGTGCCGCCGCCCGCTGCCCTGAGCCCGGAACCGATGCCATCCGTATGCTGCCGCCGCTGAAACCCCTGCCGATGAAGGAACGCGTGTCGCTGGTGTTCCTGCGCTATGGCGAGCTGGAC
>JAFEGB010000143.1 GCA_018240295.1 Pseudomonadota bacterium
AGCTCGGCGTGCCGTCGGCGCGCGTCGGCATCGAGCGGCCCCAGGCCGATTCCAGCGCCGCCTGCGCGACCAGCACCTCGGGCGCGACGCCGAGCTGGCGCGCCGCGGCCTGCGCGTGCGGCCAGACCTCGCGCACGAAGGCCTCCGGCGTGCCGGGCTTGTAGGCGGCGCTCGCCACCGGCGCCGTCGTCGCTTCGAGCCTGCCGTCGTCGCGCACGCGCTCGACGCGGCGCAGCACCTCCAGCGCATTGGCATCGAGCTTCGGCGCCGGTCCGGCGGCCGGGATCGCCGGCCCGGCCTGACGGCCGCTCGCGGCATCCGGCGCGATCTGCTTCAGCAGCAGCTGCGCGATGCCGAAGTCGCCGCGCTGCGACAGGCTCTCGGCCAGCTTCTGGTCATGGAAGTCGCGCATCGTGCGGCTGGCGTCGCTGTCGACCAGCGAATCGCCGGGGCTCGCGGCCCGCATGGTCTTCAGCATCTGCTGGATGAACAGCGCCTCGAACTGGCGGGCAACCTCGCGCTGGGCTTCCGGCGTCTGCTGCGCGCTCTGCGTGCGCAGCCGCGCCAGTCCGGCGAAATCCCCGAGCGCGGTCGGCACCGGCGGCGGAGTGCCGGCGGCGGAGCTGAGCGCATTCGTCGACATGGCTGCGGCCTCCGCTTACGGCTTGATCAGGGCCTGCATGCCGCCGAAGCGCCGCGTCCACGGCTTCAGGCCGGACTGCACGTTCTTCAGCACCCGCTCGGCGGCCGAGGATTCCTGCACCGACGCAAAGCTGCCGGCGATCAGGTAGTACCAGGGCTGGCCGTCGCGGATCGACGGGATGTAGGCGACCGGCACGTCGGCGAAGTCATGGCTGCGCACGTATTCGCGCAGCACCTCGAGCGAACTGCCCGCCATCAGTTGCAGCGTGCGGTTGTTCACCGGCTGGGCCCGCACCCAGTCAGGGCCGAGCAGTTCCTGGCGCTCGGGCTCCGTCCCGGCCGGCGCCGGCGCAGGGGCCTTGTCCCCGGCCGGATGCGCGACCGGCGCCGGAGTCGCGACCGGTGCCACGGCGGCGCGCGCCGGAGCCTGCGCTGCGGCGACCGCGTACGGCGCCACCGGCACATACGGCGGCGGCACGTACAGCACGCTCGCCGCCGGCCGCGTCACCGGACTGACGGCCGGCGGCGTCGGCGACACCGGCGACACGGCCGGCGGTGCGGCATCCGCCGTATCCGCCGGGGCAGATGCCGGCTTCGGCGCCACCGCCTCCACCCGGGCGACCGGCGCTTCGGGCGCGCTCGCCGCCTGCACCGGCCCTGCATCCGGGCCCGGAGCCGGAGCCTGCGCCGGTGCGGCAGTCACTGGTTTGCCGGCGACCGGCTCCACGCTTGCCGCCGGCACCGGGCGTTCGCCGGCCGGCACTTCCGGCGTCGCTGCACGACTGATAACCGGAGCGGGCGGCGCAGCCGCTTCGGCGGCCGGTGCCTTCGCGAGCACCGGCACCGATGAAGTCGTGGAAGCGAACAGGGGCGCTGCCGTGCGCGGCGCCGCCGTCGTGGCGACCGGGGCGCTGGCGGCCGGCTCGGGTTTCGCGAGCTGTGCGAGCACCCAGACGCCGCCGGCCTGCACGCCGAGCACGACCGGCGCGGCGATCAGCAGCGGCAGCGCGGCGCGCAGCAGCCGGGGAGCGGGGACGGACGGCAGGGAGACGGGGGCGGAAGCAGTCAGCGTGGCCATGGTTCAGATCACCAGCAGTTCGGCGCGCAGCGCACCGGCGGCCTTCAGGGCTTCGAGGATCGCGACCAGATCCGACGGCGAGGCACCGATCTGGTTGACGGCCTTGACGATGTCTTCGAGCTTCACGCCGGGCTTGAACAGGAACATCGGCCGTTTCTCTTCCTTCACGTCGATGTTCTGGCGCGGCACGACGACGGTGCTGCCGCCGCTGAGCGGCGACGGCTGGCTGACCGTCGTGTCATCGGTGATGGTCACGGTCAGGCTGCCGTGCGTGATCGCGGCCGGGAACACGCGCACGTTGCTGCCGACGACGACGGTGCCGGTGCGCGAGTTGACGATGACCTTCGCCGCCGTCTCGGCCGGCTCGACCTCGATGTTCTCGATGCTGGCAAGGAAGGCGACGCGGTAACGCGGATCGGCCGGTGCATCGACCGTGATCGTCGTCGCATCCATCGGCGCGGCGACCTGGCTGTGCAGCTTGCGGTTGATGGCGTCGGCGACGCGCTGCGCGGTCGTGAAGTCGCTCTGGCGCAGGTTCAGCATCAGCGGCCCTTCGGCGTGCGTCATGCCGTCCGGCACCGGGCGCTCGACGGTCGCGCCGTTGGCGATGCGCCCGGAGCTCGGCACGTTGACGGTGATGCTGGAACCGGCGCCCTCGACGCCGAGCCCGCCGACGACGACGTTGCCCTGCGCGATCGCGTAGACCTCGCCGTCGGTGCCGCGCAGCGGCGACAGCAGCAGCGAACCGCCGCGCAGGCTCTTGGCGTTGCCGAGCGAGGACACGGTCACGTCGACGGTCTGCCCGGCTTTCGCGAACGGCGGCAGTTCGGCATGCACCGACACCGCGGCGACGTTCTTCAGCTGCAGGCTGATGTTGGCCGGCAGCACGACGCCGAGGCCGGTCAGCATGTTGCGCAGCGACTGCACCGTGAACGGCGTCTGCGAGGTCTGGTCGCCGGTACCGGCCAGACCGACGACCAGGCCGTAGCCGATCAGCTGGTTGCTGCGCACGCCGCCGACGCTCGCCAGATCCTTGACGCGGTCGGCGACCGCGCTGCCGGATACGCCGACGAGGGCGGCGAGCAGCAGCGTACGGAACAGGGTCGGGGCTGGGGTCATGACGGGAATCCTGCGAAACGGCGTGGATGCCGCCGCTTCAAGCAGGATTCAGGCCATAGATCAATACATTGATTTTATTTATTTTTTATGGATGACGATGAACTTCCGCCGGATTTCCGGCGCCGTGCGGCCGACGCGGGCCCGGATGGCGCCGGACGCATGGAGGCTTCAGCCCAGCACCGGAGGCCGTGCCGCCCGCAACCGCAGCAGCCCGAGCCCGGCCAGCAGCAGCGCCAGGCCACCCGGTGCCGGAATCTCGGCGATGCGGTAGATCGCGCCCCCGAGATCCATCAGGTACAGCTCGCCGTCGACATCCTCCGAGAAGCCGACGATGCCGAGCAGCGGCGCCCCGATCGCCGTCAGCAGGTCCGTCCAGTCGGTGAC
Organism: Pseudomonadota bacterium; assembly: GCA_018240295.1. Lineage (GTDB taxonomy): Bacteria > Pseudomonadota > Gammaproteobacteria > Competibacterales > Competibacteraceae > Plasticicumulans. The sequence goes on from JAFEGB010000143.1 coordinate 3,224, forward strand.
GCCGCTGCCGTCGAGCGTCCACAGCCGGCCGGCGTTGAAGTCGGCGAAGAAGTAGCGGCCGTAGAGTTCGGCGATCGAGCCGCGGTAGACGGTGCCGCCGATCACCGAGCGCCCGACCGTGTGGTCGTACTCATGCACCGGATCGACGGCATCCGGATTCGGTCCGCCGACGCCGCCCGTCGGCGTCGCGATCGTGCCCTCGCGCAGCCGCCAGCCGTAGTCCTGACCGCCGATGCCGGCCGGCTGGAAGTCGATCTCCTCGCGCGCGAGCTGGCCGACATCGCCGATCCACAGATCGCCGGTCAGCCGGTCGAAGCCGGCGCGAAACGGATTGCGCAGGCCGTAGGCCCAGATCTCGCTTGGTGCGGCCGCGCCGCCGAGCAGCGGGTTGTCGGTCGGGATCGCGTAATTGCGCTGCGGGTCGGCCGGGAAGGCGTCGCTGTCCACGTCGAGGCGCAGGATCTTGCCGAGCGGGGAGCTCAGGTCCTGAGCGTTGCCGATGCCCGGCGTGTGGCCGGCGTCGTTGTCGTCGGAACCGCCGCCATCGCCGGTCGCGACGTACAGGCGGTTGTCCGGCCCGAAGCCGATCCAGCCGCCGTTGTGGTTGAGCTGCGGCTGGCTGATCGCGATCACTGTCTGCGCCGAGCCCGGATCGACGACGCCACCGGCGGCCGTGTAGCGCACGACGCGCGTCTGCTGCGAGTTGTCGAGGTAGTTGACGTAGAAGTGCCCGTTGCCGGCGTAGGCCGGATCGAAGGCGATGCCGAGCAGCCCGCCCTCGCCGCCGGTGTTGACCTGGCTGCGGATGTCGAGGAAAGGCGTCGCCTCGACCGCACCGCTCGTGCGCTCGACGCGGCGCACGGTGCCGTCGCGCTCGGCGACATAGAGGTGTGCCGGATCGGCAGCGGTCGCGGCGGCGTACATCGGTGCCGCGACGGCATCGGTCAGCGTCTGCAGCACGATCGTGGCCTGGGCGGGCAAGCTGGAACAAAGCAGCAGGCCGGCGGCGGCCGGTGCAAGGCGGTGCGGATTCATCGGAAGCGTCCTCGGGTCGCGCGGATTCCGGCGGATGCCGGGCATCGCCGGCATCCACGCTTTCTGTTCCCCCGGCGCCGCGTGCTGGTGCGGCGCAACTCCCGTCGGCAAGTCATCGACCCGGCAACCGGTGTTTCCCGGTGCTTCGGCAGGGCGCCGCGCCCCGGTGCTGCCTGCGACGTCCGTGCGGCCGGGTCCGGCCGTGGCCGGACCTGCGGCAAACCTTATGGGGTCATGCCGGGGTCGCAAGCGGCTTACGGGCTTTTAATCGCCCGACGCCCCCGGGCGACCGGCTTGCCGTGATCCGGTCGAGGTTCCACACTCGCCGGCGGATCGAAACCCGCCGGAGCCGCGCATCATGAAGACGGCCATCCTGACCCTGTCGAGCACCGGAGAACTGCAGATTCCCCGGGAAATCCGCGAACAGCTGCACTGGGAAGCCGGTACGCAGCTGACGCTGGAAACCGGCAGCGGCAGCCTCACCGTACGTGCTCTCCCGCCGCAGCCATCCGGACGACGCTTCGCCGATCTGATCGGCATGCTGCATCGTGATGGTGCCGTGCTCACGACGGATGAGATATGCCGGCCGGTCGATCTCAGGGAAGACGACCCGTACCGGACCGGCGACGACCGCTGATGATCGCCTTCGATACCAACCTGCTGGTCCGCGCCGCCGTGGCAGACGATCCGGCGCAGGTCGCCATCGTCCGGCGTCTGCTGGCCGAGCAGCGTGTCTTCATCGCCCGCACCGTACTGCTGGAAACCGAGTGGGTACTGCGCTCGCGCTCGCTGTACGCGCGACGAACTGCATGCGTTCTTTGCAGCCCTGCTCGCCGCGCAGGACACGGTGATCGAAGATGCGCCTGCGGTTGCCCGCGCACTCGACTGGTATGCACGCGGCGCCGATTTCGCTGACGCCCTGCATTTATCCGCCTGTGCCGGCATGACGATGCACACCTTTGATCAAGCCTTCTGCGCAGCCGCACGCGCAGCCGGTGTTGCACCGGACGTTCAGGTCTGGACGGCCTGAGCCCTGCCCTCGCCCGCCAGGGTTTGCCTTTCGCAGCGCCTGCGCTAAAACGGTCGCCCTTTCCGCGCCGGCCGTACCGGCGTGCGTTCTCCCGGCCAGCGAGACTCCCGCGATGACCCGTTCCGAAACCCTGTTCGCCGAGGCGCAGCAGTACATTCCCGGCGGCGTGAACTCGCCCGTGCGTGCCTTCCGCGGCGTCGGCGGCACGCCGATCTTCTTCAAGCGTGGCGAAGGCGCGTACCTGATCGACGAGGACGACCGGCGCTACATCGACTACGTCGGCTCCTGGGGGCCGATGATCGCCGGCCACGCGCACCCGCAGATCCTCGCCGCCGTCATCGACGCCGCGCAGCACGGGCTGTCGTTCGGGGCGCCGACCGCGATCGAGTCGGTGCTGGCGAGGAAGGTCATCGAGCTGGTGCCGTCGATCGAGCTGGTGCGCATGTGCTCCTCGGGCACCGAGGCGACGATGAGCGCGATCCGCATCGCGCGCGGCTACACCGGGCGCGACCGGATCGTGAAGTTCGAGGGCTGCTACCACGGCCATTCGGATTCGCTGCTCGTGAAGGCCGGCTCCGGCATGCTGACGCTCGGCGTGCCGACCTCGCCGGGCGTGCCGGCGGAACTGGCGCAGCACACGCTGACGCTGCCGTTCAACGACCTCGACGCGCTCGCCGCCTGCTTTGCCGAGTACGGCAGCACGATCGCCGGCGTCATCGTCGAGCCGGTCGCCGGCAACATGAACTGCATCCCGCCGGTGCCGGGCTTCCTCGAAGCCCTGCGCACGCACTGCGACGCGGCCGGTGCCGTGCTGATCTTCGATGAGGTCATGACCGGCTTTCGCGTCGCCAGGGGCGGCGCGCAGCAGCACTACGGCATCACGCCGGACATGACCACGCTCGGCAAGGTCATCGGCGGCGGCATGCCGGTCGGGGCCTTCGGCGGCAAGCGCGCGATCATGGAAAAGCTCGCCCCGCTCGGCCCGGTCTATCAGGCCGGCACGCTGTCGGGCAATCCGGTGGCGATGGCCGCGGGCCTCGCGACGCTTGCACTGATCGAGGCGCCGGGCTTCCACGAGCGCCTGAGTGCGCTGTCGGCGCGGCTCTGCGCGGGGCTGGAGCAAGCCGCCGGTGCCGCCGGCATCGCGCTGACGACGAACCACGTCGGCGGCATGTTCGGGTTCTTCTTCACCGACAAAAAGGTGTCGAGCTACGCCGAAGCCACGAGCTGCGACGTGGAACGCTTCAAGCGCTTCTTCCACGGCATGCTCGCCGAAGGCGTGTATCTGGCGCCCTCGGCGTTCGAGGCGGGGTTTGTTTCGTCGGCACTGACCGACGCCGACATCGACGCGACGATCGCGGCAGCGGGACGGGTGTTCGGGCGGATCGGCTGAGCCGACTTGCGGGTGATCAATCGCCGGAAACCGGGTCATCCGGAGCCGGGCTGATCGGTAATGGCCGGATGCGTTCCCGCGTCGCCGCCATCGCCTCGCGTGTCATCGCGGTGTCGTAATCGACCTGCAGGCCGAGCCAAAATGCATCCGATAGTCCGAAGAAGCACGTAGGATGGGCTTCCTACGTCAGCCCATCCTACGTGCTACGTGCTTCTTACAATGCGAAATGACTACAGAGCGGCGGGTAGTTCAAATGAAAATTAGCTGTCAATCAATTCTCGCTTGACAGATAATGATTAGGCGCTTGTGGATGTATGTCACCAGCACTGTCGCTTGACTTTTCGCATGCTGAGAATATGCGTTTGCCTTGCCCACCCTATGGACTAGAGGGAAAACACCCTTCATAGTTTTTATTCCTATCCATGCAAACTATGTGTTAACAAAGAGTTAGATTTCGCCGCGCTATAGTGAAACCAATAATTCACAAAGCTGTGTATAGACACACTTTGAAAACCATAAC
>JAFEGB010000144.1 GCA_018240295.1 Pseudomonadota bacterium
AATGTTCATCGCTGGGGACTCCGTCTCTGCGGGCGGTCATGCCGGTCACCACCGATGCAGCGGCGCGGACGTGGGGTATGCCACGATGGTAACCCGATGCCCGCCACAGTCGGCATAGCCGGATGCGGCTGTAACGGCCGGTCAGGCGGAAACGCCGGTTAGAAGTGCGACGACAGCCAGCGTCGCAGTTGATGGATCCAGCCCGATCCGGCTGATCCATCGCCGGGCGCCGGCAGCGGTTGCGTCAGCGTCCGCCGTCCGTCCCACGCCGCCCAGCGCAGCACCTCGGCCTGCGCGTGCAGGCGCAGCGGCGGCAGTGGTGCCGGCGGCTGGCGTTCGAGGCCGGCGAGCACGCGGGCGAGCCAGAGCGCCAGATCCGACAGCGCCCGCGCCACGACGGCGAGCGCCAGGCGCCGGCCTTCGGCGAGCTGTGCATCGGCGGCTTCGGACTGCATCAGCTCGGCGTGCAGCGCCAGCCAGTCGCCGGTGCTGGCGACCAGCGCATCGAGCGCGGCCTCGAGCGCCGCGGCATCGTCGCCGGTGAGCGCCTCGGCGAGGGATTGCGCCGCGGCGCGGCTGGCGCCGTTCAGCGCCAGCCAGCGCTCCGGCCCGCGCACGGCGAGGAAGGCTTCGTCGGCCGGCAGCGCGGGGGTCTCGCTGTTCGCGGCCCGCGGCTGGCGGGTGGCGGCGAGCAGCGGCAGCAGGCGTTCGGCGAGGCGGGCGGCGGTGTTCATCGGCGGTTCCCTCGCGGTGGCTGCGGACAGGATGCGGTGGGGCTGCCGGCACAGCCTCAGAGCGCCGCCACGCGCACGTCGACCTGCATGTCCGCCTGCAGATCCGGTGGTCCGTAGAAACTGCCTGACACCGGCGGGATCGCCTCCGGGTGACGGGCGACCGCAACCGGGATGTGGTCGCTGCCGGTCAGCACGCCGCCGGTCGGGTCGAAGCCCTTCCAGCCCGGCCCCGGCAGGTAGACCTCGGCCCAGGCGTGGGTCGAGGCATGGCCGGCGGCGGTCTCGGAGGTGTGCAGGTAACCGCTGACGAAGCGGCTCGCCAGCCCGAGGCCGCGGCAGGCCTCGATGAACAGCGTCGCGTAGTCGCGGCAGGAGCCGGTGCCGAGGCGCAGCGTTTCGGCCGGCGACTGCACGCCGGGCTCCTCGCGCATGCCGTATTCCAGCTGCCCGCAGATGGCGCGGTTCAGCCGGTCGAGCAGCACGTAGGTTTCCAGCGTCCCCGCCCCGATGCCGAGTCCGGTGACCCAGGCCGCCACCACGGCGCGATCGGGCGGATAGACCGGCGTGCTCGCCAGCTGCAGGTCGGTGCGTTCGGCCGCTGCGTACTCGAACGGGTAGTGCAGCGCGTAGTCCTCGACCAGAAAGTCGAGCGGCGCATCGTCGTGGTGTTCGATGACCACTTCGCTGTCGATGCAGAGCCGTCCGGCCGGCTGCGGGAAGTGCGCGATCGCGACCGAGTTGTCATCGGCATCGCGGCACCAGCGCAGCTGCGCGGCCGGGGTGATGTCGAGGCGCGAGCGTTCGACGCGCACCTCGTGGCCCTCGCGCGGGCGCAGCAGCAGCCGGTGCGGGCCGAGCCGGACCGGCTCGGGATAGCGGTATTCGGTGCGGTGCGCGATCAGGATGCGCTTCATCGGCGGCTCTCCGGCGGCGATGCGGACCTGCACCGTACTACGGATGCGGGCGATCGGCCGCAGCCGGCGCAGGGTTTTCGCCGGTCAGCGCCGCGATCGCCTGACGCTCGGTGCGGAAACAGCGGTTTTCGCCGAACTCCGCCGGCACGCCGGCGCGCTCCAGCAGCCGCCAGACCGGCAGCTTCATGCGGCAGAGATAGAGCGTCGTGCCGCGTGCCGCCAGCGTGCGGCGCAGCTCGCGCAAGGTATCGAGGCCGGTGACATCGAGATCATTGATCGCCGTGCCGACCAGCAGCACGCGCTGCACGCCGGCATCGACGTGATCGAGCACCGCGCGCTCGACCGCCGCCGCACTGGCGTAGACCAGCGCCGTGTCCGGGCGCAGCACGATCAGGTCCGGCGCCGGCCGCGGCAGGCCGTAGCGCTCGCGCGCGCGCAGCCGGCCGTCGGGCAGCACGCCGAGTTCGACGATGCGCGGCTGGCTGCGGCGCAGCATCGAGGCCGCGAGGCCGGCGATCAGGCCGGCGAGCACGCCCCAGTGCAGCTGCGGCACCGCGAACAGCGTCGCCGCGAAGGTGATCAGCGCCACCAGGCCGTCGTCGCGCGCCAGCCGCCCGATGCGCCGCAGGCCGGCCACGTTGAGCAGCCCGGTCACCGGCACGATGACGACGGCCGCCAGCACCGCCTGCGGCAGCGGCGCGAGCACGGCGGTGCCGGCGAGCAGGAACGCGAACACGCAGGCAGCGGCGAACAGCGTCGACCAGGCCGTGCGGGCGCCGGCGTATTCATTGAGGGCCGAGCGCGAGAACGAGCCGCTGACCGGAAACGCCCCGCTGGCGGCGCTCGCGATCTTGGCGAGCCCCTGACCGATCAGTTCCTGATTCTCGTTCCAGCGCTCGCCGCGCCGGCGCGCCAGCGTGCGCGCACTCGACATCGCCTCGGTGAAGCTGACCAGCGCCACGACCAGCGCCGGCGCGAGCAGCGCCCGGTGCGTCCCGAAATCGAGCGCCGGTGGCAGCGACAGCTGCGGCAGCGCCTCGGGCACGCTGCCGATCACGGCCCCGCCATGGCCTGCGTAAGCGCTGAAGTGGCTGAGCACGATGCCGAGCCCGCAGACGAGCAGCACGCCCGGCCAGCGCGGCCGGTGCCGGCGCAGCCACAGCAGCAGCAGCAGGGCCCCGAGCCCGAAGGCCGCGGACACGGCCACCGCGCCGGGCGCCTGCTGCAGGCGCGCCGCCACCTGCGCCGGCCAGCCGGACAGCGACGCCCCCCAGGGCGGCAGGCCGAGCAGCGCCGGCAGCTGCGTGGCGATGATGATCAGCGCCGCCGCATGGATGAAGCCGGCGAGCGTCGGCCCCGAGACCAGGTTCGCGATCACCCCGAGGCGCAGCGCCCCGAGTGCGCACTGCATCAGGCCCGCGTACAGCGCGAGCCACACCGCGGCCGCCACCCAGCCGCTGCTGCCCGGCGCCGCGAACGGCTGCAGCGCGCCGAAGCTCAGCAGGCTGGTCAGCGCCACCGGCCCGGCGGCGAGCAGCGGCGACGAGCCCCACAGGCAGCCGACCACCGCCGGCAGCAGCGCCGCGTACAGCCCGGTCTGCGCCGGCATGCCGGCGAGCGTCGCGTAGGCGAGCGCCTGCGGGATCAGCACCAGCCCGACCGCGAGCCCGGCGCGCAGGTCGGCAGCGAGCGTCGCGCGCGTCGGACGCGGCCAGGCGAGGAAGGGCAGCCAGCGGCGCAGGGCAGGGGACATGATCGGCGAAGACCTCCGGCGGCGGTGGCGGACGGGTATCCAGCCTGACAGGAACCGGCGCCCGCCGCCCGCAGTCCTGCTGAGACCAGCCATTCCCCGGCGTGCCGGGGCCGGCGGTTGCCTGCGCATCCCCGAGGCAGCCGTCTAGCCTGTAGCGGTTCGAGCCGTCCGCGGCCGCCCGATGCCTGCGGGCATCGCCCCACACGAGGAGCCTGCCGATGAAAGCCCGTGCCGCCGTTGCCTGGGAAGCGCAGAAGCCGCTCTCGGTCACCGAGATCGAAGTCGAGGGGCCGCGTGCCGGCGAAGTGCTGCTGCGCACGGTCGCCACCGGGGTCTGCCACACCGATGCCTTCACGCTGTCCGGCGACGACCCCGAGGGCGTCTTCCCGTGCGTGCTCGGCCACGAGGGCGGCTGCATCGTCGAGGAGTGCGGGCCGGACGTGAAGGGCCTGAAGCCCGGCGATCACGTGATCCCGCTGTACATCCCCGAATGCGGTCACTGCGAGTACTGCGCCTCGACGAAGACCAACCTCTGCCAGTCGATCGCCGCGACGGTCTGGACCGGCTACATGCCCGACGGCACGCGCCGCTTCGCGAAGGACGGCAAGCCGATCTTCCATTACATGGGCTGCTCGACCTTCAGCGAATACACGGTCGTGCCCGAGATCGCGCTCGCGAAGATCAACCCGGCCGCCCCGCTCGACAAGGTCTGCCTGCTCGGCTGCGGCATCACCACCGGCATCGGCGCGGTGCTGAACACTGCGAAGGTCGAACCCGGCAGCACGGTCGCGGTGTTCGGGCTCGGCGGCATCGGCCTGAGCGTGATCCAGGGCGCGGTGATGGCGAAGGCCGGCCGCATCATCGCCATCGACACCAACCCGGCCAAGTTCGACATGGCGCGCGCGCTCGGCGCCACCGACTGCGTGAACCCGGAGGCGCTCACGGTCAGCACGCGCGAGGCCATCGTCGAGATGACGCACGGCGGCGTCGACTACAGCTTCGAATGCATCGGCAACGTCGAGGTCATGCGCGAGGCCCTGGAATGCACGCACATGGGCTGGGGCGTGTCGACGATCATCGGCGTCGCCGGTGCCGGCCGCGAGATCCGCACCCGGCCGTTCCAGCTCGTGACCGGCCGCACCTGGAAGGGCACGGCCTTCGGCGGCGTCAAGGGCCGCTCGCAGCTGCCGGGCTTCGTCGATCAGTACCTGAACGGCACGATCCGCATCGACCCGATGGTCACGCACACGATGGGTCTGGAAGACATCAACCATGCCTTCGAGCTGATGCATGAAGGCAAGAGCATCCGCTCGGTGATCGTGTTCTGAATGAACCGGCCGCCGCTTCGCCCGGCTTTCCCCGTCCTTACCTGCCGCGAGGCCCCGCCCCGATGTCGACCCCCGAACGCCTCGAACGCATCCGCGAGCATGAAGGCTGGCTCGAACGCTGGCGGCATGACTCGCAAAGCTGCGCCTGTCCGATGACGTTTTCGATCTACCTGCCGCCGCAGGCCGAGGCCGGCCCGGTGCCGGCCGTGTACTGGCTGTCGGGCCTGACCTGCTCCGACGACAACTTCCGCGTCAAGGCCGGCGCGCAGCGCTACGCCGCCGAACTCGGCCTGGCGCTGCTGATTCCGGACACCAGCCCGCGCGGCGACGACGTACCCGACGATCCCGGCTACGACCTCGGCCAGGCCGCCGGCTTCTACGTCGAGGCGATCCGCGCACCGTGGGCCACGCACTACCACATGCACGACTACGTCGCCTTTGAACTGCCGCTGCTCGCCGAGACCTTGTTCCCGCTGCAGCCGGGCCGGCGGGCGATCTGCGGCCACTCGATGGGTGGGCACGGCGCGCTGGTGCTGGCCCTGCGCCATCCGGGGCGCTACAGCAGCGTCTCGGCCTTCGCACCGATCTGCCATCCGTCGGCGAGCCCCTGGGGCGAGAAGGCGTTCACGGCCTATCTCGGTGCCGACCGGCGCATGTGGCGGCCCTGGGATGCGACCAGCCTGATCGAGGACGGCGCCACGCCGCTGCCGATGCGCATCGAGCAGGGCACGGCCGATGAGTTCCTCGGCGAGCAGCTGCACCCGGACGACCTCGCCGCCGCCTGCGCGGCGCGCGGCATCCCGCTCGATCTGCGCCTGCGTCCCGGCTACGACCACAGCTACCACTTCATCGCCAGCTTCATCGGCGAGCACCTCGCCTGGCACGCCGGGCATCTGCAGGGCTGAAGCCGGGCTGCACGACAACCTCCGGAGCGATTGACACCGGTCATCGCGCGCTTGCCTGCATTGTTCTATGGATATCGAAACAAATGCAGGAGCGCCGCGATGCAGACCGTTCCGTCCGTTCCGTCGTCGATGCAGGCGCGACTGCGCGCCAGCGGCCCGAGCCTGATCGCCGTTGCCGGCGCCGTGCTGGGGCTGTTCGTGTACGAGCGGCTGCCGGCACTCGCCGCGGCCCTGGCTGCCTGGCTGCCGTTTGCGCCCGACAGCCGGGCCGGGGCGGCCATCGGCTTCTTCCTGTACGAAGTGCCGAAGGTCCTGCTGCTGCTGTGCGCCGTCGTGTTCGTGATGGGCATCGTGCGCTCGTACTGCTCGCCCGAGCGCACGCGGGCGCTGCTCGCCGGGCGACGCGGCGGCCTCGGCAATGCCCTCGCCGCCGCACTCGGCGTGGTCACGCCGTTCTGCTCGTGCTCGGCCGTGCCGCTGTTCATCGGCTTCCTCGGGGCCGGCGTGCCGCTCGGCGTGACCCTGTCGTTCCTGATCGCCGCACCGATGGTCAACGAGATCGCGCTCGGCCTGCTGTTCGCGCTGTTCGGCTGGCGGATCGCGGCGCTGTATCTGGCGCTCGGCCTGACGGTCGCGCTCGGGGCAGGCTGGATCATCGGTCGCATCGGCATGGAGGGCAGCGTCGAGGACTGGGTGCGCACTTGCCCGGCCACGACCGCCGCGGCCGGTCTTTCCGGCCCGGTCGGCTGGAATGCACATCTCGGCGCCGGCAGCGCCGCCGTGCGCGACATCGTCGGGCGCGTCTGGCCTTACCTCCTCGCCGGCATCGCGGTCGGCGCCGGCATCCACGGCTACGTGCCGACCGACTTCATGGCGGCGCTGATGGGCCGCGAGGCGTGGTGGAGCGTGCCGCTCGCCGTCGCGCTCGGCGTGCCGATGTACTCGAATGCCGCCGGCATCGTGCCGGTGGTCGAGGCGCTGCTCGCCAAGGGCGCGGCCCTCGGCACGGCACTGGCGTTCATGATGTCGGTCGTCGCGCTGTCGCTGCCCGAGCTGGTGATCCTGCGCAAGGTGCTGAAACCGCGACTGATCGCGGTGTTCACCGGTGTGGTCGCAACCGGCATCCTGCTGGTCGGCTACGTGTTCAATCTCGTGCTGTGACGAGGCCGGTCACCGACCGGCTGCGGAGGCCTGCCATGAACCGACGCAAGATCCAGATCCTCGGCAGCGGCTGCCAGAAATGCCGCAAGCTCGCCGAATACGCGACGCAGGCCGCCGACGAGCTGGGCCTCGACTGGGAGCTGGAGAAGATCACCGATCCGGCGCGCATCGCCGGCTTCGGCGTGATGCAGACCCCGGCCCTCGCCGTCGACGGCGTCGTGAAGCTCGCCGGCCACCTCGCCGGTGTCGCCGAGCTGAAGCGCCTGCTCGGCTGAGGATCAGCGGCGAAGGGCCGGGGAGGGGGCATCAGTGCGCGAGCGCCTTGCGCATGCGGCCGATCTTCCAGGTCAGCGCCGCCAGCGCGACCGGCACCGCGGCCCCGGAGACGATCTCCGGGTTCAGCGGCAGTCCGGCCTTCGACAGCGCCTTGACCAGATAGCCGAGCAGGCTGACCAGGTAGTAGCTGAGCACGACCACCGACAGGCCCTCGACCGTCTCCTGCAGCCGCAGCTGCAGGTCGGCGCGGCGGTTCATCGACGCGAGCAGCGCCTGGTTCTGCTGCTGCAGCGTCACGTCGACGCGCGTGCGCAGCAGCCCGGTCGCCCGCGCGACGCGCTCGGACAGCTGGCTCTGGCGCTCGCGCACGGCCTCGACCGTGCGCATCGCCGGCGCCAGCCGCCGCTCCATGAACTCCTCCAGCGTCTGCAGACCCTCGATGCGCTCCTCGCGCAGCTCCTCGATGCGCCGCTCGACCAGCGTGCGGTAGGCACGGCTGGCCGCGAAGCGGTAGGTCGAGGTCGCCGCCCCGCGCTCGACCTCGGCGGCGAGGTCGGAGAGCTCGGTCAGCAGCTTCGCCTCGGCGTCCGGGGCCTCGTTGCCGGTCATGCGTCCGGTGATCTCGGCCAGCCGGCGTTCGACGCCGTTCAGCTCCACCGAACTGCGCCGGGCATTCGGGAAGCCGAGCATCGCCAGCATCCGGTAGGTCTCGATCTCCAGCAGGCGCTGCACCAGCCGCCCGGCCTGACGCGGCGACAGGCCGTGATCGGCGACCAGCAGCCGGTCGAAGCCGTCCGGATGGATGCGGAAGTCGCTCCAGGCCACGGCCGCGCCGCCGAGCACGCGGCTGCCGGCGATGTTGGTCGTGCCGAACACCGCCTGCATGTTGGCGAGATCGCGCCCGGCGCTGCCGCCGGATTCGAGGATCACGTGCGTGGCGACCAGCACCTCGCCGGGCAGGCCGGCGAGCCAGTCCGAGGGCACCGAGGCGATCGGCGGCGCCGCGAACGGGTCGTCCTGATCCGGCTCGGCGCGCAGGAAGGTGTAGGACGAGAACTCGGTGTGCCGCTCCCAGCGCAGGCGCAGCGGCCCGAGGTCGATGGCATGGAACACCTCGTTCGAGGCCGGCGGCTCGACGCCGTAGCGCCAGCACAGCTCGGCGACGTGGGCGCGATCGGCCGCCGCGCCGTCCGGACCGGACAGCACGGCCAGATGCGAGGCGCGCGCCGGAGCGCGCAGTTCCTCGGACGGCCGGGCATGGATTTCGTGGTCGAGCACGCGGCGGGTGGCGTGTTCGCGCAGGCCGCCGAACAGGAACGCCGGCGGTGGTGCCGCGCCGGGGACGCTGGACATGGTGGGACTCCGGAAGGGTCTGGAAGCGGGAGCGGCGAGTCTACGGGGCACATGCCATCGTGAAAAGCATTGCGTCAGATGAAAATACACCTGCCACCCCGGCGTCCTGCGCTGGTCACGGGCTTGTCATGTTGCAGCGCAATAATGCGGCGGCCGACCCGGCCGTTCCAGTCCCTGCCTTGCGGATTGCCACCATGAGCTTCACGACCGAACCCCACCTCGTGCGCAGTTACGACGAGCGCCTGGCCAGCCTGCGCGACCTGCTGACGCGCATGGGCAGCCTGGCCGCGACGCAGTTCGAGGCCGCCGCCGCCGCGCTGCTCGCGCTCGATGCCGGCATCGCCGCCCGCTGGCCGCACGGCGAGCGCTGCATCGACGAGCTCGATGCCGAGATCGAACGCGCGCTGCTGCTGCTGCTGGCGCTGCGCGCGCCGGTGGCCTCGGACCTGCGCCTGGTGCTGGCGCTCGCCGATGCCGCGCGCCATCTGGAGCGCATCGGCGACGAGACCGGCAAGCTCGCTGCCGCCACCGTCGCACTCGCCGGCACGCCCTGCCCGCGCAGCCTGCTCGATGCGGCGGTGCGCCCGCTGCTGGCACAGGTCGGCGACATGCTCGCGCAGGCGCGTTCGGCCCTCGATGCGGTCGATGCCACGGCTGCGGCGCGACTGGTCGAGGACGACCGGCGGCTGGATGCCGAATATCACGCGCGGCTGGCGACGCTGGTCGCGTGGATGGCCGAGCATCCGCGCGGCATCGGCGCCGGCATGCAGCTCGCCAGCGCGCTGAAGGCCATGGAGCGCATTGGCGATCATGCCCGCGACATCGGCCTGCGCATCGCCGCCTGCGTGCGCGGCACGGCCGGCGAAGCGGCCGCGACCGGCTGAGCGCACGAACGCCGCCGGCCCTCAGGCCCGGAAATCAGCGCTCAGTGCGCCTGACGCAGCGATTCGGCGCTGCGCTCGCACTGTTCGAGCGCGCGCTCGATCAGCTGCAGCGCCTTGTTGCGATGCCCGCCGTGATCGGACGGCGCCGCCTCCAGATCGCGCTGCGCGAGCTTCAGCGCCTCCATCGCCGCGTGCAGCTTCGCCGGCTCGGCCGGCGGAGGCGGCGCGGCACTCGCGACGAAGGACATGGACAGCAGGCCGGCGAACAGCGGCACGGCGAGGCGCGGCAGCAGCGAGGCACGCGGGCGCAATGACATCGGGACGACCTCGGACGGGCGCAGGGAAAGGATGCAGCCATGCTACGCCCGCCGCGTCCCCGACGGCTTGAAGCCGGCTTAAGCCCGGTCGCATCAGGCGGCGCGCTGCAGATCATCCTGCTGCGATCGCAGCGCACGCCCGGCCCTGTGCGCGCCGCAGGAGCGTCAGGCCATGCAGCCGCTGCCGGAAACCTTCGTCCCCCGCTGCAGCAAGGCCGTCCTCAGAGCGGCTTGCGCAGCGTGAACGCGCCGCGCAGGTCGCCTTCGGCGAAGCCGCGCGCGGCATCGGACGGGTACAGCGCATCGATCTTCGCGCTGACCTCGGGCTTCAGCGTGCTGCCGTGGCAGTTCAGGCAGACGGCGGCGGTCGGGATCGCCTTCAGATAGCGGAACTCGTGGCCGCCGCCGGGCAGGGCCACGATCCCGGCGCGTTCGAGCGTCGCCGGGTCGGCACCGGCGGCCTTGCGCGCCTCGAAGTCCTCCAGCCCGGCGAGTTCCCAGGCATCGGGCGCGTTGTCGGGATTGCGGACCTTCAGGCTGGTGCGACCGACGCGCGTGAAGCCGGCCTGTTGCGCGGCGCGGGTGGCGATGCCCGGGGCCTGCTGCTGGCAGACCTCGATGCCATTGACCGGCCCGCCGGCCTGGATCGCGCTGCCGAGCGCGTTCTTCAGCTCGGCCGCGAACTGCTGGACGACGGCGCGGGCGGCGACAAGATCGGCCTCGGCCGGTGCCGGCGCATCGGCGGCCGGGGCATTGAGGGCGGCCAGGGCGCCGGCGAGGACGAAGGGACGAAGGAGGGCGGAGCGGACGACGGGCATCGGTGACCTCGGCAGACTTCGGGACGGCGCGCACGGCGGCGCGGGCGTGATCCTCAAGTCTGTCGGGGCCGGGAGCCGGGCGCACTGACGATCCGCAGCCGCGCCCGGCCGTGATTCAGCCCTTGCCCTTGTCCTCACGCCCGCCGTGGCCCTTGCCGCCACCACCGCCACCGCCCGGTTGCGGCGCAGGGGCGGCCTGGCGGGCTTCCGGACGCGGACGCTCGACACGCGCGGGCGGCGGCGGTGCCTGCCGGGGCTGCGGACGTTCGGCGCGGGCCGCCGGTTGCGGACGCTCGGGCGGCCGGGCTTCTGCGCGTGGCTGTGGACGCTCGGGCGGCCGGACTTCCGCACGTGGCTGCGGGCGATCGACGCGGACCGCCGGTTGCGGACGCTCGGGCGGTCGGGCCTCTGCACGCGGCTGCGGACGTTCATCCCGACCCGCCGCTTGCGGCCGTTCCGGCGACCGGGCTTCGGGACGCGGTTGCGGACGTTCGTCCCGACCCGCCGCTTGCGGACGTTCCGGCGGCCGGGCTTCGGAACGCGGCTGCGGACGTTCATCGCGACCCGTCGCTTGCAGACGTTCCGGCGGCCGGGCTTCGGAACGCGGTTGCGGACGTTCGTCCCGACCCGTCGCTTGCGGGCGTTCCGGCGGCCCGGCTTCGGGACGCGGCTGCGGACGCCCGTCGCGGGCCGGCGAATCCGGACGATCGTCCGGGGCCTGCGCCCGGGCCCGCGCCTCCCGGTCCGGCGAGCGGGGCGCCGCCTCCTGCCGGCGATCCGGCGGCACATCGCGGCCGGACGGGTCACGATCCGGGCGCGCGCCGGGCTCCCGGACTGCCGGTGCCTGCGCTCCGGCCTCGTCGCGACGCTGCGGGTCCGCGCCGCCGCGACCGGCCTCGAACCGGGCCGGTCCGGGCTCACGCCGGTCCGGGCCGCGATCCGGGCGATCCGCACGATCCGCAGGGTTCTGGGCGGGCACCAGCGCCTGCCCGCGGCGCAGCGCATCGCTCCCGCGCGCGCCCGGCCCCTTCGCCGGAGCCGCGATCTGGCGCGTGGCGAGTGCGCGATCGACCGGGATGCTGCGGCCGTCGCCGGCGACGCGCTGCCAGTCGTCGCGCGCCGAGCGCCGGTACAGCGCGCCGTCCTGACCGACGAACATCGGCCCCTGCCGGCGCAGCTTCGCCGGGGCCGGGCGGGCCGCCTCGAAGCGGCGGGCCTGCTGCCAGCGTTCATCGAGCGCGGGGCTCCTGCCGCCCCAGCGCCGGTAGCGGTCCCCGCCGGCGAACGGCGTGCCCGGCAGCTCGACGACGCGGGTGCGCGCCGCAGCGCCGGCCGACAGCACCGTCGTCGTCGTCACCCGCCGCTGTTCGATCAGCAGCGGCGAGCGTGCCCAGCGCTTCTCGTGACCGGTCCAGGCCACCGGCAGCGGTTTCGGCCGGTAGCGCCCCCAGGCCCAGCCGCGCGGCGCGAAGCCCTTGCCGGGCCGGTACACGGCCCCGTAGCCATACGCGCGCCAGGGCTGCGCCGGCCGGTACCACGGCCGGTAAGGGATGTAGTCCGGGTGGCGGTCGCCACGATCGGCCAGCGCCCAGCCGACCAGCGCCCCGACGCCGAACATCAGCACGCCGTTGCTGACGTACTGGCCGGTGTAGCCCGGCGTGTAGCCGTAGGTGACGGTCTCGGGCGTGTGCCCGTAGATGCGCACGTAGGTGACGTGATAGAGCGGATGCGCCGGCGGGATGCGGTAGATCGCCCCGGGCACGCGCTCGGCCGGATACCACGGCCCGCCGGGCTCGTCGGCGACGAACCAGACGCCGTCATCGACGCCGTAGTAGCGATCCTCGTAGCGCACGACCTCGTACGGCGTGTTGACGATCCAGTCGACGCCGCCGGTGCCGTCGATCGGCTCGTAGCGCGGCGGACCCTCGTAGACCGGCGCGTAGCGCAGGCCCTGGCGCGGCACGGTCGACTTGCGCGGCACGCCGGCGAGCGCCACGGCTTCGGCCGCCGCCGGCGTGCCCGGCACCGAGGCGAGCACCCAGCCGTACGGCCCGTTTGGCGGAATCTGCGTGAAGTCCGGCGGCAGATCGGTCGTCGCCGGCAGCCACGGGCCGGCCAGCGTCGGTGCCGTGAACCAGCGCCCGGCGGTGAGGAAGTAATGCCGGCGTGCCCCGGGCAGCACGAACACCGGCGAGTCGGTGTTGGCGATGGCTTCGAGCCGCGTGCCGGCGACCGGCACGTAGCGCGGCGGGCCGTCGGTGACGATCAGCTCGGCCGGGCGCTCGCTGTAGATCACGGCCGGCGCGCGCGTCATGCGCGGCCCCGGACCGCGCGCGGTCAGCGCGCCCCAGGCATCGGCCGGCAGCGACCGGAACGCCGGCGACAGGCTGGCCGGCTGCGTCCACGGCCCGGCACGCAGATCCGGGGCCGTCAGCCAGCCGTCCTCGAGCGCCAGCCAGTAGCGCTGCGCATCCGGCTCGTACAGCACCGTCGATTCGGTGTTGGTCGCCGCCTGCAGCGGCGAGTCGCCGACCGGCTCAAAGGCCGGCGGGCCGTAGAACATCAGCAGCGTCGCCGGCCGCGTGCTGTGGAAGATCGGCGGTGGATCGAGATCGACCGCCACCTCGGGCGCGGCGGCGGCCGGCGGCCGGCCGCCGGCAGCGATCAGCGTCGGCAGCGCGAGCGTCAGCGGCCGCCCGGCCGGCAGCGCCTCGCGCACCAGCGCCTGCAGGCGGGCGGCCTCGTCGGCCGGCAGGTCCGGGAACTGCGCGTTCACCTCGGGCGCGCCGAGCAGCACCGACTGCGAGCCGGCATCGACCTCGGTCGGTGACGCGATGCCGAGCACGCCGTAGCGCGCCGGCTCGCCGCGCGCGGGCGTGACCGCCACCGGCGCGCGCAGCTGCAGGCGGCCGTCGGCGGACCAGTCCTCGACCTGCGGCTCGTAGACCAGCACCGAACGGCCGTTGCGGCCGAACTCGCGCGGCCAGGACTCCTCGGCGGCAGCGGCCGCGAAACCAGGCAGCAGCAGGCTGCAGCCAAGCAGCAGCCAGCGGAATGCGACCGCGGGCGAGCGCGGCAAACGGGAAACAGGGGACATCTGCGCATCCTCGATCCGCACGAGCGGGCGTCACGACCCTGACCCGGGCCACCGGTGCGGATGCGGCTGCGGCCCGCGATTCGGAGTACGGGAACGGCGCGGAAGTTGCGTCAGACGCCGGCCGGCGTGCGGGCGCGCAGCCAGTCGAGCAGCGCATCGAGCGGCAGCGGCCGGCTGATCCAGAAGCCCTGCAGCTCGTCGCAGCCGAGTTCGGCGAGCCGCCCGGCCTGTTCGGCGGTCTCGACGCCTTCGGCGACGGTCTTCAGGTGCAGCGACTGCGCGAGCGAGATCACGGTGCGCACGATCGCGAGGCTCTCGGGGCGATCGGTCAGCGTCTCGACGAAGCTGCGGTCGATCTTCAGCGCATCGACCGGCAGGCGCGCCAGATACGCGAGCGAGGAATAGCCGGTGCCGAAGTCGTCGATCGCGATGCCGACGCCGCGCCGGCGCAGGCTGGCGAGCATCTGGCCATGCACCTCGACCTGGCTCATCAGCACGCTCTCGGTGATCTCCAGATCGAGTGGTGCGCCGTCGGGCGGTGCCTCGGCGAGGGCGCTGCAGATCGTGTCGCCGAGCCCGGGCTCGCGCAGCTGCACGGCCGAGACGTTGACCGCGACGCGCAGCGGCCCGGCGACCGCCGTCCAGCGCCGGCTGTCGGCGAGGGCGCGGCGGATCGCCCATTCGCCGGCCGCGTTGATCAGGCCGAGCCGTTCGAGCACCGGCACGAAGCGCAGCGGCGCGACCAGCCCGGCCTCCGGATCGCGCCAGCGCAGCAGCGCCTCCAGTCCGGTCAGGCGACCGCTGCGCGCATCGGCGCGCGGCTGGTAGTGCAGCTCGAACTCGCCGCGCTCCAGCGCCCGGTGCAGGCGGTTTTCGAGCCGCAGCGTGCCGGCGATGCCGCTGGTCAGCTCGGGGCGGTAATACACGTAGGGCCGGTCGCTGGCCTTGGCCTGCGCCAGCGCCGCCTCGGCGTGGTGCAGCAGGGTTTCGGCCTCGTCGCCGTCGTCCGGGGCGATGGCGATGCCGGCGACGAAGCCCGGGCGCAGCTCGTGACCGTCGACCGGGAACGGTGCCGACAGCGCGGCACCGAGCCGGCCTTCGAGCAGCTGCGTGATCGCCTGCACATCGGCGAGCCGCGGCAGGAAGCCGGCGAAGCAGTCGGCGCCGAGCCGCCCGACGTGCGCGGGCTCGGGCCAGACCGCCGCGGCGCGCTCGGCGAGCGCGCGCAGCAGCGCATCGCCGGCGGCGCGGCCGAAGCCGTTGTTGACGTGCCGGAAGCGGGCGATGTCGAGCACGAGCACGGCCGTGCGCTCGTGGTGGCGCGCGCTCTCGATCAGCGCGTGCCCGAGCCGCTCGCGCCACAGCGTGCGGTTCGGCAGGCCGGTCAGCGGATCGTAGTGGTTCAGGTAGTCGAGCCGGTCGCGGCGGTCGATGTCGGCGAGGCCGAAGGCGATGTCGCTCGCGACCTGTTCGAGCAGCTCGCGTTCCTCGCGCGTGAAGTAGTCCGGCGCCTGCGTGTACAGCGCCAGCACGCCGCCGATGCGGTGATCGACGACCAGCGGCAGCACGATCAGCGAGCCGAAGCCGCGGCGCTGCGCCTCGGCGAAGCGGCTGTGCACCGGTGCGGCCTCGGCGGCGAGATCATTGCACCAGACCGCCTCGCGCCGGTGGATGGCCTCGCGCACGATCAGCGCCGCGTAGTCATCGTCGCTGCTGGCGAGCGCGAGCGCCTGCGCGCCGAAACCGTCATCGATGCCGGCCCAGGCCACCGGCGTCACCCGTGCGGCAGCGGCGTCGTAGTCACCGATCCAGGCGATGCCGAACTCGCCCTGTTCGACGGCGATGCGGCAGGTGGCGCGCAGCAGCGCCGCGCGCTCGTGGATGCGCACCAGCGCGCCGTTGATGCCGCTCAGCACCGCGTGCACGCGCGCGAGGCGGGCGTTGCGATGCTGCTGGTCGATGCGGGCCCAGAACTGGCCGACCTGCTCGCCGATCGCCCACATCAGGTCGAGCAGACCCGGGTCCGGCGGCCGGCGCTCGCCGGCCAGCAGCTCGAACACCGCGACGATGCGCTCGCCGGCGGCGATCGGCAGCGTCGCGCAGGCGTGCAGGTCAGGGCAGTCCGGATCGCGGCCGCTGTCCTCGTCGCGGTGCAGGTCGAGGCTCCAGAGCGGCCGGCGCTGCAGGCGGCTGCGCCCCGGCTGGCCTTTCTCCGGCGCGAGCCGCCGGTGGATGCGGGCCGCGGCGCAGCCGAGGTGCGCCGAGCCGGGCGCGGCCCAGACCTGCTCGCAGCGCAGGCCGCCGTGGCGGGCATCGGGCAGCCACAGCGCGGCGATCTCGAAACCGAGGCGCTCGCCGAGCGTGCGCAGCAGCACCGGCAGCACGGCATCGATGCCCTGCGCACCGGCGAGCTGACGGGCGATCGCGTACTGCACGTCGAGCTGGCGGGTGATGCGCTCGCGCTCGGCGACCTCGTCCTCGAGCGCGGCGGCATGCGCCGAGAGCTGGCCGTTCAGGCGCTCGATCTCCCAGGCATGCAGCGTCTGCGCCGCGAGCAGGCCGAGCAGGTGCTCGTCCTCGTCCTCGAACGGCGCCTCGCCCGGCAGGCGGGCGATCATCAGCCAGCCGCGGCAGGTGCGCATCGAGCTGAGCGGGGCGACCAGCACCGCGCCGAAGCGCGGATCCTGCGGCTGGCTGCTGCTGCCGCCGAAACCGGCCGGTGCCGGCAGCGCCGAGTGCGGACCGTCGCTGACCGAGCGCACCGGGGCGCTGTCGTCCTCGCGGTACACCAGCCAGGCGTCGCTCGCGCCGAGCAGTTCGCGGGCGCCCCGGCAGGCGGCGGCGAGCAGGCGCTGCGGATCGTGTTCGCTGCCGAGCGCGAGCACCATGCCGAGCAGCGCGGTCAGGCGGGCATTGGCGCGCAGCAGCGCCGTGGTCTGTTCGGAGAGCTTGTCGGTCAGCAGCCGCCGGTGCTGCCCCTCGAAGCCGGTTTCATCGGGCACCGGCAGCGGCGGCGGCGGCTGCTCGCTGAGCGCCTGCCGGATCACCGCCTGCAGGCGCTCGGGCGGGCAGGGCTTGGGCAGCAGCAGGCTGACGCCGCATTCGGCGGCCAGGTGCAGGGCCTCGTCCTCGTTGTAATACGCGCTCCAGAAGATCACCGGCACGCGCGCGCCGTATTCGCCGCAGACCGGATCGGAGCGCAGCCGGCGCACGAACTCGTAGCCGTCCATGACCGGCATCAGCACGTCGCAGACGATCAGTTCCGGGCGCTCGCGCCGGACCATCTCCAGGGCCGCCGCACCATCGGCGGCCTCGACGATGTCGTGCCCGGCCGGGCGCAGCAGCGCCGCGACCAGGTCGCGGTTGAAGTCGAGATCATCGACGACTGCAATGCGCGCCATCGGCCGCCCGCCCGCGCCCGTCAACGCGCCCGTCGCAGTGCCGGCGGCAGGTGGTGCTCCATCGCGTCGACGAAGGTTTCCGGATCGATCGGCTTCGAGAAGTAATCATCGAAGCCGGCCGCGAGCACGCGCGTGCGATCGCCGGCCATCGACGAGGCGGTCACGGCCAGCAGCGGCAGGCGCGCGTAGCGCGGGTTGGCGCGCGTGCAGCGCGCGAACTCGTAGCCGTCCATGACCGGCATCTGCATGTCGCAGAGCACCAGATCGACCGGCTCGCGCGCCAGCACGTCGAGCGCCTCGCGGCCGTTGCCGGCGGCGAGCACGTGAAAGCCGTGCGCCCGCAGCAGGTAGTCGAGCACGGCGAAATTGGCCTGGTTGTCCTCGACGATCAGGATGTTCGGATGGTTCATGCGGGCCGGTCTCCACCTGATGATGCGGGCTGGCGAAGCTCGGCCGGGGCCGTGGCGCCGGGCAGGTCGGCGGCGGCCGGCAGCTCGGCGTGCAGCGGCAGCGTCAGCGTGAAGGTGCTGCCCTCGCCGGGGATGCTGCGGCACTGCAGCCAGCCGCCGAGCACGCCGGCCAGTTCCCGGCTCAGGTGCAGGCCGAGGCCGGAGCTCTCGATGCCGCTGCTGCGGGCGGCCTCGCCCTGCGCGAAGGGTTCGAACAGCCGCTTCTGTTCTTCGGGCGAGATGCCGGGACCGGTGTCGGCGACGGCGATGCAGACGGTGGCGTGCCCCCTGGAATCGGGCCGGCCGGGGCCGGCGCGCAGGCGCACCGAGCCCTGCTGCGTGAACTTGACGGCATTGCCGGCGAGGTTGATCAGGATCTGCAGCAGCAGCCGGCGATCGGTGACGGGTTCGGGCACCGCTTCGAGCTCGACGCCCAGGGCGAGCCCCTTGTCGTCAGCCTGCGTGCGCAGCGTCGCCGCGACCTCGTCGAGCAGCGTCGCGAGCGCCACCGGCTCGGGCTTGAGCACCACGCGCCCGGCCTCGATGCGTGCCAGGTCGAGCAGCTCGTTGATCAGCGCGAGCAGGTGCTGGGCGCTGGACCTGACCGTGCGCAGCTGCGATTCCTGCTCCGGATTCAGCGGGCCGGGCAGCTTCATCAGCAGGATGCCGGTGAAGCCGAGCACGGCATTGAGCGGCGTGCGCAGCTCATGGCTCATGCTGGCGAGGAAGCGGCTCTTGGCACGGTTGGCGGCTTCGAGCTCGCTGTTCTTGTCCTGCAGCGCGCGTTCGAAGCGCTTGCGCTCGGTGATGTCGCGGATCGCCGCCGACACCAGCAGGCCGTCCTCGGTCTCGAGCGGACTGAGGCTGATCTCGACCGGGAATTCGGTGCCGTCGCTGCGCTGCCCGTAGAGTTCGAAGCCGGTGCCCATCGGCCGCAGCTTCGGATCGGTGAAGTAGGCGTTGCGGTGCGCCGGGTGGCGATCGCGGAAGCGCGGCGGCAGCAGGCGCTCGACGCGCTCGCCGAGCAGCTCGCGCCGCTCGAAGCCGAACAGCGTCGCGGTCTGGGCGTTGGCGAGCACGATGCGGCCGTCGCGATCGACGATGACCATCGCATCCGGCGCGGCCTCGAGCAGGCCGCGGAACTTGCGCTCGGCGCGCTGGCGCTCGCTGATGTCGCGGATCGCGCTCATGACCATCTGCCCGGCCTCGGTGCGCAGCGGGTTCAGGCTGATCTCGACCGGGAACTCGGTGCCGTCGCGGCGCAGGCCGTAGAGCTCGAGCCCGGCGCCCATCGAGCGCCGGCGCGGCTGCTGGAAGTAGCCGGCGCGGTGGCTGACGTGCGCGGCGCGGTAGCGTGCCGGCAGCAGCACCTCGACCGGCTGGCCGCGCAGCTCGCCGGGCGAGTAGCCGAACAGGCGCTCGGCCTGGGCATTGGCGATGACGATGTGGCCGGTGGTGCCGGCGATGACCACGGCATCCGGGGTCGATTCGAGCAGGTCGCGGAAACGTGCCTCCATCAGCCGCGCATCGCGCAGGATCTTCAGGCGCGTCACGTCCTTCTCGACGAACAGCACCGCCGATTCGCCGTCCTCGCCGGCGATGCGCCGCGCGGTGATGTCAACGCAGACCAGCGAGCCGTCACGGCGCCGGCGCACGGCCTCGAAGGCGCAGAGCTCGAGGGCCAGCGTCTCGGCCAGCATCCACTGCTGCTGGCCGGTCATGTCGGCCGGCACGATCAGCGCCTCCAGCGGGCGCCCGAGCGCCTCGTGGGCGGGATATCCGTACTGGCGCTGCGCGCCGGCGCTCCAGTGCTGCACCACTCCGGCCGCCGTCAGCCCGATCAGTGCATCGGGGTTGGCTTCGGTCCAGCGATCGGTATCGGTCATCTGCATCTCGGGGGGCCTGTCTCGGTACATGATGCCGCCGGTGATCCCGTCCACCGGCCAATCCGCAACACCCGCAGACCCGACTCCGGAATCCCTGTTCCGGCCGGTTGCGGGTTCCGGCTCGCGTCATGCCTCGTGCCTGCGTCTGGCGCTTCGAGTCTAGTGCCATTTGCAGGCGGCATGCCGGGATGGAAAATCCTTCGGTTGCAGCGCAGCAGTGATAAGTCAAATGTCGCAGATAAATAACCATGAGTAATAAAAAGATAATTTTTTATTACTATATATTATTGCCAAACCGACCGTAAGCTGACTCCGAATCTCCAATTTTTCATGTTTGTCATCCCGAGCGGAGCCGCCCAGATGTCCGTCACCGATCCGACCCCGCCCCCCGCAGCCTCCAGCCGCGAGGCACGGCTCGCCGAGCTGATCGAACTGCATGCCCGTGACTTCCGCGGCCATCCCTACCTGCCGGAAGGCTGCGCGCCGTTCACGCTCGAAGCCGGGCGCGTGGTCGGGCATTACCACGGCCTGCGCCTGCAGACGACGCTGCTGGCGCTGCTCGATGCCGGCGGGCGCCCGGTCGCGCGCCTCGCGCAGACCGCCGCCTTCGGTGCCGGCGGCCAGCCGGTGTCGGCCTGGGCGCCGTATGCGATCGCGCTCGACGATGCCGCGATCACCTATCTCGACCGGCTGATCCGCACCGTGCACGTGCTGAACGCCGGCAGCCGCCCCGGCGGCGGGCCGCTGTGGCTGGCGGTGCATCCGCTGCACCTCGCCGCGGTGCCCGATGCGCACGGAGCGGTGTTCGCATCGATCCTGCGCCGCAGCGGCCTGCGCCCGGACGGGATCGTGCTCGAACTCGCCGATGCCGCGCGCGTCGCGCCCCAACGGCTGGCAGCCGCGCTCGCCGGCTTCCGCAGCCGCGGCTACGGCGTCGCATTCGGCTTCAACGGCAGCGATCCGGCCGAACTCGACCGCCTGCTCGCGCTCGCGCCCGACGCCATCCGCCTCGGGGCCCCGCACCTGCGTGCGGCTGCCGCCAGCGCCGCCGAACAGCAGCGCCTGCGGGCACGCATCGAACACATCCATCGTCACCGGGTACGCGTGTGGCTGCCGGCGGCGGCCGATGCCCGCGAAGCCGCGCTGCTGCCGAGCCTCGGCGCCGACGGCTGGCAGGCGGCGGACGCATCCGGGAGCCTGCCATGAGCGGCGCGTGTCCGGACGACGGCCTGCAGATCCTGATCGTGCCCGGCCTCGGCGATTCCGGTCCCGGCCACTGGCAGACGCTGTGGGCCGACTCCGGCCCGGCCTTCCGGCGCGTGCACCAGCGCGATTTCGACCAGCCGCAGCGCGAGGCCTGGATCGCCGGGCTCGAAGCCGAACTGCGCCGCCGGCCCGGTCCGACCGTGCTGGTCGGCCACAGCCTCGGCTGCATCGCGATCGCGGCCTGGGCGCAGCGCCACGACTGCGCGCAAGTCGCCGGTGCGCTGCTGGTCGCGCCGGCCGATGCCGATGCGCTCGGCCTGCTCGATGGCGTGCCGCTCGCGCCGCTGCCGTTCCCGGCGACCGTGGTCGCGAGCAGCGACGATCCGTACTGCACGCTGCAGCGCGCCCGCGCCTTCGCGGCGGCCTGGGGGGCGGAGTTCATCGACCACGGCCCGAGCGGGCACCTGAACGTCGCCGCCGGCTTCGGAGCGTGGCCGCGCGGCGAGCGGCTGCTCGCCGGGCTGCGCGCGCGCGTGATGGCCGGCGTCTGACGCTGGACTTCCGGCCCCGCTTGCCGGCACCGTGCGGCAAAACTGCTGACGGCGCCGGAGGCCGCTCGAAATCATGGGCATGAGCATCGTGGACATCACCACCGACGAGGGCAGGATCGCCGAGCCGGGCTGGCTCGCGCGCGCCGAGGAGGTCCACCGCGAGCTGCGCCCGCAGCTGCCGGAGGAATACGTCGAGAAGATGCAGCGCGTGTTCGCCGGCGGCGCCCGCATGTCGGTCGCGGTCGATGACGACGCCGTGCTCGGCGTCGCGGTCTGGCGCGTCTACGAGGACACCTCGATCGGCCGCAAGCTCTACGTCGATGACCTGGTCACGACCGAGAGCGCACGCTCCGAAGGCGTCGGCCAGACCCTGCTGACCTGGCTCGAAGCCCGCGCTCGCAAGCTCGACTGCCGGGCGCTGACGCTCGATTCCGGCGTGCAGCGCGCCCGCGCCCACCGCTTCTACTTCCGCGAGGGGCTGTCGGTGTTCGCGTTCAACTTCCGCCGGGATCTGTGAGGTTCACGGCGAGCGCCGCGCGCCGGGCCGCGCAGCGCTGGGCCTTGCCGGCGAACCATTCGCGCACGTAGTCGATCAGCACGCGCGTGCGCTGCGGCAGCGTGCGCTGCGGCGCGTAGACCAGGAAGATCGGCAGCCGCCGCGATTCGTAGTCCGGCAGCAGCCGCAGCAGCCGGCCGTCGGCGAGTTCGTCATCGATCAGATAGCCCGGCAGCCGCGCGATGCCGGCGCCGGCGATGGCCGCCTTCTTCAGCAGCGAATAATGGTTGCACGCGAGCGGCCCGCGCACCGGCACGCGCCAGAGCTCGGCGCCGCGGTGAAACTCCCATTCCCCGGCCGCGGCCTCCTCGCCGAAGTGCAGGTTCTGCAGGCAGGCGTGCGCGGCGAGATCGGCCGGTGCCAGCGGCGTGCCGGTCGCGGCCAGATACGCCGGACTCGCGCAGGCGTATTCCTCCATGCTGTACAGCGGGCGCGCGATCAGGTCCGGGGCCGGCTCGCTGCCCGAGCGCAGCGCGAAGTCGATGCCGTCGGCGACCAGATCGCGGATGCCGTTCGACAGGTCGAGCGCGATGTGCACGCGCGGATACTGCCGGCAGAAGCCGACGACGATGTCGTCGAAGCAGGTCTCGCCGAGCGACACCGGCACCGACACGCGCACGGTGCCGGCGATGTCATCGCGCAGGCCGTCGAGCACCTGGCGCACCTCGTCATCGACCGCGGTCAGGCGCCGGGCGAGCGGCAGCAGCGCGCTGCCGGCGGCGGTCGGCGCCAGCCGGCGCGTCGAGCGGTGCAGCAGCTGCATGCCGAGGCTGCGCTCCAGCGCCGCGAGCTGCTTGCTGACGTGGCCCTTGGTGCAGCCGAGCCGGTCGGCGGCGCGCGTGAAGCTGCCGGCCTCGACCAGCACCGCATACAGATGCAGCGCCGACAGATCGTGCGCGGCGGCCGCGGCATCGGCGACCGAGCGATCCGGCAGCGCACGGGCAGGGGTCGTACTCAAAGGTTCGTTTCCTCTGGTAAACGATGCGTTGCCGGAATCCCGGCTTATCGGCGGACAAAGGCTTTGTATAGTGCGAATCGTTTCCTGTTCGCAACCCCATGAGGCCTTGATCATGAAGACGCCCGCGAATTCCGCCGCCGCCCTGCTGAGCCCGTATCCCCTCGGCCCGCTGACCCTGCGCAACCGCGTGGTCATGGCCCCGCTGACGCGCTCGCGCGCCGATGCGCAGACGCTGGCGCCGCGCGCGCTGAACGCCGAGTACTATGCCCAGCGCGCCGGTGCCGGCCTGATCATCAGCGAGGGCTCGCAGGTCTCGCAGCAGGGCCAGGGCTATGCCTGGACCCCCGGCATCTACAGCGAGGCGCAGATTGCCGGCTGGCGGCAGGTCACCGACGCCGTGCACGCGCTCGGCGGCACGATCTTCATCCAGCTCTGGCACGTCGGACGCATCTCGCACCCGGAGCTGCAGCCGGACGGCGCGCTGCCGGTGGCACCGTCGGCGATCCGCCCCGAAGGTCAGGCGTTCACGAACGACGGCTTCAAGCCGATGGTCGAGCCGCACGCGCTGACGACGGACGAAGTCCCCGGCATCGTCGAACAGTTCCGGCAGGCGGCACGGAACGCCCGGGCCGCCGGCTTCGACGGCGCCGAGATCCACAGCGCCAACGGCTACCTGCTGGAGCAGTTCCTGCGCAGCCACACCAACCGGCGCAGCGACGCCTGGGGCGGCAGCCTGGAGAACCGCACGCGCCTGCTGCTCGAAGTCGTCGCCGCGGTCGGCAGCGTGTTCGGGCTGGAGCGCACCGGCGTGCGGCTGTCGCCGGCGACCACGGTCAACGACATCGGCCCCGGCGAGCCGGAACTCGCCGCGTACGTGCTGAAGGCGCTCGATGCCAGCGGGGTCGGCTTCGTGCACATGGTCGAGGGCGTCACCGGCGGGGCGCGCACGGTCGAGGGCTTCGATTTCCGGGCGCTGCGCAAGCTGTTCCCGCGCACCTGGATCGCCAACAACGGCTACGACGGTGCCCTCGGTGCCGAAGCCGTGGCCAGCGGTCATGCCGAGCTGGTCGCCTTCGGCAAGCCGTGGATCTCCAACCCCGACCTGGTCGAACGCCTCGCGACCGGCCTGCCGCTCGCGCAGCCGGACAAGGCGACCCTCTACGGCGGCGATGCGCACGGCTACACCGACTATCCGCGCGCCACGCCGGCGGCGATTGCCTGAACGCGGGCACGCGCGGGCGCTCGTCGTGCGCGACGCCGCCCGCCGCCGCCGGGCCCGCGCTGCCGCGTGCTTCCGGCGACCAGTCGCTGCGGATTGCCGCGCTGCGGGATTGCTTTCTGTGCGTCCGGGGTCTGGAGTTCGGAGCGCGCCGCGGCATGGACCCGCCCGCGGCGTGCGACGTTTCCGGGCGCGGGTCCGCACCGAAGGAGCAGGCACATCCCATGAGCGAGCACGTCTACAAGAAGATCGAACTCGTCGGCTCGTCGCCGGTATCGATCGAGGCGGCCATCGAGAACGCCGTTGCCCGCGCCGCGCAGACCCTGCACAGCATGCGCTGGCTGGAAGTCGTCGAGACGCGCGGCCACATCGAGAACGGCAAGGTCGCGCACTGGCAGGTGACGATCCGCATCGGTTTCACGCTCGACGGCTGAGCCTGCGAGCCACAGAGCGGGACGGGCTGGATGCCGGGCGCACAAGCTGCGAAAGTGGCGGGCTTCGGTCCGCCCGCTGCGGCGGACACCGGCCGCACCGGCACCGGCCGGGTTCCGGACGCCGGCGGCGCACGGCGCGCATCGAGGTCTGCCGACCCGCGTGCGCCAGCGCTGCCGGCGTGCAGCCCGACCCACCACGGACACCTGCAACATGCCAGCCCAGCCTCACCCGCCGCTTCCGCCCGCGCTCGTGCGCCGCAAGGTCACGGTACCGCTCGCGGACGGCACGCCCGCGCTGTTCCACAGCTTCGACGGCCTCGTCGACGGGCGCGAGCACCTCGCGCTCGGCCTCGGCCCGCAGCCGGCCGACGGCATCCCGCTGGTGCGCCTGCATTCCGAATGCCTGACCGGCGACGTGTTCGGCTCGCAGCGCTGTGACTGCGGTCCGCAGCTTGAGGAAGCCCTGCAGCGCATCGGCACTGCCGGCGGCTACGTGCTGTACCTGCGCCACGAGGGCCGCGGCATCGCCCTGTACGCCAAGCTCGATGCCTACGCGCTGCAGGATCGCGGCCTCGACACCTACGCCGCCAACCGCCACCTGCACCAG
>JAFEGB010000145.1 GCA_018240295.1 Pseudomonadota bacterium
CGGATTCCGATGGTCGTGATCACGCACGATCTGGAGGACGTGCGGGCGTTTGCCGACACGCTGGTGGTCTACGAACTCGGGCAGGTGTCGCGGGTGCTGGCGTGCCGCGACATCCGCGCGCGCGAGGGCGAGGCCGGGGCCTGGGCGGCGATCAGCGGCGCCTGCGGGGCGGCGTTCGCGGCCTGACCCGCGAAGCGCACCATGACGTTCGTCACCGGGCAAACCTGCATCATTCCGAAGGCTTGGGGACGGGCGGCAGTTGCTGCCGGGCGAGCCTCAGCAGCAGGCGCAGGGCGTTGTTGACGGCTGCCGCATCCGGAAAGGCGGCCGCGACATCGGCGTCCAGCAACACGAGGTTGGTGCCGCGCTGATAGTCGCTGTGATGCCTGCCGCGGATGGCGGCCGAAAAATCGTACTCGTCGCGCAATTCGGTGTCGGTATCAGAATCTGCCGGCTTCATGGCACTGGATCTCCCGGGAAGTGGCGGGGCGGGCGCTGATGATGCGGATGCGGTGGTCCCGTTCCGTATAGGCCACGACCAGCAGACGTCCGGCATGGCTGCGACCGAGGCTCAGGAACCGGAACTCGCCGTGCGAGTGATCCGGGTCGGCAATCGTCAGCTCCAGCGGATCACCGAACAAGGTCGAAGCTTCCGCGAAGCTGACACCATGCTTGCGCAGGTTCGCAAGCGCCTTGGTTTCATCCCATTCGAAGTCCATTCAGCCAGCCCGATGCTGCTGCGCGGCTTTCGCGGGCTCAAGGCTCGACCGGCCGCAGCACGGTGAGCTCGCGCCGGTCGATCCAGTCCTTGGTCGCGTCCCGATAGGCGAGCAGGTGCGCCGACTGCCAGTGGGCTTCGAGGGCATCCCGGTCAGCCCAGCGTTCGTGGAAGAAGATCAGCGCCGGATCGTCGCTGCTTTCCAGCAGTTCGTAGGCGAGGCAGCCGGGTTCGGCACGGGTCGGGGCCAGCAGCGCGAGCATGGCCTGCTTCAGGCAGGCGGCGAATTCGGGGCGGGCTTCGATGCGGGCGATGACGGTCAGCATGGCGATCCCCTCGGGCGGTTGCTCAGGCGCGCTCCCCGCCACGCCAGCGCTGCAGTGTTTGCTGCGATGCACCGTAGTGATAGGCGATCGTGGCCGGCTCGTAACGCCATTCCCGGCCTGCCGGACAACTTTCGCGCGCGATGCAGCGTCGGGCACATCCGCTGCCGATCGTAACGCGCTGTGCGAGACAGCGCTGCGCCTCCCAGCCCGGTTTGCCGACCGCTGCCGCCGGGCAGGCAGGGACGCACGGAGCGCTGCAGTCGAGGCACGGCGATGGGCCGAGGGCTTCGCCCGGCGCATCGGCGCCGGCATCGAGCGCGATCACGGCCCGCACCGCCCACCAGCTGCCGTAGCGCGCATGCAGCGTGTTCATGAACGGTCCCGGCCGCAGCCAGCCGGCCGCGGCGAGCAGTGCGAGCAGCGGCAGCGGCGCGGTCGAGGCCGGATGCGGATGCAGCACGCGGTGCGCCCGTGTGCCGAGCAGGGCGCCGAGTTCGGCGCGGCAGAAGTCATCGAGCGGGCCGCAGGAACCGGCGCCGGTCGCGGCGTTGTCAGCAAGCAGCGCCTCGATGTCGCGCCCGGCGCGCCAGCGCCGCTGCACGGCATCGCCGGTATTGCAGACCAGCCACAGCGTTCGGAACGGGGCCGCGAGCGAGGCGAGACCGGGGGCGGAGATGGCGGAAACCGGCAGCATGGTCTGCAGGCCGTATCCAAGCCGGACGGCCTGTTCACGCAGATCGGCAAGGCGGGCGTCGTTCATGCGGGTTCATGGCGGCAGCGACGGGAATCGCCATCACCGGTGTGCGGGTCCGGATTGTCAACCATCGATGCAGCAGCGGACGCAGCGGGTCGGCACGCTTGCAGACAGGATACGGTGCGACGCCCGGCCGCCCGATGCCCGGACTTCGGGCCTTCCCGGATCTGCATGGAGCCTGCCCGCCATGAACCACCCGACGCCCTGTTCCGGAGCTTCCGCGCCGACACCGGATGCGGACCAGGCCGATGTCATCGCGCACTGGAGCCGCGGCACGCCGCGGCAGTGGATCCAGCAGCGGCTCGCCGCCGACGGCATCGAGCGGCCCGGCTGGCGCGACGTGGCCCGCTACGACCAGATTCACGCCGGCGGCCTGAAGGCGGTCGCGACACTGGCCGGTCTCGCCGGGCTCGGGCGCGGGGCCGGCGTGGTCGATCTCGGCGGCGGACTCGGCGGCAGCGCGCGCTGGCTCGCCGGCGAACTCGGCTGCCGTGTGGTCTGCGTCGACCTGACCCGGACGCTGGTCGAGGCCGGCGCCGAACTGACGGCCTGGGTCGGGCTGGATGCGCAGGTGCAGCACCTGCACGCCGATGCGAGCGCCACCGGCCTGCCGGCCGGCGGTTTCGATGCGGTCTGGGTCCAGCATCTGGCGCTGCACCTGCCCGAACCGCAGGCGCTGTGGCAGGAGGCGGCACGGCTGCTGCGCCCGGGCGGGGTGCTGGCGCTGCACGAATGGACCCTCGGCAGCGGCGGCGAGCCGTATCACCCGCTGCCGTGGTCGCGCGCCGACGGCACGCTGAGCCATCTGCAGACGCAGGCGGCCCTGGCCGCCGGCCTGCGCGCCGCCGGATTCGCCGAGGCGGGGTTTGTCGATGGCTCGCAGGCAGCGGCCGATGCCTATGCCGCCCAGCGTGCCGCGCTCGCGAAGCTGGAGTGCCCCGACAATCCGGTGCTGCCGGCCGACGAACTGCTGACCGTGCTCGCCAACGCCGAACGCAGCCTGCGCGAGGGGCGCTGTCACTGTGTCTACGCCACGGCCCGACGGCTCGGAAACGACGCGATCACGACCGCCGGCTGAAAAGCCGTTGCCGGCTTCCGGGCTGTCTCTCCCGGAACGAAGCACCGGCAAGGGCCGGGTGGCCTGCCGGGGACGTGCAGGATCGCCGGAGCGGTCATCCGCGCCCCGCACATTTGTTTCACGCATGTTTCACGCACGGGGGAGCTTTCTCCCGGCATGGCGCCTGTCGCGGCAGGTTTCATCGGGAGTTTTTTAAAAGCGACGGAATACGTTCAAGCCTGCGGTCGCAGACGGTGGCGAAAGAGTCGGTCAGCAGGATTTTTCGTACCGGCAACTACCACTTTCGTTGCATGGCTGTTCAGGTGCGCACGAATATATACAGCAATAACCATGTGGTAATTTGATTTTTCTCTGGAATTCCGGACACGCAAACCACGCCCATCCGTTGCTCCGCCCTCTGTATCGTCACAGGGAGAATTCTCGTGACCGCTACCCTGCCGCAAGTGCCGTCCACAGCCCTGGAGTCCGTGCCCGGCTCCGCCTCCCTGAGCAGCCGCTGGCGCAACCTGCCGTTGCGTCATCAGTTCCACGCCCTGCTGACCATCGTCGTGCTCGCGTTGCTGCTGCTGGTAGCCGGCACGCTGCTGGGATTGCGCCGCGATCTCGATTCGCAGGCTCGTGAAGCCCTGGCTGCCTCGCTTCAGTCCGTGATGACCGTGCTTGAGCATTTCGCCGACGCCGAAGGCAGCGCACGGATGGACCGTGCGCAGGCACAGGCACGTGCGATCGAGGCGCTGACCGCCTTGCGTCAGGGCGATACGTATGTGTTTGCCTTTGATCGCGATGGACGTTTCGTGCTGCATGGAGGCGATCCCGCGCAGGTCGGGCAACCGGTCCGGGGGCTGCGCGATGCCGAGGGCCGTGACCTGTACGAGGCTTTTGCGGGCGCTGCGCACCGGGATGCATCCGGCAGCGGGCGGGGCGGTTTCGTGGAATATCCGTATGTCCGCCCGAGCGGCACGAAGCCGGAGCGCAAGCTCTCGCACGTCCGGACCTTCGAGCCCTGGGGCTGGGTGCTGGGCACCGGGGTTTACCTGACCGATCTGGACTCCCGGTTCGCGCGCCAGCGCAACACGCTGGTGGCCGGCGTCGCCATCGTTGCGGTGCTGCTCGGCAGTCTGCTGACCTGGCAGAGCCGGCGGATCGTCGGACGCGTGCAGGCCGTGCTCGGCTTTGCGCAGCGGCTCGCCGTCCACGATCTGCAGGCGCACATGCGCGTCGATACGCAGGAGGAATTCGGGCGGATGGCAGCCGCACTCAATGCCGCCGTCGATTCCTTGCGGGAAGCCGCTGCCCGCGATCAGGCGCAGATGGAGCAGCTGCGCGCAGCCGAAGCCGCCCGGGAAGTCCAGGCCCGTGAAATCGCCGCTCAGGCCGACTGCATCCGGGAGGCGGCCGAGCGCGACCGGGCCGCAGCCGATGAGCTGCGCACGAAGGTCGGACGCATCGTCGTCGCGGTCGAGGCGGCTGCCAGCGGCGAACTGACCGTCACGCCGGGGGTCGGGGGCAATGACGCCATCGGCCGGGTCGGTGAGGCCTTCGGGCATCTGCTGCACGACCTGCGCAGCAGCATTGCCGGCATCGGCCGCAACGCCGAGGCACTCGGGCGTTCGGTGGAAGTGGCCCGGAATACCGGTCAGCGTCTGAACGGCGTCGCTGGCGACACCAGTGCGCGTGCCGAACGGCTGTCCGGGAACGCCAGTGCCGTGGATGACAGCCTGCAGTCGGTCGCCAGCGCGACCGAGGAAATGAATGCAGCCGTGCAGGAGATTTCGCGCCACGTGCACCGGGCGGTCGGGATTGCCGCCGTGGCTGCGCAGGCCGCCGATCACGCCACCGGTCTCGTCGGGGCCCTCACGACCAGCAGCGCCGAGATCGGGTCGGTCAGCCGCACGATCACCGGCATCGCCGAACAGACGAAGCTGCTCGCCCTGAATGCCACGATCGAGGCCGCGCGGGCCGGTGAAGCCGGCAAGGGCTTCGCCGTCGTCGCCAACGAGGTCAAGGAGCTTGCGCGGGGCACCGAGCAGGCGACCGCGGACATCGAGAAGCGCATCGGCACGATCCAGCACGATACCGGCCATGTCGTGCATGCGATCACCGACATCCGCCGCACCATCGACGAGGTCAACGAAATCTCCGCGATGATCGCCGCCGCGATCGAGGAACAGAGCGCCACCACGCGCGAGATCAGCCGCAGCGTGGCACTGGCTGCGCAGGGCAGCGCCGAGATCACGGCTTTCGTGCGCCAGCTGGCCGATACCGCTCAGGCGGTGCACACGGAAGCGGGGGCGACGACGCAGGCGGCCGACCAGATTGCCCGCATCGCCGAGGATCAGATCCAGCTGATCAGGCGCTTCCGCATCTGAACGCAAGCGCGTCCTGCCCGCCGGGGACCGGTCGCGGACGGTTCCCGGCCTGCCCGAGCCGTGCCGGCCTCGATGGCAGGGGTGGCAATATGTCAAAAGATGCGATCCGCCGGCCTGGCGGAAATGCCGGGAGCGGGGCGTCGGTACGATCGGGCCGGTGCGACAAGCATGTGTAGCAGCAGGAGGCCGATCCATGACCTTTTCCCCGCGCCGCCTGTTCTGGCCCCTCGTGCTGCTGGCGAGTGCAGTCGGCCTCTGCGGCCTGCTCGGCATCCAGTACACGAATGTGCGGCAGCTCGACAGCGACGCACACGCATTCGCCCGCCAGATCGAGCTGCTGCGCAATGCCTTCGGCTACGGCGGCTTCATTCATCATTTCAAGAACTTCCTGCTGCGGCGCACGCAGGCGAGCTATGCGCTCGCCGGGGCCGGACTCGATTCGCTCGGCGTCACGGCGGCCGAACTCGAGCAGTTCACACATGATCTCGCCGAGCGCGA
This sequence comes from Pseudomonadota bacterium, assembly GCA_018240295.1. Classification (GTDB taxonomy): domain Bacteria; phylum Pseudomonadota; class Gammaproteobacteria; order Competibacterales; family Competibacteraceae; genus Plasticicumulans. Next base: position 5,744 of record JAFEGB010000145.1, read on the forward strand.
GGCCCTGCATGAAATCGGGCGGGTGATCGGGCGCTATCGCACGGCCTGGCAGCTCGCCGGCCTGCCCACGCACCGCGAGATGCAGCCCGAGGCCCTCGACGGGCTGGTGCGGGTGGAAGACACCGTGGCGATATCGGCGCTCGGCATCCTCGAGGCCGCTGCCCAGCAGCGTCTCGCGCAGGCACGCGCGGCCAGCACGCAGCTGCAGATGCTGCTGGCAGCCAGTCTGGTCGCGCTGCCCTTGCTGGCACTGGTGTATCTGCACCAGCAGCGGGCGTTGAGACGCGAGAGCCGTCTGGCCGACTGTCTGGCGCACTCGGAACGGGAGCTTCGCCAGAGCAACGAGCAGATGCGGGCCATCTTCGACGGCATGGTCCATCTCATCTGTCTGCTGCGCCCCGACGGCACGCTGATCGAGCTCAACCGCAGCGCGGCGCTGTTCGCCGGCCAGGCGCGCGACACGCTGCTCGGCCTGCCGCTGGCCAGCCTGCCGTGGTGGCCGCGCTCGCCCGATGCGCAGGCGGCCGTGCAGCGCGCGCTTGCCGTGGCCGGCAGCGGTCAGTGCTTCCGCGAGGAGTTCCCGGTGCTCGGACCGGGCGGCTTCCGCGCGACGCTCGATGTTTCACTGCAGCCGCTGCGTGACGAGCACGGCGAGATCGTGCGGCTGGTGCTGGAGGCACGTGACCTGAGCGAACGCCAGCGTCTGGAGGCCGGCATCCGCGCCGAGGGCGAGCGGGCACGTCGCTATCTCGACATCGCCCGCTCGATCATCCTGGCGCGCAGCATCGACGGGCGCATCCAGCTCATCAACCGCGAAGGCTGCGAACTGATCGGTCTGCCGGCCGGGCAGCTCATCGGCCGGAACTGGTTCGAAACCTGTGTGCCGCAGGGGGAGCGCACGAGGGCGCAGGTCGTGTTCGCCCAGGTGCTCACCGGCTTTGATCCGCTCATCGAGGAGGAACGCGCGCTGCTGACCGCGAGCGGCGAGACCCGCTGCATTGCCTGGCGGCACACGGTGGTCTGCAACGAGACGGGCGTCGTGGTCGCCATCCTGAGCGCCGGACGCGACGTGAGCACCGAACGGGCCGCGGAGCTGCATCTGCGCTCGATCAATGTCGAGCTGGAGCGGCGCGTCCGCGAGCGGACCCGGGCGCTGGAAGATGCCCGTGATGCGCTGCTCGGGCGCCAGCACCGCCTCGGCATCCTGAAGACGCTGGCCGAGCAGGCGGGTAGCGCGGCCGATCTGTCCGTGGTGCTGAACCTGACGCTGCGCCTGGTCTGCGAACATCTTGCGTGGCCGGTCGGCCATGCCTGGATTCGCGATGCCGTCGATCAGCCGCTGCGCTCCAGCCACTGCTGGCATCTCGGGGATCCGGAAATCTATGCCGGCTTCCAGGCGCGTTCGCAGGCGCTGGAATTCGGGCCGGGCGTCGGCGTCATCGGCCGTGTGCTCGAAGCCGGGGAGGCGCAGTGGATCGAGGATCTGGCAACTGACGTGCATTTCCTGCGTCATGATCCCCTGGTGCGTTCCGGCCTCTGCGGCGGCGGTTTCTGTCCGGTGCGGGTCCGCGGCGAGGTCCGGCTGCTGCTGGAGTTCTTCTCGACCGACGATAACGGGGTGACCGGGGAAATCCGGGATTTCGTCCACCAGGTCGCGACGCTGCTCGGCATGATCGCCGAGACCCTGCTCGATCGCGCCGAACTGCGCCGGCTCGCGCTCTTTGCCAGCGAAACCGACGACATGCTCGTCGTCACCGATCGCGAGGGACGCATCGAGTGGGTCAACCAGGGCTTCAGCGACTGCACCGGCTGGACGTGCGCCGAGGCGCTCGGACAGCACCCCGGACACCTGATCTACGGTCCCCGCACCGACGCCGGGACCATCGCCGGCATGCAGGCCGCGATGCGGGCAGGGGACAAGATCGGCACCGAACTCGTCGTCTACCGGCGCAGCGGCGAGCCCTTCTGGGTGGCGCTGACCGTGCAGCCGGTATACGACGCCGCCGGCCGGCTCGAACGCTACCTGTCGGTCGCCCATGACATCAGCCAGCGTCACCAGGCCGATGAACTGCTGCGCAGCCGCGAGCAGGAACTGCGCTCGCTGTTCGAGAACGTCATCGACGGCATCATCACGATGGATGCGAAGGGGCGCGTCCGCGCCTTCAATCCGGCGGCCGAGCGGCTGTTCGGTTATGAAGCCGCCGAGGTGATCGGGCACAACGTGTCCATGCTGATGCCCGAGCCGCATCGCAGTGCGCATGACGGCTATCTCGCGCGCTATGTCGCCGGCGGGCGGGCGGCGATCATCGGCATCGGCCGCGAGGTCGAGGGCCTGCATCGCGACGGCCGCAGGCTCGAGATCGATCTGGCGGTCAACGAGTGCGAGCTGAACGGCGAGCGCTGCTTCATCGGCATCGTGCGCGACATCGCCGAGCGACGGCGCATCACCGCCGAACTGGAGCGGGCCCGCGATGCCGCCGAGCAGGCCAACCGCGCCAAGTCGACCTTCCTCGCGACGATGAGCCACGAGATCCGCACGCCGATGAACGGCGTCATCGGCATGCTGGATGTGCTCGGTCACGAAACGCTCACGCCCGCCCAGACCGACACCGTGGCCACGATCCGCCAGTCCGCGCACACGCTGCTGTCGATCATCGACGACGTGCTCGACTTCTCGAAGATCGAGGCCGGCCACCTTGCGCTCGAGCACGCGCCGCTGCCGCTCGCGGCCATCATCGAGAGCATCGGCGACACGCTCGCGCCGATCGCGGCCAGCAAGCAGGTCACGCTGGAAATCTACGTCGATCCGCGCCTGCCCGAGTGGATCCTCGGGGATGCCGTGCGCCTGCGGCAGGTGCTCTACAACCTCGCCGGCAACGCCGTGAAGTTCACCGGAGAGCAAACGGATCGCCCCGGCTGCGTGGCCTTGCGCGCCGAGTGCGGAACGGCCGGCGGTCTGCGCCTGCGGGTCATCGACACCGGCATCGGCATGTCCGCACAGACCATCGAGCGCCTGTTCCAGCCGTTCATGCAGGCCGAGGCCTCGACGACGCGCCGCTTCGGCGGCACCGGTCTCGGCCTGTCGATCGTGGCCCGACTCATCGATCTGATGGGAGGCAGGATCGGCGTCGACAGCACGCCCGGGCTTGGCTCGACGTTCACGATCGAGCTGCCGCTCGAGGCGGCCGGCGGGCAGCCGTCGATTGCACCGCGCTACGCCTTCGCCGGCCTGCCGGTCAGCCTGCTCTGCGGCGGCGACCGGCTCGGGGTCGATCTCGGCGAATATCTCGCCGCCGCCGGTGCGCGGGTACTGCCGGCGGCCGACGTCGATACGCTCGTGCAGGACAGTGCGGCGGCAGGCGATGCCCGGCTCGCGATCGTGGTCGTCGACGGTCGCTGCCACGGCGCCGACAGCATCGAACGCCTGCGCGGGCAGTTCGCGGCGCAGGCGGGCCGGCGTGACGTGCGCTACGTGCTGATCACGCACGGCAGGCGGCGCGAAAGCCGCATCGAAGGCGATGACCTGATCACGCTCGATGGCAACGTGCTGCACCGCCATGTATTCCTGCGCGCGGTGGCCATCGCGGCCGGCCTGGCCTCGCCGGTCACACCAGCGGTCGAAACCATGCTGCCGCTGCCGGCGGCTGCGCCGCCGGGCATCGACGCTGCCTGCACCGCAGGCCGGCTGATCCTGGTCGCCGAGGACAATGCGATCAACCGCAAGGTCCTCGAACGCCAGCTGGCGCTGCTCGGCCATGCCGCGGAGTTTGTCGCCGACGGCCGCGCTGCGCTCTCCCGCTGGCGCAGCCACCGGCATGCGCTGCTGATCACCGACCTGCACATGCCGGAACTCGACGGCTACGAACTCGCCGCCACGATCCGGCACGAGGAAAGCGCCAGCGGCAGCCGGCGCCGGCCGATCATCGCGTTCACGGCCAATGCGCTGAAGGGGGAAGTCGAACACTGTCGCAGCGTCGGCATGGACGACTGCCTGATCAAGCCGCTGCAGATCGAGCGGCTGCGCACGGCGCTCGAACGCTGGCTGCCGGTCGCGAGCGTCCCCGCCGCCGCGTCCCCGGTTCCCGAAGCGCCGCCGCCCCGTTCCGGTGAACGGCCGCCCCCGTTCGATCCGCTCGCGCTGCAGGAACTGATCGGCGATGACGCGGAACTCATCACCGGGCTGCTCGATGAATTCCTCGACGGCGTCCGTGCGAATCTCGATGCGCTGCGGCAACTGCAGGCAGATCAAGACCTGACGGGCATCGCCGATATCGGACACAGACTGAAATCCTCGGCCCGTGCCGTCGGCGCAGCCGAACTCGGGATGCTCTATGAGCAGCTCGAACAGGCCGGGCGGGCCGATGACGGGCCGGCCATCGATGCCGTGCTTGCGGCACTTGCCCCGGCCATCGCGCGCCTGACGGCCCGGATCGAACCCCATGCCTGGAATCCCTGCACATGAACACGGATTGCCTGCCGGATGGCGATGACCGGAAACAGGATCGGAAGAATGACGCGGAAATCCTGCTGCTCGACGACGAGCCGCTGCTGCTGCGCGTCCTGGCGCTGGCGCTGAACGCCTGCGGCTATCGCAGCATCACGAGCTGTGCGAACGCCGCCGATGCGCTGCTGCGGCTCGACGATGCCGCACTGCCGCCGATCGAACTGATCTTCTGTGATCTCAACATGCCGGGCATGGACGGCGTGCAGTTCGTGCGCGCGCTCGGGGAGCGCGGGTGGCAGGGCAGCCTCGTGCTGATCAGCGGCGAGGAGCGGCGCACCGTCGACACGGTCGCGCGCCTGGCCAGCGCCCACCGGCTCGACCTGCTGGGGCAGATGCCGAAGCCCGTCGTGCGGGCGCAGCTCGTCGAACTGCTCGAACGCTGGCGCACGCGGCAGCCGGCGCCCGGACCCGGTGCCCAGGCCGGCGAGGTCGAGCCCGGGGAATTGCGCCGGGCGCTGGCGGCCGGGGAGTTCGTCAACGTCTACCAGCCGAAGATGGCCTTTGCCGGCGGCGGCATCGAAGGCGTCGAGGCACTGGTGCGCTGGCAGCATCCGGTCGCCGGCATCATCTACCCGGATCGCTTCATCGGCGTTGCCGAGCGTCACGGCCTGATCGACGCGCTGACGCAGGCGGTGTGCGCCCGGGCCCTGGCCGATGCGAGCGACTGGCAGCGTCAGGGCCTCGGGCTGTCGGTGGCGATCAACGTCTCGATGGACAGCCTGCGCGATCTGGACTTTCCCGAGCGCATCGCCGCCGAGGTGCGCCGTGCCGCCTTCAACCCGGCGCAGCTCGTGCTGGAACTCACCGAGAGCCGGCTGCCGCCGAACCCCGTCGTGCTGCTCGATACGCTGACCCGGCTGCGCCTGAAGCGCTACAGGCTGTCGATCGATGACTTCGGCACCGGCTACTCGACGCTCGCGCAGCTGCGCGACATCCCCTTCGACGAACTGAAAATCGACCGCGGCTTCGTGCACCGCGCGCACGCCGATCCGGCGCGCGGTGCGATCCTCGCAGCCAGCCTCGGCATGGCGCACCAGCTCGGGCTGCGCACGGTGGCCGAGGGCATCGAGGATGCCGCCGACTGGCAGCACGTGCAGCGCCTCGGCTGTGATCTGGGGCAGGGCTATCACATCGCCAGGCCGATGCCGCCGGCGGCGCTGCCGGCATGGGTCGCGGCCCGGAACCTGTCCGGTCAGGCCCGCTGACGCAGGCAAGGCAGCAAGGGCGACGGGCAGGGGCCGTCGGGTCGCGCGAGGCATAGGCGGACCGGGGGGCGGGAACTGCTCGTAAATAGATGTTTACGTGACCGGCTTCCGGCGTTCTTATGATCCGATGCATTGGCGTGCGCCGGTCCGCCCGGTCGCAGCGCCGCAGCGCCCGCCAGAGGCGCATCCCGATCCACCGGGGGGCAGAGGAGACGTGCCGGATGAACGCAGTCGCCGGGATTCAGGGGCGCGAGCGGTATCGCCCCGTCCACAAGCTCCGCTTCGTGACCGCCGCGGCGCTGTTCGACGGCCACGATGCCTCGATCAACCTGATGCGCCGCATCCTGCAGGCCCAGGGCGCCGAGGTGATCCACCTCGGCCACAACCGTTCGGTCGAGAGCGTCGTCAGCGCTGCGCTCGATGAGGACGTGCAGGGCATCGCCGTCAGCTCCTACCAGGGCGGCCACGTCGAGTACTTCAGGTACATGATCGACCTGCTGCGCGCGCGCGGCGGCGGGCACATCCGCGTCTACGGCGGCGGCGGCGGCGTCATCGTGCCGGCCGAGATCGCCGAGCTGCAGGATTACGGCGTGACGCGGCTGTTCTCGCCCGAGGACGGCCAGCGGCTCGGGCTCGCCGGCATGATCAACCTGATGGTCGAGGCCTGCGATGTCGATCTCGCCGCGCAGGCCCCGGCGACGCTCGATGGACTGCGCACCGGCGACCGGCTCGCGCTTGCGCGCTGGCTCAGCGTGCTCGAAGCCGGACGCATGGCACCAGCGCTTCGCGACGAACTGCTGCAGGCCGCGCAGGCCCGCCGTGCGCCGGTGCTCGGCATCACCGGCACCGGCGGCGCCGGCAAGAGTTCGCTGACCGACGAACTGATCCGCCGCTTCCGGCTCGATCGCGACGAGGCGCTGAAGATCGCCGTGCTCGCCGCCGATCCGGTGCGCCGGCGCTCGGGCGGCGCGCTGCTCGGCGATCGCATCCGCATGAACGCGATCGAGCATCCGAATCTCTACCTGCGCTCGCTCGCCACGCCCGCCGGCGGCAGCGAGCTGCCGCAGCGGCTCGATGATCTCGTGGCCGCGTGCCGGGTCGCCGGCTTCGATCTGGTCATCATCGAGACGCCCGGCATCGGTCAGGGCGCGGCCGGCATCGTTGCGCACGCCGATCTGGCGCTGTACGTGATGACGCCGGAATACGGCGCCGCCTCGCAGCTCGAAAAGATCGACATGCTCGATTTCGCCGACGTGGTCGCGATCAACAAGTACGACCGCCCGGGCGGGGCCGATGCGCTGCGCGACGTGCGCCGGCAGGTGCAGCGCAACCGCGAGGACTGGGGCACGCCGCCTGCGGATTTGCCGGTGTTCGGCACGATTGCCTCACGCTTCAACGACGATGGCGTCACGGCGCTGTACCAGCATTTGTCGGAGCGGCTCGCCGCGCTCGGCCTGCCGCCGGCCGGCGGGCGGCTGGCAGCGGTCACGACGCGTGCCTCGACCGGCAGCCGCGCGCTGCTGCCGCCGGCGCGCGTGCGTCATCTGGCCGCCATCGCCGAAACCGTGCGCGCCTACCACCGCCGCGTCGACGAGCAGGCCGGACTCGTGCGCAGCCTGCAGCAGGTCGAAGCCGTGCAGGCGATGCTGCGGGCGAGCGGCGCCGACCCCGCGGCGCTCGACCCCCTCGCCGCTGCGGCGCGCGCGGCGATCGATCCGCAGGCGGCGCGGCTGCTCGCCGACTGGCCGGCGATCGAGGCTCGCCACTGCGGCGAGGCGGCCGCGGTGACGGAAACGCTGGCCGGCAGCCGCGTGCCGAAGATCGCGCTGCCGCGCCACGCAGAGGACGGCGAGCGGCTGCGCTTCCTGATGAAGGAGCACCTGCCCGGGCATTTCCCGTTCACGGCCGGGGTGTTCGAGTTCAAGCGCGAGTCCGAGGAGCCGACGCGCATGTTCGCCGGCGAGGGCGATGCCTTCCGGACCAACCGGCGCTTTCACCTGCTCGCCGACGGCCAGCCGGCGACGCGGCTGTCGACGGCCTTCGACTCGGTGACGCTCTACGGCGCCGACCCGGACCCGCGCCCGGACATCTTCGGCAAGATCGGCAACGCCGGCGTCAGCATCGCCACGCTCGACGACATGCAGGCGCTGTTCGAGGGCTTCGATCTGTGCGCGCCGGCGACATCGGTGTCGATGACGATCAACGGTCCGGCGCCGGCCATGCTCGCGATGTTCCTGAACACCGCGATCGACGCGGCACTCGCGCGCTTCGCGCACCGGCACGGCCGGGCGGCGGAGGCTGCCGAAGCGCAGGCGATCCGCGCGCAGGTGCTGCACGTCGTGCGCGGCACCGTGCAGGCCGACATCCTGAAGGAGGATCAGGGCCAGAACACCTGCCTGTTCTCGATCGAATTCGCGCTGCGGCTGATGGCCGACATGCAGGCGTATTTCGTCGAGCACGCGGTGCGCAATTTCTATTCGGTGTCGATCAGCGGCTATCACATCGCCGAGGCCGGCGCCAATCCGGTCACGCAGCTCGCGTTCACGCTCGCCAACGGCTTCACCTACGTCGAGGCCTACCGCGCGCGCGGCATGGACATCGACGACTTCGCGCCGAACCTGAGCTTCTTCTTCAGCAACGGCATGGACCCGGAGTACGCGGTGCTCGGGCGCGTGGCGCGGCGCATCTGGGCGATCGCGCTGCGCGATCACTACGGCGGCGGCGAGCGCAGCCAGAAGCTCAAGTACCACATCCAGACCTCGGGCCGTTCGCTGCACGCGCAGGAGATGGCCTTCAACGACATCCGCACGACGCTGCAGGCGCTGATCGCGATCTACGACCACTGCAACTCGCTGCACACGAATGCCTTCGACGAAGCCGTCACGACGCCGACCGAAGCCTCGGTGCGCCGTGCGCTGGCGATCCAGCTGATCATCCACCGCGAATGGGGGCTCGCACGCTGCGAGAACCCGAACCAGGGCGCGTTCATCATCGAGACGCTGACCGATCTGGTCGAGGAAGCCGTGCTCTGCGAGTTCGAGCGCCTGAGCGAGCGCGGCGGCGTGCTCGGCGCGATGGAAACCGGCTACCAGCGCAGCCGCATCCAGGAGGAGTCGATGAAGTACGAGACGCGCAAGCACGACGGCAGCCTGCCGATCGTCGGCGTCAACACCTTCACGCACGCCGATGCCGGCGCGAGCCCGCCCCCGCCGCTGCTGGCGCGCTCGACCGAAGCCGAGAAGCAGTCGCAGCTCGAACGCCTGCGCGCCTTCCACGCCCGCCATGCCGCGGCTGCACCGGCGATGCTCGAGCGCCTGAAGCAGACCGCGATCGCCGGCGGCAACGTGTTCGCGGTGCTGATGGATGCGGTGCGCTGCTGCTCGCTCGGCCAGATCACGACGGCGCTGTTCGAGGTCGGCGGGCAGTACCGGCGCAACCTGTAGCGGCGGCGTGCATCCGGCATTGCCGGCGGGGCCGGCGGCGGGCGGTCCGTGACCGGTTTGCCTGCCGCCGCCGGCCGGACTCAGCGACAGGTCCAGCTTGCCGGGTCGCGCCAGTCGCCGGCGCCGTCCTTCAGCACCGTGCGCTGCGGGAAGCGGCAGATCGGCCGGCTCCAGGCGACGCTGCTGTTGTCGGGGCCCCAGGCGTGCATCGTCAGCGTGTCCGGGGCGCTGCCGTCGAACAGCCAGTGTTCGAGCGCGGTCAGCGGATCGATGCTGCGCTCGTCGACGCCGGGACCGGGGCTGGCGGCCGACTGCACGCCGCAGTGATCCATGCCCGGGATCATGAACAGGCGCACGAAGCCGTCGGCCGCGGCGCTGCCGCCGGCCCGGGCGGCGACCGCCTCGAAGTAATCGACGCTCTTGTACGGCGTGACCAGCGGATCGGCCCAGCCGTGATACATCAGCATGCGGCCGCCGGCCTTCTGGAAGGCACCGAGGTCCGGATCATCGGCGTTCAGCAGTGCCGCCGAGGCGCTCATGCGCGCCGGGTCGCGGTCGAAGTCGAAATCGGTGAGCTGATAGGCCGGTCCCGGGTCGGTCGCGAAGGCCAGATAGCGCAGGAAGTCGAGCGCGATCGGCGGCACGAAGCCGTTCGGGAAGGCCGCGGCATAGGCCGGGGCGCCGGTCAGCCACAGGCCCCAGTACAGCTCCGAGCCTTCCGGCACGCCGCCCGGATACAGCGGCCGGCCGAAGCGGTCCTGCGCGCCGCGACGCCAGAGTTCGAGCGTGCGCAGCTCGACGCTGCTCAGGCACTGCGGGCCGTCGGCCAGGCCGCAGGCGAGGGCGGACAGATCCGGCCTGCAGCGGCGCGGATCGGCGATCGAGCCGTCGACGACGCCATCGAGCCCGTCGCACTGCGCGAGCGTGGTCTCGTAGATCAGCTTCGCCTTGTCGGTGTTGCCGGCGTTGAACACGCGCCCGCCGTCCGGGCCGGTGTTGGCGCGCTCCAGCCACGCGAAGGCGGTGCCGACCAGGCCGGGGTAATCGAGGCCGGGCGCGCCGGCGACGATGCCGTTGAACTCGTTCGGGTATTTCAGCGCCGCCTTGACCGCCAGCCGCCCGCCGGTCGAGCAGCCGGAGAAGATCGACGGCACCGTGGTCCTCGGCGCGTAGAACTGGCGGATCACGGCCTTGGCGAGCGTCGCGGTGGCGCCGATCGAGCGGTACGCGAAGTCCTCCTCGGCCTGCGGACTGGCGTAGCCCCAGCGCCCGTCGACGTTGCTGCCGGCGTGGCCGGTGTCGCTGGTGGCGGTCGCATAGCCGCGCGCGAGCCCCGGCAGGCTGGAGTTGAACAGATGCGGGTAGTCGGTCAGCACGTCGCCGCAGAGGCCGCCGCAGCCGGACTGGAAGTAACGGCCGTTCCACGCCGAATCGACCGGCAGGCGCACCTCGACGTGGATGGCCGGACGCACGACGGCGCGCACGCGGCAGTAGGCCGGCAGGTGGACGGTCTGGCCGGGCAGCTGGGCGGAGGTGGCGCCGACGACGTTCGCCGTCAGCGGATCGGTCAGCGGCAGCGCCAGCTGGGCGAGCGCGGCGCAGCGCCGCGCGAAGTCCTCGGGCACCGGTTCCGCTGCGGTCGCGGCGAACGCGACCGGCGACAGTCCGGCGATGAGCGCGACGACCGCGCCTGCAATCCACTTCTGGTTCATCGGCAGCTCTCCTGGCGGTTCCTTGCATTGTTGCGAGGCAACATTGCGAGCCTATGCGAGGCCGGGAAGAGCTGCCACGGACGGGGCAGGGGATGCGGTTCTGGTCAGACCAAAGCCGCCGGCCTGGCTGCTTACTTGACGACCGACAGCCCCTGCGGCTGGCTGGAGAACCAGGCGGCGAGGTCGAGGCGGTCCTGCGCCGTCAGGTTCTGCGCCATCGGCGCCATCATCGGGTTCTTGCGTGCGCCGGAGTGGTAGTCCTCCAGCGCCTTGACCAGATAGTCGGCGTGCTGGCCGGCGAGCTTCGGGAAGGTGCCGGCCGCGGAGTTGCCGTCGGCGCCGTGGCAGGCGACGCAGCCGAGCTTCGTGACCTTCTCCTTGCCGGCGGCAGCGTCGCCCTTCGCGGCCGGCTGGCCCGGGGACGGCGGCAGCTTCGACAGCCAGGCGGCGACCTCGGCGCTCTGGGCCTCGTCGAGGCCGCTGGCGTTGGCGGTCATCGTCGGATGCGCGCGCTGGCCGCTGCGGTATTCCTTGAGGGCCGCAGCGAGGTAATCGGCGTGCTGGCCGCCGAGTTTCGGCACGTGATAGCTCGGATAGACGTTGGTGTAGCCGGGCACGCCGTGGCAGCCGAGGCAGGTGTTGAACAGCACCCGGCCGGCCGGCAGGTCGCCGGCGGTGGCGGGGACGGCGACGGCCAGCAGCGCGGCGGCAAGGGCGACGGTGACGGCGGCGCCGGAAGCAGGACGGACGATGGACATGCGGGTTCTCGCTTGGTGGGCAGGGGGCGGGCTTTCTGCGGGCCTTCGGCGTTCAAGACTATTGACGATCCCGCCGCTTGCAAGCTCAGGGAATGCGTACAGTCGCACGGCTTTTGCCGCTGCCGGCGCGCTGTGCTGAAATGCCCGGCCCCACACCGCCGCGGCGCCTGATGCGTTCGATGCGCCGCGGCCCGAACGCGCCGATCCGCCCCGGAGTGCCCCCATGCCCGAGTACCGTTCCCGCACCACCACCCACGGCCGCAACATGGCGGGCGCCCGCGCGCTGTGGCGCGCGACCGGCATGAAGGACGGCGACTTCGGCAAGCCGATCATCGCGGTCGCCAACTCCTTCACGCAGTTCGTGCCCGGCCACGTGCACCTGAAGGACCTCGGCCAGCTCGTCGCGCGCGAGATCGAGGCCGCCGGCGGCATCGCCAAGGAATTCAACACCATCGCCGTCGACGACGGCATCGCGATGGGCCACGGCGGCATGCTGTACTCGCTGCCCTCGCGCGAGCTGATCGCCGATGCCGTCGAGTACATGGTCAACGCCCACTGCGCCGACGCGCTGGTGTGCATCTCGAACTGCGACAAGATCACGCCCGGCATGCTGATGGCGGCGATGCGCCTGAACATCCCGGTGGTGTTCGTCTCCGGCGGCCCGATGGAAGCCGGCAAGACGCGCCTCGCCGGTCAGGACGTGAAGCTCGATCTGGTCGACGCGATGGTCATGGCCGCCGATTCGAAGGCAAGCGATGAACAGGTCGCCCAGGTCGAGCGTTCGGCCTGCCCGACCTGCGGCTCGTGCTCGGGCATGTTCACGGCCAACTCGATGAACTGCCTGACCGAGGCGCTGGGCCTGAGCCTGCCCGGCAACGGCACGCTGCTCGCAACCCATGCCGACCGGCGCGAGCTGTTCCTCGAAGCCGGCCGGCGCATCGTGACGCTGGCGAGGCGCCACTACGAAGAGGGCGATCACTCGGTGCTGCCGCGCGCGATCGCCAACTTCCAGGCCTTCGAGAACGCGATGAGCCTCGACATCGCCATGGGCGGCTCGACCAACACCGTGCTGCACCTGCTGGCCGCAGCCCAGGAAGGCGGCGTGCAGTTCACGATGAGCGACATCGACCGCCTGAGCCGGCGCGTGCCGAACCTCTGCAAGGTCGCGCCGGCGACGCAGAAGTACCACATCGAGGACGTGCACCGGGCCGGCGGCATCATGGCCATCCTCGGCGAACTCGATCGCGCCGGCCTGCTGCACCACGACGTGAAGACCGTGCACAGCGACACGCTCGCCGCCGCACTCGCCGCCAACGACATCGCCGTGGCGACCTGCACCGACGCCGCGCGCAAGCGTTATCTGGCCGGCCCGGCCGGCATCCCGACGCAGGAAGCCTTCAGCCAGGACTGCCGCTGGCCCACGGCCGATGCCGACCGCAAAAACGGCTGCATCCGCGACCGGGCGCACGCCTATTCGCAGGACGGCGGTCTGGCGGTGCTGTTCGGCAACCTCGCGCCGGACGGCTGCATCGTCAAGACGGCCGGCGTCGATGAGTCGATCCTGAAGTTCACCGGCCCGGCGCGGATCATGGAAAGCCAGGAGGACGCCGTCGCCGCGATCCTGAACGACGAGATCCGCGCCGGCGATGTCGTGCTGATCCGCTACGAAGGCCCGAAGGGCGGTCCGGGCATGCAGGAGATGCTGTATCCGACCAGCTACCTGAAGTCCAGGGGCCTCGGCAAGGCCTGCGCGCTGATCACCGACGGGCGCTTTTCGGGCGGCACCTCGGGCCTGTCGATCGGCCACGTCAGCCCCGAGGCGGCCGAGGGCGGCAACATCGCGCTGGTCGAGGAGGGCGATCCGATCGAGATCGACATCCCGAAGCGCAGCATCCGCATCGTCGTGTCCGACAAGGAGCTCTCCGAACGCCGCAGCCGCATGACCGCGAGCGGTGCCCGGGCCTGGAAGCCGGTCAGCCGCGAGCGCGTCGTGTCGACGGCCCTGAAGGCCTACGCGGCGATGACGACCTCGGCGAGCCGCGGCGCGGTGCGGGACCTGTCGCAGCTGGAGCGCTGAGCGAGGCTGACCGGACGCAGCACCGGCGGCGTGCAGGGACGCTGCCGGTGCTGCGTCGGCGCAGAACCGGGAGCACGCAAGCCGGATGGATCAGCAACGCCTGCAGGAACGCATCGCCGCCTTTCTGAAGGTGCTCGGACAGCTGGAGCGCGCGGCCCGGCAGCCGAAGGATGAATTCCTGCGCGATTCGGTCATCCAGCGCTTCGAGTTCACGCATGAACTCGCCTGGAAAATGCTGAAGCTGCGGCTCGAAGCCGAGCTCGTCCTGGCGCACACACCGAAGGAAACGCTGCAGGAGACGCTGAAAGCCGGGTTCCTCGACGATGGCAGCGGCTGGAGCGTCCTGCAGCGCATGCGCAACCTGACCAGCCATACCTACGATGAATCGCTCGCCGAAACGGTGTACGCCTTCGCCGTCGGCGAGGGGCTGGAACTGTATCGACGGCTCGCCGTACAGGCCCGTGCATGGCAGATGACGGACTGAGCTTCGGCCTGTCAGCCGAGATTCTCGAATGGCTGCGTGCCGTGTTCGCGCGTTATCCCGGCATCGAGCGTGTACTGGTTTTCGGCTCGCGTGCGAAAGGCACCTACCGCAACGCCTCGGACATCGACCTTGCCGTCCTCGCCCCGGGGATGGACGACAAGACCTTCGCGCAGCTTTGGAACGATCTCGACGATCTGCCCCTGGTGTTCACGCTCGATGTCCTGCACTGGGACCGGTTGCCGGCCGGACGCATCCGCGATCATGTGATCCGCGATGGCAGGCAGGTGTACCCGGTCGCAGAACCGGTACGGATGCCCGGCGCACCAAGTCCTCTGGCCGAGCCTGTGCCCGGGCCGGATGGCTGACCCTCATCTGCTTGCTACAGCCAGCCCTTCCTCTTGAAGAACCAGTACGGCGCCACGCCGGCCAGGATCATCAGGCAGATCGCCATCGGGTAGCCGTATTCCCATTCCAGCTCCGGCATGTGCTGGAAGTTCATGCCGTACAGCGAGGCGACCAGCGTTGGCGGCAGGAACACGACGGCGGCGATCGAGAAGATCTTGATGATCTTGTTCTGCTCGATGTTGATGAAGCCCATCGCCGCGTCCATCAGGAAGTTGACCTTGTCGAACAGGAAGGCGGTGTGGCTGGTCAGCGATTCGACGTCGCGCAGGATTTCGCGGATGTCCTCGCCGCGGCCGGCGATCGCGTAGCGCAGCAGGAAGGACAGCGTGCGGCGCGTATCGAGCAGGATCAGGCGGGCCTTGCCGTTCATGTCCTCCTGCACGGCCAGCCCCGACAGCACGTCCTCCATGTCCGAATCGGTCTCGGCGAGCACGCGGTGGCTCAGGGCTTCGAGTTCGGAGTAGATCTCTTCGAGCTTGTCGGCGATGTGTTCGACCTTGGCCTCGAACAGGCCGAGGATGATGTCGCCGACATCCTTGACCAGCCCGATCTGGCGGCGCGCGCGCAGCCGGAACAGCCGGAAGGTCGAAAGATCGTCCTCGTGCAGCGTGAACAGCCGGCCGCCGAGCACGGCGAAGGCGACCGTGATGTTGCGCGGCTGTTCCTCCTGATCGCTCAGGAAGTACGAATGCAGGTGCAGGCCGTCCTCGTCCTCGTACAGGCGCGCCGAGGGTTCGAGATCATTCATCTCGCGGTACTCGGGCAGTTCCAGCCCGAACTGCGCCTCGACCCACTCGCGCTCCTCCTCGGTCGGCTCGTTGAGATCGACCCAGACGATCTGCTGCATGAGGTCCGGCGGGATCGGCGCGTCGTCCTGCACGTGCAGCGGCGTCTGCTCCAGACGACCGTCGCGGATCAGGAAGGCGATCAGCATGGGGCGGGCTCCCGGAACGTGGCGGCTGACATGGGCAGGAAGACGGCCGCGAGTGTATCCGGCGCCCGGAAACGGTGCATCCTTGCCACATGCAGGGCAGGGGAATGGATCAGGGGGCGAGGAACATGGAACAGCCGGACAGCGGCAATCTGTTTGCGGGCATTCCTGCCCGTCTCGATGCGGAAGCCTTCGGGCTGCTGTACCGGAGCCCCGGCGTGCGCATCGAACGCATCCTGTCGCGCGGCCAGAGTACCCCGCCCGGGGCCTGGTACGACCAGCCCGGCGACGAATGGGTGGCGCTGCTCGCCGGTCACGCCGAACTGGAGTTTGCCGATGGCAGGCGCCGGGCGCTGCTGCCCGGCGACTGGCTGCTGCTGCCGGCGCACTGCCGGCACCGGGTGGCGGCGACCAGCACCGAGCCGGCGGCGGTATGGCTGGCGGTGCACATCGAACCCGGCCCGCCGGCGTGACTCAGTGCGCCACGCCCGAGGGCGGCTGACCCCAGGCCGCGGCGGCGCTGGCCGGCAGTTCTTCGGGCGGCACGTCCTCGATGTGCGTGCCGATCGACCACAGGTTGCCGTGGGCGTCGCGCACGCTGGCGACGCGATCGCCGTAGAACATGTCTTCGGGTGCGCGTACCGCCGTGGCTCCGGCGGTCAGCGCACGCGCGTAGGCGGCATCGACATCCGGCAGGTACAGGTACAGCGAGGCCGGCATCTCGCCCAGCTGTTCGCAGGCTTCGCCGAGCATCAGCGCCGCACCGCCGATGCGCAGCTCCGCATGGGCGAGCGCACCATCCGGGCGCGGCATGCGCATCACCAGCTCGGCGTCGAACGCGGCCTGGATGAACCCGAGCAGCGACGCGGCATCGCGCACGACCAGATACGGGGTGACGGCGGTGTAACCGTCCGGAATCGGCTTGACGCTCATGGCAGGGTTCCTCGGTGGCCGGGCATGGCCCCTGTTTCTGAGCCGCCGGCGGCCGTGAGGTTCGCCTGCAGGCCACGAAGGCCGCCGTTCAGCCCGCGCGCAAGGCCACGACCCGCGCCGGCGGCGGGGCCGGCGGCAGCACGGTCTGACCGGCCCGCTGGGCTTCGAGCAGCTTGCGGAGGTCTGCGGCCGGCTGCGGCCGGCCGGTCAGCCAGCCCTGGATCAGCGTGCAGCCGAAGCCGCGCAGCATCTCGGCCTGCTCGGCCTCCTCGACGCCCTCGGCGAGCACGGTCAGGCCGAGGTTCTGGCCGAGCTGCACGATGGTGCGCGCGATGGCGGCGTTGGCGGCGTTTTCGGTGAGATCGCGCACGAACAGCCGGTCGATCTTCAGCATCCCGACCGGGAAGCGCTTCAGGAACGCGAGCGACGAATAGCCGGTGCCGAAGTCGTCCATCGCCAGCCGCAGGCCGCGGTCGCCGAGTGCGTGCATGCGGGTCAGCGCGCGTTCGACATCGTCCATCAGCAGGCTCTCGGTGATCTCCAGTTCCAGCGATTGCGGCGCGATGCCGGCGGCTTCGACCGCGGCCAGCGTCTCGGCGACGATCTCGGCGCGGCGGAACTGCCGGGCCGACAGGTTCACGGCCATGCGCAGCGGTCCGAGCCCGAGGTGCTGCCATTCGCCGAGCTGCGCGCAGGCAGTGCGCGTGACCCAGTCGCCGATCGGCACGATCAGCCCGCTTTCCTCGGCGATCGGGATGAACTGGTCCGGCGGCACCAGGCCGCGCTGCGGATGACGCCAGCGCAGCAGCGCCTCGACCGCGACGATGCGCCCGCTCGCGAGTTCCACCTGCGGCTGGTAGTGCAGCTCGAACTCGCCGCGCTCCAGCGCCCCGCGCAGGTCGCGTTCGCGTTCGAGCGCGGCGAGCGCCCGCTCGTGCATCGCCGGTTCGTAGTAGCCGTAGCCGTTGCGACCGCCGTGCTTGACGCCGTACATCGCGGTGTCGGCAACGCGCAGCAGCGTGTCGAGATCGCCGGCATCGTCCGGATACAGGCCGATGCCGATGCTCGCCGACAGCACGAACTCGCGCCCGGCGACGGCGTAGGGCAGCTCGATGACCTCGATCAGCTTGCGCGCCACGCGCGCGGCGTCGTCGGGCCGGCCGATGTGCTCGGCGAGCACGACGAACTCGTCGCCGCCGAGGCGCGCGACCAGATCGCCGGTGCGCACGCTCTGCTTCAGGCGCTGGGCGACCTCGCAGAGCAGCGCGTCACCGACCGCGTGGCCGAGGCTGTCGTTGATGGTCTTGAAGCGGTCGAGATCGACGAACAGCACCGCGATGCGCCCGCCGCTGCGCCGCGCGCGTGCCAGCGCGTGCTTGAGGCGTTCGCGCAGGCGCGTGCGGTTCGGCAGCCCGGTCAGCGCGTCGTGCCCGGCCTGATGCACGAGCCTGGCCTCGATGCTGCGCCGCGCGGTGACGTCCTGCTGGATCACGACCCAGTGCGAGATCCGTCCGTGCGGCTCGCGCACCGGTGCCAGGTGCAGGTTGGTCCAGAACGGCTTGCCGTCGGCGCGCCGGCACTGCATCTCGATGCGCGTGTCGCAGCCTTTGGCGAGCGCGGCGCGCAGCTCGACAAGGGCCTGCGGATCAGTGTCGGCATCGGTCATGAAATCGCACGGCTGGCCGATGACCCCGGCGAGCGGCCGGCCGCTCAGGCGCTCGTAGGCCGGATTGGCGTACAGCACGATCAGCCCCGGCTGCACGGCATCGGCGATCAGCACGCTGTTCGGTGAGGCATCGAGGCCGCGATGCGCCAGGCGCAGCTTCTGTTCGTTTTCGCGCCGTTCGGTGACATCGCGTGCCACCGCGTAGATGTGGCCGTGCTGCGGATCACGCACCGCCGACCACTCCAGCCAGCGCCAGCCGCCGTCGGCATGCCGGCAGCGGTTGGCGAAATGCTGCAGCGGCTGGCCGCCGGCCAGCTGCGCGGCGGTCTCCAGGCTGCGCTGCACGTCATCCGGATGCAGCCAGTCGAGCCAGTGCGTGCCTTCGATCTGCACCACCGGATGGCCGAGCGTGCGCTCCCAGGCCGGATTCACGCGCAGGAACATGCCCTGGTCATCAACGATCGCCAGCAGGTCACCGGCGAGCGAGAACAGGCCGTCGCGTTCGGCCTGCACCTGTTCGCGGCGAACGGCCTCGGCGTGCAGGCGCTCCAGGCTCTGGCACAGCTCGGCGGTGCGGGCCTCGACCACGCGCTGCAGTTCGTCGTGCGAGACGCGCAGCGCCGCATCGATCTGGTGGCGTCGCGCGCTCCACATCGCCAGCGTGCAGACCAGCGAGGTGATGACGGCCATGACCAGGGTCTGGATGATCTGCGGGTGCAGGGCTTCCAGGATGGCCTGGCGCGACATCAGCGCGACCAGCGTCCAGTCCGGACCGATGTTGCCATGGATGGCCGCGAGCACCGGCTGGCCGTCCGGGCCGAGGGTATCGGTCAGCAGTTCGGCCGGATGACCGGGAGCCGGCAGGCGGGCGATCAGCGGATCATCGGGCTTCGCCGGTTCTGCGCCGGATGGCAGTTGCAGGTACTGCATGCCCTGCGCCGTATGCTGGACCAGCCGCAGCTGCAGGCCGGGGAGGGCCTGCGGACCGGGATCGAGCAGCGCCTGCACTTCCTGCAGGCCGTGACGCAGCACCAGCCAGCCGGCCTCGACCCCGAGCGGTTTCAGCCACAGCAGGCTCAGGCCGTCGGTCGCCGGCAGATAACCGCCCTCTTCGCGGGCGAGCAGCTGGGCAAAGGCGCCGGGGGCGACGCCGGACACGAGCGGCGGACCCGGGCGCACCGACTCGGCCACCGGCATGCCGCTCGCATCGAGCAGCACGGCACTCAGGTAATCGTGGGTCAGCACGATCGACTGCAGCCAGGTATTGGCGCGGGACTTGCGCTGCGCGTCGAGCTTCAGCCGGTGCACCGGCGAGTGCGCGCCACCGGCGAGCGCCAGCAGACCGGCGTTGCTCTCGTGCAGCAGCCACCATTCCTCGATCGCCCGGGCGTGCGCGGCCGCGATCACCTGCATCTGCTCCGCCGTGCTGCGCATGTGCGACTGCAGGCGGGCATGCAGGTACAGGCTGACCGCCGTCCACAGCGCGAGCAGCAGCACGAACCACACCAGGATCAGGGGCAGCGGGGGCGGACGTCGGCTGGCAGGGAGAGAGGGCATCGGCGAGGGGGGGCTTGTTGCACGCGGGTGAGCCGTACGACGAATCACGACGTACGGGCAGCTACCTTACCGCCGGTTAAGATTCGGTAAACCCACACTTTATGAATGTTTGCGCGTACCCCGTCCGGGCGGACGGCGTAACGCCGGCTGAACAGCCGATTTGCGCGGCCCGCACCGGCACCGGGACAATGCCGCGCCTGCAGTGACGGTCCCTGCCATGTGCAGCCGTCGCCTCCGCTTCCCAGTCCCCCGAGGTTTCCGACCATGACCGACCCGCGGCGCCCGCTCGCCGATCTCGAACCAGACACCGATTTCGTCCGCCGTCACATCGGCCCCGATGCCGCCGGACAGGCGGCGATGCTGGCCACGCTCGGCGTCGGCTCGCTGGCGGCGCTGATCGATGAAGTCGTGCCGGCCGACATCCGCCGCTCTGATGCAATGGCGATCGCCCCGGCCGTCGACGAGGCCGCGGTGCTCGCCGAGCTGCGCAGCGTCGCCGCGCGCAACACGCTGCTGAAGTCGCTGATCGGTCAGGGCTACTACGGCACGCACGTGCCGCCGGTGGTGCTGCGCAACGTGCTGGAGAACCCGGCCTGGTACACGGCCTACACGCCGTACCAGCCGGAAATCTCCCAGGGCCGGCTCGAAGCACTGCTGAACTTCCAGACGCTGGTCTGCGAGCTGACCGGCCTCGACATCGCCAACGCCTCGATGCTCGACGAGGCCACCGCCGCCGCCGAGGCGATGACGCTGCTGCAGCGTGGCGGGCGCTCGAAGAGTCCGACCTTCTTCGTCGCCGACGACGTGTTCGCGCAGACCCTCGCCGTGCTGCGCACGCGCGCCGAGCCGCTCGGCATCCGCATCGTCACCGGCGATCCGCTCACCGACCTGCCCGGCCTCGACTGCTTCGGCGCACTGC
Organism: Pseudomonadota bacterium; assembly: GCA_018240295.1. GTDB lineage: Bacteria > Pseudomonadota > Gammaproteobacteria > Competibacterales > Competibacteraceae > Plasticicumulans. The sequence continues at coordinate 26,338 of JAFEGB010000145.1, forward strand.
TGCAATACCCCGGCGCCAACGGTGCGGTGCGCGATTACCGCGCGCTCGCCGAAGCCCTGCACGCGCGCGGCGGCCTGCTCGCGGTCGCGGCCGATCCGCTGGCGCTGTGTCTGCTCGCACCGCCCGGTGACTGGGGCGCGGATGTCGTGGTCGGCAGCAGCCAGCGTTTCGGCGTGCCGATGGGCTTTGGTGGCCCGCACG
>JAFEGB010000146.1 GCA_018240295.1 Pseudomonadota bacterium
ACCGTGCTGACGCACGGCTGGAGCACGACGGTGCTCGCCTGCCTCGCGCAGATCGCCGCGCTCGGCGGCCTGCGCGTGATCTGCACCGAGGCGCGCCCGCTGAACGAGGGCCGCCAGCTCGCGGCCCGCGCCGCCGGTCTCGGCGTGCCGGTGACGCTGATCACCGATGCGCAGCTGGCGCTGGCGGCGACCGCGGCCGACGTGGTGCTGGTCGGCGCCGACACCGTGCTCGTCGACGGGGCCGTGGTCGGCAAGGCCGGCACCTGGCCGATGGCGCTGGCGGCGCGCGCCGTCGACATTCCGTTCGTGGTCGCCGCCGAGTCCTGCAGGCGCAGTCCGGAACTGAGCGTGTCGCTCGAAGACCAGGACCCGGCCGAGGTCGGGGCGCCGCTGCCGGGCGTGATGCTGCGCAACCGCCGCTTCGACGTGACGCCGCCGGATCTGGTCACGGCCTGGATCGACGAGCACGGCGTCTGGACCGGCGAGGCGGCGTGAAGCGCGCTTGCCAGCGGCTCACGGGCCGGCTCGCGGGGCTGCGGGGGCGTGGCTAGACTGCCGCTCCCTTTTCGTGACCGGAGCCGCCCGCAATGACCGGCATCCATGATTTCCCTGCCTTCCTGCTCGCTTCGGTGGCGCTGGCCGTGCTGCCGGGGCCGGACACGCTGTACGTGCTCGGGCGCACCGTCGCGCAGGGCCGGCGCGCCGGGCTCTGGTCGCTGGCCGGCATCGGCGGCGGCTGCCTCGGTCACGTCGCCGCCTCGGCGCTCGGGCTGTCGGCGCTGATCGCCGCGTCGCCGTTCGCGTTCGAGCTGGTCAAGCTCGCCGGTGCGCTGTACCTGGCCTGGATCGGCGTGCAGCTGCTGCGCGAGGCCTGGCGGCACGCCGGCGACGGTGTGCCGCTGCCGGCCGTGGCCGCGGACGAGGCCGGTGGCTGGCAGCTGCTGCGTCAGGGCGTGGTGACCAATCTGCTGAATCCGAAGGTCGGGCTGTTCTTCATCTCCTTCCTGCCGCAGTTCGTGACGCCCGGAGTCGGCACGGTCGGGGATTTCGTGCTGCTCGGCCTGACCTTCGTCGGCATCGGTCTGGTGTGGATCCTGTTGCTGATGCACACGACCGATCTCGCGACCCGGCACTTCCGCGGCCGGGCCGCCGTGCAGCGCTGGTTCAAGGCCAGCACCGGCGGCCTGTTCGTCGGGCTGGCGGCGAAGCTCGCGCTGGATCGCTGAACTGCTGCCGGAGTCACCGTCCATGGAACGCAACCACGCCCGTGCCAGCGATGGCGCCGTGCTCGCCGCCTGCCGCCACGGCGGCCATCTGCTGTCGTGGCAGACCCCGGACGGCCGCGAGCGCCTGTTCCTGAGTCCGCTCAGCCAGCCGGCGCCCGGCGTCGCGATCCGCGGCGGCGTGCCGGTGTGCTTCCCGCAGTTCTCGGGCTTCGGGCCGCTGCCGAAGCACGGCTTCGTGCGCGATCGGATCTGGCAGTGCACGGCGGCCGGCACCGCTGCTGACGGCCGCGCGCGGCTGACCTATGCACTCGAAGCCGATGCCGCGACCCGCGCGCTGTGGCCGCAGGCCTTCCGCTGCGAACTCGAACTGCTCGCGGCCGGCGACACGCTGGCCGTGACGCTGGCCGTGCACAACACCGGCGAGGCGCCGCTGTCGTTCACCGGCGCGCTGCATACCTACTTCGCCGTCACCGACCTCGACGCCGCCCGCGTCAACGGTCTGGAAGCGCATCCGTATCGCGACCACGCCGGCGCGGCGGCAGCCGGTGGTGGCATCGACCATTCGCCCGATGGCGCGCCGCTTTGCTTCGGCGCCGAAGTCGATCGCGTGTACACCGGCGTGCGCGGAGCGATCCGGCTCGCGACCGGTGCCGGCACGCTGCAGATCGAGGCCGACGGCTTTCCGGACGCCGTGATCTGGAACCCCGGGCCGGAGAAAGGCGCAGCACTCGCCGATCTCGAAGCCGGGGCCTGGCGCCGCTACGTCTGCGTCGAGGCGGCCATCGTGCGCACGCCGGTGTCGGTCGCCGCCGGTGCGCTCTGGCGCGGCACGCAGCGGGTCCGCGTGATTTGACGGACGCCGCGACCGCCGTACCGTCGCGCGCGGCGATCCTGCGCTTCGCGGCGCCGGTGATGCTCGCCAACCTCACGACGCCGCTGCTCGGCATCGTCGACACCGCGATCATGGGCCGTTCGCCCGATCCGGCGCTGATCGCCGCGGTCGCGGTCGGCTCGACGGTGCTGACCGTGCTGTTCTGGGCCTTCTCGTTCCTGCGCCAGAGCACGGTCGGCCTGACCGCACAGGCGCTCGGCGCCGGCGATGCCACGGAGCTGGCCGCGGCGCTGCTGCGCCCGCTGGCGCTGGCGGCGCTGATCGGCACGGTGCTGATCCTGCTGCAGGCACCGATCGCGGCGCTGGCCTTCGGGCTGATGACGAGTGCTCCCGAGGTCGAAACCGCGGCACGCGCCTATTACGGCTGGCGCATCGCCGCCGCGCCGTTCGCGCTTGCCAATTACGCGCTCGCCGCCTGGCTGATCGGCCAGCGCCGGGCGCGCCTCGTGCTCGGCCTGCAGCTGGCGATGAACGGCGGCAACGCCGCGCTGACCGCGCTGTTCGTGCTCGGCTTCGGCCTCGGCCCGGCCGGGGCCGGACTCGGCACCGCGCTCGCCGAGATGCTGACCTGTCTGGCGACGCTGGGGCTGCCGGCCGTGCGCGCGCAGTTCGCACCGGCCGTGCTGCGGGCGGTGTGCAGCGGCGGGCGCGCGCAGTTTGCGCGGCTGATGCGCGCCAACCGCGACATCCTGCTGCGCACGCTGGTGCTGACGCTGACGCTCGCCTCGTTCACGCGCTTCGGCGGCACGCTTTCGACCGCGACGCTGGCCGCCAATCAGGTGCTGATGCAGTGGCTGGTGGCCGGTGCGTATTTTCTCGACGGCTTCGCGAACGCCGCCGAGGTCTGGGGCGGGGCCGCGGTCGGGGCCGGCGATCGCGCCGCGCTCGCCGCGGTCGCGCGCCGCACCGGCGAGCTGGCATTCGCGTGCGCGCTGCTGCTGGCCGGGCTGTTCTGGCTGGCCGGTGACGCACTGATCGCCCTGATCACGGTCAGTGCCGAGGTGCGCGCGCTCGCCGATGCCTGCCTGCCGTGGCTGGTGCTCTCGCCGATCGCCGGCGTCGCGGCCTTCCAGTTCGATGGCCTGTTCTTCGGTGCCACGCGCACCGCACCGCTGCGCGACATGATGGTGCTCGCCGCCGGCGGCTACGCGCTGGCGCTCTGGTGGTGGCTGCCGCGCTGGGGCAATCACGGGCTGTGGGCGGCGCTGATGCTGTTCTTCGTGCTGCGCAGCGTGCTGCTCGCCGCCTGCTGGCCGGCCCTGAAGCGCAGCGTCGGCCCGGCCTGAAACCGCAGCCGGGGCTTGCCGGCGGCGCGCACTGAAGGCACAACCGTCGGATTTCCCCTGTCCGGCCACGGAGCGGCCCGATCTGCCGATCGTCGAGGATCGCCGCCGTGAACCCGAGCATCGAACATCCCGTCCCGCCACCACCCGCTCCGCCCGAGGACTACGAGGCGCCGGTCGCCGCGATGCACTTTCGCGCGATCCGCGAGGATCAGCCCGGCGAACGGCTTGCGGCGCTGTATGCGCGCTCGAAACCCGGCTACGAACGCTGGTTCCTGCGCGAGGGCGATGCGGCGCGGCCGTCGTGGCTCGCCTGCGAGCGGGCGCTGCGTCACTGGCTGCCGGAGCTGTGGCCGACCTTCGAACGCGTGCTGGCCGCGGTCGGCGACGGCGACCGCACGGCGCGCTTCCTGTCGCTGTACCAGCCGACGCCGTTTCTGGCCGGCTGCTCGCAGGCGGCCTGGGCGCGCGAATCGGTGGCGCTGGTGCGCAACTACGACTACTCGCCACGCCTGGCCGACGGCGTGCTGCTGTACACGCACTGGAACTCGACGCCGGTGATCGCGATGTCGGACTGCCTGTGGGGCGTGCTCGACGGCATGAACGGCCACGGCCTTGCGGTCTCGATGGCCTTCGGCGGCCGGCGCGCGGTCGGCGACGGCTTCGGCATCACGCTGATCCTGCGCTACGTGCTGGAGTTCTGCCGCGACGTGCCCGATGCGCTGGCGGTGCTGACGCGCGTGCCGGTGCACATGGCCTACAACGTCGCGCTGGTCGATCGCGGCGGCCAGCACGCCACCGTCTACCTCGGCCCGGACCGGCCGCCGCTGGTGTCACAGGAGCGCGTGTCGACCAATCATCAGGGCTCGATCGAGATGCCGGACCATGCCCGCACCTGGGAGACGGTGCGCCGCGACGAATACCTGCGCTTCTGCGTCGATGCGCCCTACCAGAACGCCGACGCGCTGACCGGCCACTTCCTGGTGCCGCCGCTGTACCGCAACGGCCACGTCCGCGGCTGGGGCACGCTGTATACCGCCGCCTATCACCCGCACGCCGGCACGATGGCACTGCACTGGCCGCAGGCCGGCAGCTGGTGGCAGGGTTTCGGGGCTTTCGTCGAGGGCGAGCGCGAGGTGGCCTTCGGCGGGCGCGTCAGCTGAGCCCGGTGCCCGGAAATGACGAAGGCCGGCGCAGGGGCCGGCCTTCGGGAAGCTTCGGCAAGGATTGGTGGGGCGGGAGGGGCTCGAACCCTCAACCTGCCGATTAAAAGTCGGATGCTCTGCCATTGAGCTACCGCCCCGGAAGTCTCGCCGCGACGGCGCGGGGCCGGCTGGCAAAAAACGGACGCGCACTATACCCGAGGTGTCCGCGCCGGCCAACCGCGGACCCTCGCCGCCAGCGTTTCAGCGCATCTGCTGCAAGCGTGCCTGCGCCTGCTGCGCGGCGCTGGTGCCGGGGTAGGCCTGGGTCAGGCGCTGCAGCACTTCGCGGGCGCGCGAGGGGTCGCCGAGTTCCTGATAGCTGAAGCCGAGCTTCAGCATCGCGTCCGGCAGCTTGTCGCTGGTCGGGTAGCTCGCGCCGAACTTCAGGAAGGCATCGCGGGCGCCGCCGTAGTCGCGCAGCGCGTAGCGCGCCTCGCCGAGCCAGTAGGCCGCGCTCGGCGTCAGCGGACTCGACGGGTAGCGGTTCACGAACTCGTCGAGCGCCGGAGCTGCCTGGTCGAAGCGCCCGGCGCGCAGGTAGTTGATCGCCTCGTCGAACGCCGCGCGCTCGTTGCCGGGGCCGGCGGCCGGCGGCGGAGGCGCATCGGGGGCGGCCGGTGCCGGCGGCGGGGCCGGACGGGTGCTCGCCACCGGCGGGGCTGCCGGCGCCGGCTGGGCGTGCGCGCCCTGTTCCTGGCGGTAGCGCAGCATCTCGACGTCGCCGCGCAGCTGGCGGACTTCGTCTTCGAGCTGGTTGATGCGATCGAGCAGCTCGTAGATCAGCGAGGACTGGTCGCGCTGCTGGGCGCCGGCGGGCAGCGCGGCGAGCAGGGCGGTCGCGAGGGCGAGGCGGCGCAACGCGGCGGCGGTCATGGCGGCGGCGCGGCTCAGTAGGCGATCTCGACGCGACGGTTCTGCGCGTAGGCGCTCTCGTCGTGGCCGCCGACGGCCGGGCGCTCCTCGCCGTAGCTGACCGTGCGCATCTGGTTCGGCTGCACGCCGAGCGCTTCCATGGCGCGACGCACCGCGACGCTGCGCCGCTCGCCGAGGGCGATGTTGTATTCGCGGCTGCCGCGCTCGTCGGCGTGGCCTTCGAGGATCGCCACCGAGCCCGGCGTCTGCTGCAGGTACTGCGCGTGCGCCTGGATGATCGGCCGCGAGTCGGCGCGGATGTCGGCGCTGTCGTAGTCGAAGTACACGACGCGCTGCTCCTGCGTGGCACCGGGGCCGCCGACGTAGCCGCCGGCCGGGCCGCCGCTGCCGTAGGCACCGCCGCTGCCGTACTGGCCGCCGGCACTGGCGCCGTAGGCTCCGGTGCCGCTGCCGCCGCTGCCGCTGGAACCATCGCCGGAGGTGCTGCCGGTCGAGGAGCAGGCGGCAAGCGTTGCCAGCGTGGCGGCGGCGAGCACGGTCTTCAGCGTCTGCAGGGAGCGGTTCTTCGGGGTCGGGATGCGCTCGGCGTTCATGTTCGGATCGGATTCCTGTGCGGGTTCTTCGGGATCGGGGCGGATCGGAGGGCTGCGGTTCAGCGGCCGTACGGCGACCACGCGGGTTCGCGGACTTCGCCGTCGGTCGACAGCAGCGTCTGCCTGACGCGGCCGTCGGTGGACACGGCCGCGAGCACGCCGCGCCCGCCCTGCTGCGTGGCGTAGAGGATCATGCCGCCGTTCGGCGCGAAGCTCGGTGATTCGTCCATGCCGCCGTCGGTCAGCAGGCGGGTGTTGCGGCCGCTCGCGTCCATGACGGCGATGTGGAAGCGTCCGCCGCTGCGCGTGACGTAGGCGATGCTCTTGCCGTCCGGCGAGAAGGTCGGCCGCGAGTTGTAGTCGCCGGAGAAGGTCAGGCGCTCGGCGCCGCCGCCGCTCGCCGGCATCCGGTAGAGCTGCGGACCGCCGCCGCGATCGGACGTGAACACGATTGAGCCGCCGTCCGGCGACCACGTGGCCTCGGTGTCGATCGCCGAGGTGCTGGTCAGGCGCTGCGTCTGGCGCGAGGCGAGGTCGTAGCGGTAGATCTCGGGGTTGCCGTCCTTCGACAGCGTGAATGCGAGCTGGCTGCCGTCCGGCGACCAGGCCGGCGCACCGTTGATGCCGGGCGAGGCCGAGATGGTCTGGCGAGCGCCGGTGAAGACGTTTTGCACGACGATCTGCGCGGCACGGTTCTCGAAGCTGACGTAGGCGAGCTTGCTGCCATCCGGCGACCAGGCCGGCGACATCACCGGCAGCGGCGAGCGCAGCACGACCTGCGGGTTGTAGCCGTCGGAATCGGCGACCACCAGCGTGTAGCTGCTGGTGCCGCGCGCGGTGACGTAGGCGATGCGCGTGTTGAACGCGCCCTTCTCGCCGGTGAGCTTCTCGTAGATCAGGTCGGCGATGTGGTGCGCGACGCGCCGCAGGTCGCCGCTGCGCACGTCGAAGCTGCTGCCGAGCAGCTGCGAGCCCTGATAGACATCGGCGAGCTGGAACTGCACGGCGTAGCCGGCCCCGCCGGCGCGCACCTGACCGACCGCGAGGTGCGGCACGCCGATCGAGCGGAAGCTCGCGTAGTTGACCTGCGACAGCTCGGTCGGGCGGTCGGCGTACTGGCTCGATGCGAGCGGCGAGAAGCGGCCGCTGCGCTTGAGATCGGCCGTGATGATCGCGGCGATGTCGGCCGGCAGCCCGGCGTTGCCGCCGAACGGTGCAATCGCAATGGGCAGCGCCCCTTCGACACCCTTGACGATCTCGATGGTCAGTTCGGCGCGGGCCGTGGTCACGGCGGCCAGCGTCAGCAACAGCGCGGCAAAGGCTCGCGCGCGCGTCGGGAGAGTCTTGAGCACCCTGCGCTTCCTCACTCGGCAACCTTGAACTTGAACACGAAGCTTTCCTGCTGCAGCCGCTCGGCCAGCACGGGATCGCGTGGCAGCGGCAGCGGCGAGGCGCGCTTCAGTGCGGCGAGTGCGGCGCCGTCGCAGACGGCATTGCCGCTGCTGCGCCGCACGCTGGCCGAGACGACCTCGCCGCCCGGCGACAGCTTAATCGAAATGTCCGCGACCCCGCCCTCGGGGCAGGCCGGCGGCGGCTGGTAGCGCGGCTCGACGTGGTTGACCAGCAGGCTCTGGTAGGCGCTGAGCGCCGCCGCCGTGACCTGCTGCTGGGCGGCACGCTCCTTGGCCTCGCGTGCGAGCAGGTCGGCGAGATCCTTCCGCGCTGCCGCGGCCTTGGCTTCGGCATCCGCCCTGGCCTTGGCCTCGGCTTCGGCTTTGGCCTTCGCGTCGGCCTTGGCCTTCGCATCGGCGTCGGCTCTGGCCTTGGCATCGGCTTCCGCCCTGGCGGCCTTGGCCTTCGCATCGGCATCGGCTTTGGCCTTGGCATCGGCTTCCGCCCTGGCGGCCCTGGCCTTCGCATCGGCGTCGGCTTTGGCCTTGGCATCGGCTTCCACCCTGGCGGCCTTGGCCTTCGCATCGGCATCGGCTTTGGCCTTTGCATCGGCGTCGGCCTTCGCCCTGGCGGCTGCGGCTGCCTTCTTCGCCGCTTCGGCTTTCTCCCGGGCCTCGTCTTCGGCCTTCTCGCGGGCCTCGGCCTCAGCCGCTAGCTTTTTTTTTTCGGCCTCGGCCTTTCTCGCGGCCTCGGCGCGCGCTCTGGCTTCGGCTTCGGCTTTGGCCTTCGCATCGGCGGCACGCTTTTCCTCGGCCTCGCGGCGTTCCTCGGCGACGCGGGCGGCTCTGGCGTCGGCGTCGGCCTTGGCGCGGGCTTCCTGCGCCTTGCGTTCGGCCTCCTGCTGCTGCTGGGCGAGCTGCGCGAGGCGCTGCTTCGTCTCGGCTTCGGCGCGACGCGCGGCATCCTCCTGCCGGCGCTGCTCGGCCTCGGCCCGGCGCGTGGCTTCCTCCTGCCGGCGCTGCTCGGCCTCGGCACGACGGGCGGCTTCCTCCTGGCGGGCCTGCAGATCCTTCAGCCGCTGTTCCTCGCGGGCGCGCCGCTCCTCGGCGGCGCGTGCCTGCTGGTCGAGCTGGCGCTGGTGTGCGGCCTCGGCCTCGCGCTTCTGGCGCTCGGCGGCTTCGAGGCGCTGGACCTCGGCAGCGACCTTCGCCTCATCGACGACGGTGGCCTGGATGATCTCGCCCGACTCCGGCGGCTTCGGCGCAGCCGGGGGCGGCGGCATCACATGCGGGCTCAGCGTCAGCAGCGCCAGTGCCAGCAGCGAGCCGTGCAGCGCCACC